>NZ_JAMYPA010000004.1:0-303691 GCF_040320105.1 Mesorhizobium sp. M0778 | reverse complement strand
AAACACCCCCACGGGTTTTGGGGGCGTCCCGCAACCGGGCGTCCCCGCCCCAATCCGGCCCGCGGCCCCGGCTTTTTTTGCCCCCCCTCCCCAATTTATTTGGGGGGGGCCCGGCTTGGGGGCGCCACGCTTTTCCAAAGGGTCAAAATTCCACGTGAATTTTGTTTCGGGCCGTGCCAGATTGGCCCGAAGCGGGAGGAAGACACTCCTGCCTGACGCCGAATGCCTGCCGGAGAACCGGGCCGGCATGCGGTGCATAATGGACAAATAACCGACAGGGGTGTGGATCACATGAAACGTATCGTACTCGGCCTCATGGCCGCAGCTGCAATGGTTCTTCCGGCCTTCGCCGCGGACATTCAACCCGCGCTTCTCTATGATCTCGGCGGCAAGTTCGACAAGTCGTTCAACGAGGCGTCCTTCCACGGCGCCGAAAAGTTCAAGACCGAGACCGGCATCCCCTATGTGGAATTCGAGGTCAGCAACGCCACCCAGCGCGAGCAGGCGCTGCGCCGTTTCGCCGAGGACGGCCGCAATCCGATCGTCATGGCGGGCTTCTCCTGGTCGGATGCGCTTGACAAGATTGCCACGGAATTCCCCGAGACCAAATTCGCCATCATCGACATGGTCGTCGACAAGCCCAATGTCCGCTCCCTCGTCTACAAAGAGCAGGAAGGCTCCTATCTCGTCGGCGTGATGGCGGCGATGGCTTCGAAGTCGAAGAAGGTCGGCTTTATCGGCGGCATGGATATTCCGCTGATCCGCAGATTCGGCTGCGGCTTTGTCGGCGGCGCCAAAGCGGCCGGCGCCACCGACGTCATCCAGAACATGACCGGCGATACGCCCGCAGCCTGGAACGATCCCGCCAAGGGCGGCGAGATCGCCAAGACGCAGATCGACCAGGGCGCCGACGTGATCTATGCTGCGGCTGGCGGCACCGGTGTCGGTGTGCTGCAGGCGGCGGCCGACGCGGGCAAGCTCGGCATCGGTGTCGATTCCAACCAGAACGGCTTGCAGCCCGGCAAGGTGCTGACCTCCATGGTCAAGCGTGTCGACGTTGCCGTCTACAACACCTTCATGGATGCCAAGGACGGCAAGTTCACGGCCGGCATCAACGATCTCGGCCTCAAGGAAGGCGGCGTCGACTACGCCATGGACGACAACAACAAGGCGCTTGTCGACGATGCGATGAAGGCAGCGGTCGAAAAGGCCAAGGCCGACATCATCGCCGGCACCATCAAGGTGCACGACTACATGTCGGACAATGCCTGCCCGTATTGATCGACAGACATTGCTGAGCTGACGAGCCGCCGGGTGAAAGCCCGGCGGTTTTGCATTGTCAGGCCGCTCACCAGTGCGGCGGCTTAGTCACCGGCACGTCGGGTGCGGCCTGTTCCTCCAGCGCCAGGAAGCGCTCGGCCAGCGCGTCGAGCTTGCGCTGCATGCGCTCGATCACCTTCCACTGCTCGGCGATCTGGCCGGACAGTTCCTCGATGGTCTTCTCCTGCTCGGCGGCGCGGATTTCCAGCGTCGTCAGCCGGTCGTCGGGCATGGTCATTTGAAATCCTCGATCAGGCGATTGTGCAGGGTGCGGCCACGTTGGAAATTGACAAGCATGACGGGATTTGTCGAGAGTGAACCGTGCTCCGGCCAATTGGCACAGACCCAATTGGCACAGACTGGGCGTCATGCTAGGCGTTTGACCAAGCGGTAAAAAAATAACAGTGGGAACAGGCTGCATGGCGCAAGCCGCAATCGAGCTGATCGGCATCGACAAGAGCTTTGGCGCCGTGCGCGCCAACCGCGACATCAATCTGGAAATTACGCGCGGCACCATCCATGGCATCGTCGGCGAAAACGGCGCCGGCAAGTCGACGCTGATGTCGATCCTTTACGGCTTCTACCAGGCCGACAGCGGCGAAATCCGTGTCGGCGGCCAGCCGGCATCGATCAAGACACCGAACGATGCGATCGCGCTCGGCATCGGCATGGTGCATCAGCACTTCATGCTGGTCGACAATTTCTCGGTGCTGGAAAATGTCATTCTCGGCGCCGAAAGCGATGCGCTGCTGAAGAAAAGCATCGCCAAGGCGCGTTCCGAGCTGGAGCGGCTCGAGCGCGAATACGGGCTCGAAGTCGATCCGGACGCGATCATCGAGGAGTTGCCGGTCGGCCTGCAGCAGCGCGTCGAAATCCTCAAGGCGCTCTATCGCGGCGCCGAGATCCTGATCCTCGACGAGCCGACCGGCGTGCTGACGCCGGCCGAAGCCGACCATCTGTTCCGCATCCTCAGGCAGTTGAAGGAGCAGGGCAAGACGATCGTGCTGATCACCCACAAGCTGCGCGAGATCATGGCGATCACCGACACGGTCTCGGTGATGCGCCAGGGCACCATGGTGGCGACACGCGAAACCAGGAAGACCACGGTCGAGGAGCTGGCCGAGCTGATGGTCGGCCGGCGCGTGCTGCTGCGCGTCGAGAAAGGCGAGGCGAAGGCCGGCGGCGTCAAGCTCGCGGTCAAGAACCTGACGGTCAAGGATTCCCGCGGCGTCACCATGGTCGACGACGTCTCCTTCGATATCCATGCCGGCGAGATCGTCGGCATTGCCGGCGTCGCCGGCAACGGACAATCCGAACTGCTCGAGGCGATTTCCGGCATCAGGCGCGCCGTTTCGGGTTCGGTCACGTTGGACGGCAAGCCGATCGACCTCACCGGCGCCGCCGATCCCGGTGAACTGCGCGAGCGCGGCCTTGCCCATGTGCCGGAGGACCGCCATCATGTCGGCCTGGTGCTGGCCTTCGAGGAGAACGAGAATTCGATCCTCGGCTACCAGGACGACGAGCGCTATCTGAAGGGGCCGTTTCTCGACATCGACGCCATCCGTAACGATGCCAGGGACAAGATCGTCAAATACGACATCCGACCGGCGGACTGCCGCCTCAAGACCGCCAATTTCTCCGGCGGCAACCAGCAGAAGATCGTGCTGGCGCGGGAAATGGAGCAGGATCCCGGCGTGCTGATCGTCGGCCAGCCGACGCGCGGCGTCGATGTCGGCGCCATCGAATTCATCCACAAGCGCCTAATCGCGATGCGCGACCAGGGCAAGGCGGTGCTGGTGGTTTCGGTCGAGCTCGACGAGATCCGCTCGCTTTCCGACCGCATTCTGGTGATGTTTGCCGGCCGCATCGTCGGCGAGCGCGGCCCCGACGCGACCGAGGGCGAACTCGGCCTGCTGATGGCCGGCGTCGAGCACCGGGAGGCCGCGGAATGAGCACTCCCTATGCCAAGCTGCCGGCCTGGGCCGATTATGTGCTGATCCCGCTGATCAATCTGTTCGTCGCCTTCGTCGTTGCCGGTTTCGTCGTCATATTGGTCGGCGAGAACCCGCTGCGTGCTGCGGTCATCCTGGTCGAGGGTGCCTTCGGTCGCGGCCAAGGCATCGCGTTCACGCTTTTCTATGCCACCACCTTCATCTTCAGCGGGCTGTCGGTGGCGGTTGCGGCGCATTGCGGCCTGTTCAACATCGGTGGCGAGGGCCAGGGCTATCTCGCCGGTCTCGGCATCGGCATCGTTTGCCTGGCCTTCGACAGCGTGCTGCCTTGGTGGCTGACCTTCCCGATCGCCATTATCGCCGCCGCGGCGATGGGCGCGCTGTGGGCGCTGATCCCGGCCTATCTGCAGGCCAAGCGCGGCTCGCACATCGTCATCACCACCATCATGTTCAATTTCATCGCCGCCAGCGTCATGGTCTATGCGCTGGTGGGCATGCTGAAGCCGCCCGGCTCGATGGCGCCGCAGACGCGCACCTTCCTCGAAGGCGCACAATTGCCGAAGCTCAACTGGATCATCGAATTGTTCGGCGCCAAAATCCGTTCGGCGCCGTTCAACGTCAGCTCGCTGCTGGCGCTGGCCATGGCCTTTCTGGTGTGGGTCCTGATCTGGCGCACCAAGCTCGGCTACGAGATGCGTACCTACGGCCACAGCCCGAAAGCGGCGCGCTATGCCGGGATTTCGGAAATCCGCATCATCATCATTGCGATGATGATCTCGGGCGCGCTGGCCGGCATGATGGCGCTCAACCCGACGATGGGCGACCAGCACAATGTCGCGCTCGAATTCGTTTCGGGCGCCGGTTTCGTCGGCATCGCGGTGGCGCTGATGGGGCGACTGCACCCGGTCGGCATCGTGCTTGCCGCAATCCTGTTCGGCATGCTCTACCAGGGCGGCGCCGAGCTCGCCTTCGAGATGCCGGCGATCAGCCGCGACATGATCGTCATCATCCAGGGCCTGGTCATCCTGTTCGCCGGCGCGCTCGAGCATATGTTCCGGCCCTATGTCCAGGCGCTGTTCGCCTCGCTCAGCCCGAGATCGGTCGGCATGGAAGCGGTCAAGGGGAAGGGCGCCTGAGATGGATTTCTTCAACGCCATCGTACAGGTCCTGGACTCGACCATCCGTCTGTCGGTCCCCTTGCTGCTCGCCTGCCTCGCCGGCCTCTATTCAGAGCGGGCCGGCGTCTTCGACATCGGGCTCGAAGGCAAGATGCTGGTTGGCGCCTTCGCCGGTGCCGCCGCCGCCTCGGTCTTCCACTCGGCTTATGTCGGCCTCGGCATGGCCATACTCATCTCGGTCGCCTTCGCGCTGATCCATGGCTTTGCCTCGATCACCCATCGCGGCAACCAGATCGTTTCCGGCGTCGCGATCAATTTCATCGCCGCCGGATCGACGATCATGCTCGGCCAGGCCTGGTTCCAGCAAGGCGGGCGCACGCCGGCGCTGGCCGCCGGCGAGCGCTTCGAGACAATCATCTGGCCGGGCGCGGATGCGCTCAGGAGCGTGCCGATCCTCGGGCCGATCTATTCGGAACTCATCTCCGGCCACTCAGTGCTGGTCTATCTCGCCTTCCTGGCCGTGCCGTTCACCTGGTGGGTGCTGTTCCGCACCCGCTTCGGCTTGCGCCTGCGCGCCGTCGGCGAGAACCCGGCCGCGGTCGATACCGCCGGCATATCGGTCGCCTGGCTGCGCTATCGGGCGCTGATCTGCACCGGCGTGCTCACCGGCATTGCAGGTGCCTACCTGTCGATGGTGCAGAATGGCGGCTTCGTGAAGGACATGACCGCCGGCAAGGGCTACATCGCGCTGGCCGCGCTGATCTTCGCCAAATGGAAACCGGTCAACGCCATGTTCGCCTGCCTGCTGTTCGGCTTCCTCGACGCGGCGTCGATCCGCCTGCAAGGCACGCCGCTGCCGCTGATCGGCAAGGTGCCGGTGCAATTCATGCAGGCGCTGCCCTATGTGCTGACCGTCATCCTGCTTGCAGGCTTCATCGGCAAGGCAATCCCGCCGCGTGCCGGCGGCGTGCCTTATGTCAAGGAACGCTGATTTATCATGGCTCGTGATCTGTTCGAAGCGGCGAAAGCCGCCATGGCCAAGGCCTATGCGCCCTATTCGAAATTTCCGGTCGGCGCGGCGTTGCGCACCGAGGACGGCCGTGTCTTCACCGGCGCCAATGTCGAGATCGCGTCCTATCCGGAGGGCTGGTGCGCCGAAACCACCGCGCTCGGCCACTACATCATGGGTGGCGGCGGCAAGATTACGGAAATCGCCGTGATCGCCGAACGCGTGGCAAAATGCTCGCCCTGCGGCGGCTGCCGGCAGCGGCTGGCTGAATTCTGCCGGCCGGAAACGAAGTTCTATCTCTGCGATGATAGCGGCGTGGTCGAGACCGTGACCATGGGCGAGTTGCTGCCATACGGCTTCCAGGGCGATGTGTTGAAATGAAGGAAGCACTCGATCACCTCGTCGAAAGGCTGGACGGGCTGGCGCCGACCACTGCGCTGGTGCTGGGATCGGGGCTTGGCGGGCTTGTCGACAAGGTCGAGGATGCGGTGCGCATTTCCTATGCCGACTTGCAGGGCTTCCCCAGAAGCGGCGTCAGCGGCCATGCCGGCGAGGTGGTGGCGGGGCTCTTTGCCGGCACGCCGGTGCTGATGCTGTCCGGTCGCGCACACTATTACGAGCACGGCAACGCGGCGGCGATGCGGCCTGCACTCGAGGTGCTCGCCGGCCTCGGCATCTCCAGGCTGATCCTCACCAACGCCGCCGGTTCGGTCGATCCCGGGATGGGCCCGGGCTCGGTGATGCTGATCACCGACCACATCAATTTCTCAGGCTCCAACCCGCTGATCGGCGAGCCGAGCGACCGCCGCTTCGTCGGCCTGACCGAAGCATACGACGCCGGTCTCCGCTCCGCCATCGAGCAAGCCGCGAAGGCCACCGGTACCAGGCTGCACAAGGGCGTCTACATGTGGTTCTCCGGCCCATGCTTCGAGACGCCGGCCGAGATCCGCATGGCTCGCATCATGGGCGCCAACGCGGTCGGCATGTCGACGGTGCCGGAGGTCATTCTCGCCCGCTTCCTCGGGCTGCGCGTCGCAGCCTGTTCGGTCGTCACCAACCTTGCCGCCGGCATGACCGGAGCCGAGCTGTCGCACCAGGAGGCCAAGGACATGGCGCCGGTCGGCGGCGCGCGGCTGGCGACCATTCTGCAGCGTGTTTTTCGGACGGGCTTCCGGAGCACAGGGTAGACGCCTGATGCTTCCCCAGGAAATCATCCGCCGCAAGCGCGACGGTCAAAAACTCTCGGCTGAGGAGATATCGGCTTTCATCGAGGGCCTGACCGCCCGCACCGTTACCGACGCGCAGGTCGGCGCCTTCGCCATGGCGGTGTTCTTCAACGGCATGAGCCGCGACGAGGTGGTGGCGCTGACTATGGCGATGCGCGATTCCGGCGATGTGCTCGACTGGTCGGATCTGCCCGGCCCGGTCACCGACAAGCATTCGACGGGCGGCGTCGGCGACAATGTCTCCTTGATGCTGGCACCGATCGTCGCTGCCTGCGGCGCCTATGTGCCGATGATTTCCGGCAGGGGCCTCGGCCATACCGGCGGCACGCTGGACAAGATGGATGCCATCCCCGGCTACATCAGCCAGCCGGATGTTGCACGCTTCCGCAAGACCGTGCTCGAAACCGGCTGCGCCATCATCGGCCAGACCGCCGACCTCGCACCCGCCGACGCCAGGCTCTACGCCATCCGCGATGTGACGGGAACGGTGGAATCGGTGCCGCTGATCACCGCTTCGATCCTGTCGAAGAAGCTGGCGGCCGGCATCAATTCGCTGGTGCTCGACGTCAAGGTCGGCAACGGCGCTTTCATGGAGAAATCGCGCGATGCAACGGTGCTGGCCAACAGCCTGGTCGACGTCGCCAATGGCGCCGGCCTTAGGGCCTCGGCGCTGGTCACCGGCATGAACGAGCCGCTGGCGTCCGCTGCCGGCAATGCGGTCGAGGTGCGCAACGCCGTCGACTTCCTCACCGGCCGCTTCCGCGACCGGCGGCTGGAGGAAGTGACGCTGGCGCTGGCCGCCGAGATGCTGCAATCGGCAGGCCTGGTGCCGTCCAACCAGGACGGCCTGCGTCGCGCCGCCGAGACGCTGGCCGGCGGTCGCGCCGCTGCCATCTTCGCGCGCATGGTGGCGGCACTTGGCGGTCCCGCCGATTTCATCGAGAATCCGGAAAAATATCTGCCGAAAGCGGCAACGGAATTCGCCGTCAAGGCGAGCGCGAACGGCTTTGTCACCGGCATAGCAACCCGCGAGATCGGGCTTGCCGTGGTCGGGCTTGGCGGCGGGCGGACGCGGCCGGACGACAGGATCGATCACGCCGTCGGCGTCACCAGGCTGCTGCCGGTCGGCGCTGAAGTGCGGACCGGCGAGGCGCTGGCGCTGGTCCATGCCCGCAATGCCGGGGATGCCGAGGCGGCCGCGGCCGCCGTGCTTTCGGCCTATACGATCGGGACTTCCAAACCGGCCGCGGAGAAAACCGTCATCCGGCGGATCCTGCCGCGCTGATAGTCACTGAACCAGCAGCAGCGTGCCGTCTTCGACCTGATATTTTTCGAGCCGCTGCAGAAAGCTCATGCCGATCAGGTTGGTGTGCAGCGCCCTGTCGTCGAGTACGACGGCCTCGACGCCCTCGACGGTGATCCTGCCGATCTGCAGGCGGTCGATCGTCACCACGGCGGCCTTGATCGCACCGTTGGCGGTGTTGACCTGATGGCTGAAGTCGGTCGAATTGAGCGAGATGCCGATCCTGCGCGCGGTCGAGCTGTTGATGGCGACGAGCGTCGCACCGGTATCGATCATGCCTTCGATCTGGCGGCCGTTCAACTTGAAGACCGACATGAAATGCCCGCGCGCGTCCGCGGTGACGACGACCTTGCGGCCGAGCGGCTGCGGCGTCGCCGGCCTGTCCGGGACGGCGGCGAGGTTCAGGTCGGTTTGGGTGTCGGCCGGCTTGGCTCCGATGGCGGATTTCAACAGCCGCTCGATCGTCTGTGGATTCGACTGATAGACGATCGGCAGCGATGCCGACGTTCCGGCAAACACGCCAAGGATGAGAAGCTTGCGCAGCATGGACCGGCCTTTGTGGTTGCCGATCCTTAGTCCGACAAGGTGTTTGCCGCTTTAACGAATGCGGAAACCAGCCGTTTGCGTAAACAATCGGTAAACGGACCTATTTGGTGCCGTACATACGGTCGCCGGCATCGCCGAGGCCGGGCATGATGTAGCCCTTCTCGTTGAGTTGGCGGTCGATGGAAGCGGTGAAGACCGGAACATCGGGATGCGCCTGGGTAAAACGCTCGAGGCCCTCTGGTGCCGCCAACAGGCAGAGGAAGCGGATGTTGGTGGCGCCGCGGCCTTTCAGCTTGTCGATCGCCGCGATCGCCGAATTGGCGGTCGCCAGCATCGGATCGACGACGATCACCAGCCGGTCGGCGAGGTCGCCCGGCGCCTTGAAGAAATATTCGACCGCTTCCAGCGTCTCATGGTCGCGGTAGAGGCCGATATGGGCGACACGCGCCGCCGGCACCAGATCGAGCAGGCCTTCGAGCAAGCCGTTGCCGGCGCGCAGCACGGAGGCGAAGACGAGTTTCTTGCCCTCCAGCGTCGGCGCCTCCATCGTCTCGATCGGCGTCTCGATCGTCGTCGTGGTCAGTTCGAGGTTGCGGGTGACCTCATAGCCGAGCAGTAGCGAGATCTCGCGCAGCAGCCGCCGGAACCCGGCCGTCGAGGTTTCCTTCTTGCGCATGATGGTCAGCTTGTGCTGGACAAGCGGATGGTCGACGACGGTGACGCCCTTCATGGTGTTCTCCGAACTGCGCAGGTGAATAGTGAATGGTGTATGGTGAATAGTGAATAGTGAACTGGTTTGCGAGTCCTTGGTTGCGCGGAAAAACTCGCGGTTGACGGACCGAAGCGCCAGGCTCGCAATTCACCATTCACCTGCCCTTGGCGCCGAGCCTGCCCAGCAGCGCCGCCCTGGTCTTCCTGTCGACGAAAGCTGCCTCGATGGCCGTCCTGGTGACGGCGGTGAGCGCCTTGTCATCCATCGCAAAATGTTCGGCGGCGATGTCGTATTCGCGCTTCAGCGAGGTCCAGAAATAGGGTGGGTCGTCGGAGTTGAGCGTCACCTTGCAGCCCGCCGCCCTCAAAGCAGGAAAGGGATGGTTGGCGAAGCTGTCGAAGATTTTCAGGGCGATGTTGGAGCCGGGGCAGCATTCGAGCACGACGCCTTCGTCGGCGATGCGCCGCACGAGATCGGGGTTCTCGATGGCGCGCACGCCGTGGCCGATGCGAGAGGGGCGGATATGGTCGAGTGCCGCCTCGACGCTCTCCCAGCCCATCAATTCGCCTGCGTGCACGGTGATGCCGAGGCCGGCCTCGCGGGCGATCTCGAAGGCCCTGACATAATCTTCCAAATCGCCAATCCGCTCGTCGCCGGCGACGCCGAAGCCGGTGACCAGCGGATGCCCGCTGCGGGCGGCGAAACGCGCCGCCCGCTCGATCGATTCGACACCGAAATTGCGCACGCCGGTGACGATCATGCGGCCTTCGATGCCGGTCTTCGCCTTGGCGCGGGCCATGCCTTCGCCGAGCGCATCGGTATAGGCCTTCGGCGACAGCCCGGCCTTGCCGGCATGGTCGGGCGAGGTGAAAACCTCGGAATAGATGGCGCCGTCGCGGGCGAGGCTGGTCAGGTAGTGATCGGCCAGCCGCGCATAATCTTCTTCGGTGCGGAACAGGTCGGAGGAGAAGTCGTAGGCGGCGAGGAAGGAGGTGAAATCGTGCCAGGCGAAGGAGCCGTCCCGGATGTAGGGCGAGGCATCCCTGCCGTATTTCTCGGCCTGGCGGAGGACGAGTTCAGGCGCCGCTGCCCCTTCGATGTGGCAGTGCAGTTCTGCTTTCAAAGGCATTCAATTATCCCGTCAGGCTTTTTCTTATGACGCAGGTTCTTGTCGGAAAACCGTGCGACGCTTTTCCGGAACCTGCTTCGAAGCGCGGCCGAACACCGCGCCTTAAACAATAGCGCCCGCACCATCGATCGGCTATGGTCCCGCCGATTTTATGGCGGATCAAAACGATGTCGGTTGAAAGAACCACGGCTGCGGGCGGCATGGAAACCTCCTATGGTTTCAAGCGGGTAGGGCCAGGCGACAAGCAGCCCCTGGTTAATGATGTTTTCCACAAGGTGGCGAACCGCTACGACCTGATGAACGACCTGATGTCGGCCGGGTTGCATCGGTTGTGGAAGGACGCCATGGTCGCCTGGCTCAATCCACCGAAGCGGCCGGGCTGGCGCGTTCTCGACGTTGCCGGCGGCACCGGCGACGTCGCCTTCCGCATCGTCGGGGCGAGCGGCAGGCATGCCCATGCAACGGTTCTCGACATCAACGGCTCGATGCTCGCCGTCGGCCGCGACCGAGCCGAGAAAAAGGGCCTGTCGGCAAATACCGATTTCGTCGAGGCCAATGCCGAGGAACTGCCTTTTGCCGACGCTACTTTCGATGCCTACACCATTGCTTTCGGCATCCGCAACGTGCCGCGTATCGATGTGGCGCTTGCCGAAGCCTATCGCGTGCTGAAGCCTGGCGGGCGCTTTCTCTGCCTTGAATTTTCCGAGGTCGAGATGCCGCTGCTCGACAAGGTCTATGAGGCAT
Source organism: Mesorhizobium sp. M0778 (assembly GCF_040320105.1). Lineage (NCBI taxonomy): Bacteria > Pseudomonadati > Pseudomonadota > Alphaproteobacteria > Hyphomicrobiales > Phyllobacteriaceae > Mesorhizobium > Mesorhizobium sp. M0778. The sequence goes on along the minus strand of NZ_JAMYPA010000004.1, from coordinate 292,632 downwards.
GGTCGTTCAACGCCATCCCGCGGATCGGCAAGGCGGTGACCGGCGACGGCGAGCCCTACTCCTATCTGGTCGAATCGATCCGCAAATTTCCCAATCAGCAGAATTTCGCGGCGATGATCTCGCGCGCGGGCTTCGAGCGCGCCTCATTCCGCAACTATTCCGGCGGCATCGCCGCGCTTCATTCGGGCTGGAAGCTTTGAGGCTGGCCCGCATTTTCATAGCCCGACGTGCCTTTCGCCAGTTCAGGAAACCGGCAAGGCAAAGCCAGCCATGAGCAGCATAGGCGCTGGTTTCAGGCTCGTGCGGGCCGGCTGGGTGCTGGTCCGCGAGGGTGTCATCGCGGCGTTGCCCGGCGACGAACTCTTCGGCCTGCCGAAATTCGGCTGGCGCATGGCCCGGCTGTTCACCCGTCGCCGCGCGCTTGCCTACGAGCGCGGCGACCGGCTGGCCAAGGCGGTCGTGCGGCTCGGCCCATCCTACGTCAAGCTCGGCCAGTTCCTGGCGACGCGGCCGGACGTCGTCGGCAACGACATAGCGCTCGATCTCGCCATGCTGCAGGACAAGATGCAGACATTTCCGAAGGCCGAAGCCATAGCGGCAATAGAGGCCTCGCTCGGACGCAAGGTCGGCGAGCTCTATGCCAGTTTTGGCGAGGCCGTCGCCGCCGCCTCGATCGCCCAGGTCCATACCGCCGAAACCCTGCAGGACGGCGTCGTTACCCGGGTGGCGGTGAAGGTCATCCGGCCGGGCGTGCGCCGCCGCTTCTTTCGCGATCTCGAGAGCTATTTCCTCGCCGCCCGGCTGCAGGAAAAATATATCCCGTCGTCGCGCCGGCTGCGGCCGGTCGAGGTGACGGAGACGCTGGCCCAGACCACCAAGATCGAAATGGATTTGAGGCTGGAGGCGGCGGCTTTTTCGGAACTCGGCGAGAACACCAAGGACGATCCCGGCTTTCGCGTGCCGTCGGTCGACTGGGAGCGCACCGGCCGCGACGTGCTGACCATGGAATGGGTCGACGGCATCAAGTTGAACGATATTGCCGGCCTCGCCGCCGCCGGCCACGACCTGAAGGCGATTGCCGCCAACCTGGTCCAGTCGTTCCTGCGCCATACGCTGCGTGACGGTTTCTTCCATGCCGACATGCATCCGGGCAACCTCTTCGTCGAGGCCGATGGCACCATCGTCGCCGTCGATCTCGGCATTGCCGGCCGGCTCGGCAGGAAGGAGCGCCGCTTCCTCGCCGAAATCCTCTACGGCTTCATCACGCGCGATTACCAGCGCGTCGCCGAGGTGCATTTCGAGGCTGGCTACGTGCCGCGCCAGCACAATGTCGCAGCTTTCGCCCAGGCGATCCGGGCGATCGGCGAACCGATCCACGGCCAGCCGGCCGAGACCATCTCGATGGCCAAGCTGCTGACGCTGCTGTTCGAGGTGACCGAGCTCTTCGACATGGCGACGCGATCCGAGCTGGTGCTGCTGCAGAAGACCATGGTCGTTGTCGAGGGCGTCGCCCGCACCCTCGACCCGGCCTTCAACATGTGGAAGACGTCGGAACCTGTGGTCAGCGGCTGGATTGCCCGCAATCTCGGCCCGCGCGCTTTGCTGGCCGATGCGCGCGACGGCGCCAACGCGCTGCTGGCGCTGGCCCGCCAGGCGCCGGACCTCGCCGCCCGCACCGAGCGGCTGTCGCGCGAGATCGACCTGATGGCCGAACACGGCCTGCGCTTCGACGAAAGGACCGCGCACGCGATCGGCAAGGCCGAGGCGCGCTACACCCGCTCCGGCCGGCTCGCGCTGTGGGTAATCGCATTGACGCTGGTGTACATCGCTTGGAAGCTGCTCTGATTGCAATGACAGCAGTGCTGTCATTGCAAGCACGCTGCTTGTCGCTTATGTTAACGGCGAGGAGCTACGCTATGAGCACTATCACAATCCGTAATCTTGATGACGAAGTGAAGCAGGTGCTGCGCGAACGCGCTGCCGCGCGCGGCGTTTCGATGGAGCAGGAAGCGCGGGATGCCTTGCGCAAAGTGACGATCCCCGAGAGCAAGCTCCAGAACGGGGAGTGGCGGCTGAAAGCGTCACGTGACGAGATCTTGGCGCTCGGACGGAAATCAGAACACCCCATTAACCTCAAGGCGCTTACTGATCACATGTGGGATGAGGGACTTCTGTGACCGTTGCAGTTGATACGTCTGCGTTAATCGCAATCATCGCCGCAGAGCCGGATGCGGCTGCATTCGTCGATGTTTTCGGCACCTCATCTGCTGTACTGATAAGCACTGCAACACTTCTGGAGGCACATTGTGTGGCGAACCGGTCCAGCGGTGGCATCAACCCCGCCGAACTTCAGGTGCTCATCGACCGCCTCGAACTGACGGTCGTTCCTTTTGATCTGGCGCAGCTCGAGGTCGCACGACTTGCCTACTCTCGGTACGGTCGCGGATCCCGCCATCGTGCTGACCTCAACATGGGCGACTGTTTCGCCTATGCCCTGGCCAAGACCCGAAACCTGCCGCTACTTTTCAAGGGTGACGATTTCATCCATACCGACATCGAATCGGCGCTGAAGCCGGCATGACATTGGACAAGAACTGGCCTCGGGCATGACCCTCTCCGGCAAGCGCATCCTGCTGATCATCGGCGGCGGTATCGCCGCCTACAAGGCGCTCGACCTGATCCGCCGGCTGCGCGAGCGCGGTGCTTCGGTGCGCGTGGTGATGACCGCCGCGGCGCAGGAATTCGTCACCATGCTGTCGGCCGGAGCACTGTCCGCCGATCATGTCTTCACCGAGCTGTTCGACCGGCAGGACGAGCACGACATCGGCCACATCAGGCTGTCGCGCGAGGCCGACCTTGTGGTCGTGGCGCCGGCCACCGCCGACCTGATGGCAAAGCTCGCCAACGGCCACGCCAACGACCTTGCCTCGACGGTGCTCATCGCCACCGACAAGCAGGTTTTGATGGCTCCGGCTATGAACCCGAAAATGTGGACGCACTCGGCGGTCCGGCGCAACCGCTCGATGCTGGGTAAGGACGGCGTCGCATTCGTCGGCCCGGCGAAGGGCGAGATGGCCGAAAGCAACGAGGCGGGCGAGGGCCGCATGGCCGAGCCGCTGGAGATCGTCGCCGCGATCGAGGCGCTGCTCGACAGTCGGCCAAAGCCGCTGGCGGGCAGGAAGATCATTGTCACTTCCGGGCCGACGCATGAACCGATCGACCCGGTGCGCTACATCGCCAACCGTTCGTCGGGCAAGCAGGGCCATGCCATCGCGGCGGCGCTGGCCAGGCTCGGCGCCGACGTGCGTCTCGTCTCCGGTCCGGTCGGCATTGCGGATCCGGCCGGCGTCGCCACGCTGCATGTCGAAACGGCCGTCGAGATGAAGGATGCGGTCGAACAGCTGCTGCCGGCCGACGCGGCAGTGTTCGTCGCGGCTGTCGCCGACTGGCGCACTCAAAGTTCGGCCGGGGAAAAGATCAAGAAGGTGGCGGGCGAGGGGCCGCCGGCGCTGCAGATGGTGGAAAATCCCGATATTCTTGCCGGCGTCGGGCATCACAAAAAGCGGCCGATGCTGGTGGTCGGTTTCGCCGCGGAGACGCAGGACCTGGTCAGGAATGCCGAGGCCAAGCTTGCGAAAAAGGGTGCCGATCTTATCGTCGCCAATGATGTCTCGCATGAAGATGGTTCCCCGGGCGTGATGGGCGGCGACCGCAACAAGGTGCGGATCGTCTCGAAGGCCGGCGTCGAGGAATGGCCGGAGATGAGCAAGGAAGAGGTGGCGACGCGGCTCGCGGCACTGATCGCCGGCCGGCTGAAGACGGTCGTGGTTTAGCGATCTCCCCTCGGGTGTTTAGCCGATCTCACCTCTCGTGGGGGAGATTGGCAGCTTCGCCAGCCGCGCGTCGTCGCTCGCGCCCGAAATCCGCAAGGCGGCAAGGCATCCCAGGATGCCGAGCGGGATGAAGGCGAGGAACAGCCAGGCGGCGACATTTGCCGCGGCCTCGCGGTTCAGGCCTTCGGAAAAGCCGCTGGCGTTGGCGACGATGCCGGTCAGTGCAGCACCCACGGCATAGCCGATGCGCTGCATGGTCGGCACGGCGGCCGAGGCGATCGTCTGCTCGCCTTCCTTGGCCGATGCCACGATGACACGCGTGACAAACGGCCAGGCGATGCCGAAACCGCCGCCTTGCAGCAAGGCACAAAGCAGGATCAACGGGATCGAGCCCGCCGGCACCGTATAGGCGAAACCCGCGACGCCCGTGGCGATCATCAGCGCCCCGCCGACGATGATCAGCCGCTCGCGCTCCGGCGGGGCATTGGCGACGAGGATCGACAGGATCGACCAGGCGATCGATTCGGCGGCGATGATGTAGCCGGTGGTGAGGATCGGAATGTCGTGCAGGCTGGTCAGGAGCAGTGGCCCGTAGACCGCAAACGAGCAGGTCGCCACCGAAAACGCCGCGACCATGGTCATGCCCGCGCCGACCGGCGAGCGCCATGAAAACAGCCGCGACGGGAACAGCCGCGAGCGCGGCTTCAGCGCGTCGATATAGACGAACAGCGCCAGGCCGATCATGCCGAGGGTGAGCAGCAGCGACGAGCGCAGCAGGGCGATGTCGACGCCGGCGGTGGCGATCAGCACGACGCTGACGGCAAGACAGCCAAGTGCCGCAAACGGGAAGGGCGGCGCCGACCCGCCGGTCGCCTGCGGCCTTGTTGCTTTAGGTGTATCGAGCACGAGGAAGCTTGCCAGCGCCATAGCCGTGCCGCCGAGGGTGAAGACGCCGAAGGCCCAGCGCCAGGACAGCAATTCGGTCATGACCGCGCCGAGCACCGGCCCGCTGAAGGCGGCGACGCCCCAGATCGCCGACATAACGCCGAAAAGCTGCGGCCAGATCGCGCGGGCAAACAGCCGCTCGACCGAGACGAAGGCCAGCGACACCAGCGCGCCACCGCCAAGCCCTTCGATCAGGCGGCCGGAGAGGAACAGCGGCATCGAAGGCGCGGTGGCGCAGACCAGCGCGCCGGCGGCATAGAGCAGGGCGGCGGTCGTCATGTTGGTGCGCAGCGCGACATAGCTCACCAGCCGTCCGGCGGCAGCACCTGCGACGATGGCGCCGAGCTCGTAGATCGCCAGCGACCAGCCGACCAGCTGCACGCCGGCGAGCTCGCCGACCATGGCCGGCATGACCGTTGCCACCATCGTTTCGTTGGTGGCGTGCAACAGGATGCCGAGGCTGATGAAGCAGAAGCGCGCCAGATCGCCGCTCGCCCACAGCGCACGCCAGTCGACCCTGTTTGTGCTTGTTTTGGTCAAGTCCACCCCCGAATTCCCTGCCGAGCCAGAGCATCTTTGGCACTTCAGGCGCGATGCACGCCTTGTTCGCGTGCGGTTTGTAAAACCTCAACTGCGGTTGAGCTCAAGCGGTTTTTTGATCGCCGTTAGCGCGGCGGATGCCAAAGATCATGCGGCGCGAGACAGTCACGAGATGTCGAGATCTTAGTCAGGCCGAAGATGTAAGCAATATTGGATCGCCGCAATCTTCGGTCACGGTAACGGCATGGATCCTAGGATCCATGCCGTGATCTTCGAGCGCTGCAACTTTGAACATCAGGGCGGCCTCTGCGGAGCGGGCCTGCCGGAATCCATGAGCTTTCGGCAGCTATTCGCAGGCCGACACCTACGCTGCCCGGCTGCTCGGGGAGCCATGCTACGCCGCTATTTGAACGAATGGATCAAGTCCAGCGAAGTGACGGCGACCGCCAGATTGACGCCGGTCTGCGCCTGGACACTGAGCGGCTGCAGCGAAAAGGCGCTGCCGAGGCCGCCGACCAAAAGGTTGGCGCCGCCACCGGTGACCACGCTCGCCTCGGCATTCACGCCATAGTAGCTGCCGGCAAGATCGCCTTCATCGTGGTTGCGGGTTGCCGCCAGAACCGCCCATGCCAGTTGGCCCTGATGCGTCCGGCCGACGTCGACGCCGAGCTTGGAAATTACCCCGGTATAGACTTCGGGTGGGCCGCCACGATGCGGACGAAAGACACAGGAAACACCCTTGTTGGAGGTGACCAGATAGGCCGTGCCACCGTCGATGGTGCAGTCGAGCACGCCGAGCTGGAGCTTGCCGGCGCTGGCGGGAGCGGCAACGACGGTCGTGGCGAGTGCGGCGGCACAGGCAAGTTGCTTGATCATGGGAGGGTCCTTTCCAAATGGCTTTGAACAACGGCTGACCACGCCGAGCGTTCCGCCGAAAACTTGGCGCCAGCAAGGCAAGGCTAAACGCAGGGTTGTCGGAGTGCGGAAACGGAGGCCCGATAAACCGGCCCGGTCAGCCGGCGCTGGTGCGGGCCAGACCGTCCTTGGCCGGTTGGTAGTTCGGATTGAGGTGCACTGCCTCGCGGTAGGACTTCGCGGCCCTGACCTTGTCGCCGCGCCGCTCGTAGATCAGCGCCTGGTTGGACCAGGCCTCGGCGTTCTTGCCGTCGAGCTTGATGGCCATGTTGAAGTCGGCGAAGGCATTGTCCTCGTCGTTCATGGCAAGGTAGGAGAGGCCGCGTCCGTTGTAAGGCTCGGAAGCATCCGGCGCCAGCGAAATGGCGGTCGAGAAATCCTCGATGGCAAAGGCGTGCTGGCCCTGGCTCTGGTAGATCAGGCCGCGATTGTGATAGGCGCGCGCGTCGGTCGTGTCGAGCTGGATCGCTTTCTGGAAATCGTTGAACGCCTCCTGGACCCGGCCTGCCTTGCGGTAGAGATTGCCGCGGCCGATATAGGCGGCGTCGTAGTTGGAATTGATCTGGATCGAGCGGTTGTAGTCGGCCAGCGCGCTTGCCTGATCACCGAGGAAGCGCTGGATGAGCGCCCGGTTGGAATAGGCCTGGTAGAAATTCGGATTGAGCTGGATGGCGGTGTTGAAGTCCTTCAGCGCCGCCTGGTACTGGCCGCCGCGGCCATAGGCCGAGCCGCGCACGTTGTAGGCTTCCGGATCCTGGGGGTTGCGCTGGATCACCGCCGACAGTGAGGAAATGTTCTCGGTCGAGGCTTGCGCCTTGTCGATGTTGTTGAACTCGCCGGTCGGAACGCTCTGGCAGCCGGCAAGCGTCAACCCGGAGAGCAGGGCTGCCGTCAGGGCGAGGCCGCGCCACGCGGTTCTGCGCTCTACGGTGATTGCGTCCATGTCTGCCCTGTCCTTACTGCGCCGTCTGGTCCGTTCCCCCTCCGAACCGGCATCTCTCCCAACCGGTCCTCTCGAACCGGGTCGAAATCACAACAAAAAGGTGGCGGCGATTCCGCATCGCGCCACCCTGGATATCCTTGGAAAAGGACGAAAAATTGACGTCAGAACCGCGGCGGACGCGGAGCACCGGCACCGGCAGCACCGGCAGCACCGGCCGCGACCGGACGCGGCGTCATTGGCAGCAGGCCTTCGCGCTGGGCGCGCTTGCGGGCCAGCTTGCGGGCGCGGCGCACGGCTTCCGCCTTTTCACGGGCGCGCTTCTCGGAAGGCTTCTCGTAATGTCCGCGCATCTTCATTTCGCGGAAGATGCCTTCGCGCTGCATCTTTTTCTTGAGCGCGCGAAGCGCCTGATCAACATTGTTGTCGCGGACGAGTACCTGCACGTGCAATCCTGTCTTTCGGTTTGAAATCAACAGGCAAGCGGCCATAGCCGCAAGCCTCCGCGGCGCGTTACACCACGAATTGGGGCGGCTGATAGCAGAATCAAGGGGCGCTGTCCACAGCCGATTGAGAGGCGGTGCCGATCCCGAAACGAAAAACCCGCCTCGGCGGCGGGTCTCTGGTGTGAATCATCACCATAGGCAATTTAGTAGCATAGCTGCCGGCACAAAGCAAGAACAAAATTCGCCTTGGGCCAGATAGGCGCCGCTATGCCGTGGCCAGGTGGAGCTGCTCGAAACCCTCGAAGAACTCGCCGTAGTCGCAGGTTATCTCCTCGCCGGCGGCGATATCGCGGGTCGCGGTGGCCCCGCCATATTGCGAAAAATCGGTGTTCGGCTTGTCGGCATGGTTCATGAAGCGGCCATTGTCGACCTCATAGACCATGAAGCCCGGCCGGTCCTGGCTGGGATAGGCATATCTGTCGAGCAATTCCTTGAGGTGCGGCGGCGCCGTCTCGTATTTTTCCATCGGGATCAGCCGGTCGAAGTCCGGATCGAGACGCCAGATCTGCGCGCCTTTCCGGACCGGCTCGGCGGCGAACACGCCGACGCCTTCGATTGCGCTTGCAGCGATATAGGTCCTGATCAGCAACATGTTTCCAACCCGTCTTCGAGGAGAAGACGGAATCGTCAAATCGCCGAAAAAATCAAGGGCCGGTTCGCGACATTTCGGCTGGCGGGCATGCGTTGCGCCCTCCGAACCCTCACGTCCGGGTGATCGAGACGCCGCCGTCGGCGAACAGCGCCGCGCCGGTGGTGAAGCTCGATGCGTCGGACGCCAGGTAGAGCGCCGAGCGGGCGATCTCCTCAGGCTCGGCGACGCGCTTCAAGGCATGCAGGTTTTCGACGAAGGCTCGCGATTCAGGTGTCTTGAACGTCGCCGAAGGCGTGTCGGTGCCGCCCGGCAGCAGCGCGTTGACTCGAATGCCCTTGGCGCCATATTCGGCGGCCAGCACCTGCGTCAACCCGATCAGTCCGGCCTTGCTTGCGGCATAGCTGGTCATGCCCGGCATGCCGACGGTGTGGCCGACGAAGGTGGAGGTGAAGATCAGCGAGCCGCCGCCGCGATCGATCATCGCCGGCACCTGGTATTTCGCGCCGAGAAAGGCGCTGGTCAGATTGGTATCGAGCGTCTCGCGCCAGCCCTCCAGCGACAGCTCCGAAACCGGCCCCATCCTACCGACCGAGCCGGCATTGTTGAAGGCGATGTCGAGCCCGCCGAATTTCCCGACCGCCAGGTCGACGAGGGCTTTTGCGTAGGCTTCGTCGCGGACATCGCCGGCAAGAGCGACGGCGGTGCCGTCGGCGTCTTCGATTTCGGCAACCAGCGCATCGAGCTCCGCCTGGCGGCGGGCTGCGACGACCACCTTGGCGCCTTCCTCCGCAAACACCTTGGCCGTGGCGCGGCCGATGCCGGAGCTGGCGCCGGTGACGATGGCGACTTTGTCGGTAAGTGCGAACATTTTCTGCATCCTTTTCTTCGCGCCAGCCCTTGCCGGCAATCGGGATGCTTGGTCGCAGATCGAGGCGGCGCGGGCCACCCGATACCCGCGAGGTGCTTCGGATTTGGTTTGATCGCCCGTCACGTCGCATACCTCTTTTTCGTCACGGCGCAAAACGGCAAGCGCCGTCGCAAACAGCGCAAGGCTGGCAGTGCGGTTTCGCTAGTGATACAGCTCGCGCGCCGGGGTTGGCTGATCTGCCCGGCCGCCATTTGCGAGGCCTGCAACGTTGAAGAAATACTCGGTATTCGCTATCGCCCGCGAGGCCATGCGCGGCCACAAGGGCTGGGAGGAACAGTGGTCCTCGCCGGAGCCGAAGAAGGAGTATGACGTCGTCATCGTCGGCGCCGGCGGCCACGGCCTGGCCACAGCCTATTACCTCGCCACCGTGCATGGTATCACCAACGTCGCGGTATTGGAAAAAGGCTGGCTCGGCGGCGGCAATACCGGCCGCAATACCACCATCATCCGCTCGAACTATCTCTATGACGAGAGCGCCGGCATCTACGACCATGCGCTGAAGCTGTGGGACGGGCTCAGCCAGGAGCTCAACTACAACGTCATGTATTCGCCGCGCGGCGTCATGATGCTCGCCCATAACATCCACGACATTCAGGTCCTGAAGCGCCACGTCCATGCTAACCGGCTGAACGGCATCGACAATGAATGGCTGACGCCGGAACAGGCCAAGGAATTCTGCCCGCCGCTCAACATTTCGCGCGATGCCCGTTATCCCGTGATGGGTGCCGCGCTGCAGCGCCGTGGCGGCACGGCGCGGCACGATGCTGTCGCCTGGGGCTATGCGCGCGGCGCCTCGGCGCGCGGCGTCCACATCATCCAGAATTGCGAGGTCACCGGCGTCAAACGGGCGCCGAACGGCGCGGTTACCGGTGTCGAGACGACGCGCGGCTTCATTGGCGCCAGGAAGGTCGGCGTGGTCGCCGCCGGCCACTCCTCGGTGATCATGAACATGGCCGGCGTGCGCATGCCGCTGGAAAGCTATCCGCTGCAGGCGCTGGTGTCGGAGCCGGTCAAGCCGGTGGTGCCTTGCGTGGTGATGTCGAACACGGTGCATGCCTATATCTCGCAATCCGACAAAGGCGAGTTGGTCATCGGCGCCGGCACCGACCAATATGTCTCCTATTCGCAGACCGGCGGGCTGCACATCCTGCAGCACACGCTCGACGCGATCTGCGAGATGTTCCCGATCTTCACCCGCATGAAGATGCTGCGCTCATGGGGCGGCATTGTCGACGTGACGCCGGACCGTTCGCCGATCCTGGCCAAGACGCCGGTGCCCGGCCTCTACGTCAATTGCGGCTGGGGCACGGGCGGCTTCAAGGCGACGCCGGGTTCGGGCCACGTCTTTGCCCATACGATCGCCAGGGACGATCCGCACCCGATCAACGCACCCTTCACCATCGAGCGCTTCCGCACCGGCCGCCTCATCGACGAGGCGGCGGCGGCGGCGGTGGCACACTGATGATGACCGAGATGGCCGTCGCCATGCCGCTGATGCTCGCCGGCGAGCAAGGCCTGTTTCATTTTCCGTCACCGGACGAGGTGCGCACGCAGCCGATCAGTCGCGCCGGGAACGAGGCCGACTGGCCGTTTTCCATCGATGACGGCATGCTGACCTGCGTCTGGAGCGGCGGGCGAAAGATCGTCTTCTTCTTCGAGGCCCGTCCTTCCGATCTGGATCCGGACGAGCCTTTCCAGCCGCGCGGCGTCATCGTCACCACCGATCCAATCCAACTGACCATCGGCAACATGGCCAATCGCGCTCTGTTTCGCCCTGCGGCAAGCATCGAGGAGCGCATCCGGCTCGTCGCGCCTTTCGTCACGATGGGTCAGAGGCTTTGCGACCAACCTGCCGGCGCTCGCGTCGGCCACGGCGAACTGTAGGACCAACCATGCTTCTCATCCGCTGCCCCTATTGCGAGGAAGAGCGTCCCGAGCTCGAATTCCGCAACGCCGGTGAGGCGCATATTGCGCGTTCCCCAAACATCGCCGGCGAGAGCGACGACGACTTCGAAAAGTTCTTCTTCATCCGCTCCAATCCCAAGGGGATCATCTATGAGCGGTGGCGGCACATGCATGGCTGCGCGCGGTTCTTCAACGCCGTGCGCGACACCGTCAGCGACAGGTTCCTGATGACCTACAAGGCCGGCGAGCCAAAGCCGGCGAAGCTGCCGGGAGCCGCCAAATGAGCGCGACGTTCCGCATTGCCGGCGCCGGGCGGCTCAAGCAGGCAGAGATAGCTGGCTTCAGCTTCGACGGCCGCCCCTATACCGGCATCGAGGGCGACACGCTGGCCTCGGCGCTGCTTGCCAATGGCGTCCATCTCGTTGGCCGCTCGTTCAAATACCACCGGCCGCGCGGCTTCCTGTCGGCCGGCGCCGAAGAGCCGAACGCGCTGGTCGAGATCAAGCGCGACGCGGCACGCAAGACGCCGAACGTCCGCGCCACGGTACAGGAACTCTATGACGGGCTGACGGCACAGTCGCAGAACCGCTGGCCGTCGCTCGCCTTCGACATCGGTGCGGTCAGCAGCATCGCCTCGCCGATGCTTTCGGCCGGCTTCTACTACAAGACCTTCATGTGGCCGAAGGCTGCGTGGAAGAACCTCTACGAGCCTAAGATCCGGGCCGCGGCCGGTCTCGGCGTCGCCCCCGACCAGCCGGATCCCGACCATTATTCGGCGCGCTTCGCCCATTGCGAGGTGCTGGTGCTTGGCGGTGGTGCGGCGGGTATTGCCGCGGCATTGGCTGCCGCCGAAACCGGCGTGCGCGTCATCCTTGCCGACGAGCAGGCGGAATTCGGCGGCAGCCTTCGCTTCGAGAGCGGGGCGAAGATCGAAGGCCAGGACGGCTTTTCCTGGGCGCAATCCGCTCTCGCCAAGTTGAGCGCGATGGACAATGTCCGCGTACTGCCGCGCACCACGGCCTTCGGCTATTACGCGCAGAATTTCGTCGGACTGGTTGAGCGCGTCAGCGACCATCTGCAGAGCCCCGGCCGCGACCTGCCGCGCGAGCGGCTGTGGCAGGTTCGCGCCAAACGCGTGGTGTTGGCGACCGGCGCCATCGAGCGCCACATGGTGTTTGCCGACAACGACCGTCCCGGCGTCATGCTGGCGTCGGCGGCGCGCACCTATCTCAACCATTACGGCGTCGCGGTCGGCAGGAATATCGGCGTCTATACGGCGAACGATTCCGCCTATGCGGCGGCGATCGACCTGAAGAAGGCCGGCATCAACGTGGCGGCGATCGTCGATCTGCGCGACAATCCGACCGGGCCGGTGATCGACGAGGCGAGGGCGCTCGGCATCGAGATCAATTTCGGCCGCGCGGTGATCCGCGCCGGCGGCAAATTGCGCGTGTCGTCGATGACCGTGCAACCGAAGAATGGCGGCGGCGAGCGCACCATGCCGGTCGACGCAATCCTGATGTCGGCCGGCTGGACGCCGTCGGTGCATCTGTTCTCGCAATCGCGCGGCAAGGTTGCCTTCAACGACGAGACCAAGCGCTTCGTGCCCGGCATTTATGCACAGGATTGCGTCTCGGTCGGCGCCTGCAACGGCACGGACGGGCTGTCGGCGACCATCGACGAGGCCTATGCAGCGGGCGTCAAGGCGGCCAAGGAAGCCGGCAGCAAGCCAGCCAAGGGCACCAAGCCGAAAGTCGATGTCGGCGAGAGCTGGTCGCGCGGCATGCTGGGTGCGGCGCCCGGCGCCGGGGCAGAAACGACGGTAAAGGCGTTCGTCGACTTCCAGAACGACGTCACCGCCAAGGACATCCGCCAGGCGGTGCATGAGGGCATGCGCTCGATCGAGCACGTCAAGCGCTTCACCACCAACGGCATGGCGACCGACCAGGGCAAGACCTCCAACATGCACGGCCTGGCGATTGCCGCCGAGACGTTGGGCAAGCCGATCCCGCAGGTCGGGCTGACGACGTTCCGTGCGCCCTATACGCCGGTGACGTTCGGCTCGATCGTCGGGCATGCGCGGGGTCCCCTGTTCGACCCGACCCGCAAGACGGCGATCCATCCCTGGGCAGAGCGTCAAGGCGCGATGTTCGAGGATGTCGGCCAGTGGAAGCGCGCCTGGTATTTCCCGAAGCCGGGCGAGGACATACATGCGGCCGTCGACCGCGAATGCGTCACGGTGCGCAAGACGGCCGGCCTGTTCGACGCCTCGACGCTGGGCAAAATCGAGGTGGTCGGGCCGGATGCGGCCAAATTCATGGAACTGCTCTACACCAATCCATGGGAGAAGCTCGAGCCCGGCCGCTGCCGCTACGGCATCATGCTGCGCGAGGACGGTTTCATCTATGACGACGGTGTCGTCGGCAGGCTGGCGCCGGATCGCTTCCATGTGACGACGACGACCGGCGGCGCGCCGCGCGTCATGAACCATATGGAGGACTATCTCCAAACCGAGTTCCCGCATCTCAACGTCTGGCTGACCTCGATCACCGAGCAGTGGGCGGTCATTGCCGTGCAGGGGCCGAAGTCTCGCGACATCATCGCACCGCTGGTCGAGGGCATCGACATGTCGGATGAGGCGCTGCCGCATATGTCGGTGCGCGAAGGCCGGATCTGCGGCGTACCGACCAGGCTGTTTCGCATGTCGTTCAGCGGCGAGCGCGGCTTCGAGGTCAATGTGCCGGCCGATTACGGCGAGGCGGTCTGGGAAGCGCTATGGGCCGAGGGCCAGAAGCATGGCGCCTGTGCCTACGGCACCGAGTCGATGCATGTGCTGCGCGCCGAAAAGGGCTACATCATCGTCGGCCAGGATACCGACGGCACAGTGACGCCGAACGACGCCGGGCTCGACTGGGCGGTCGGCAAGAAGAAGGCCGACTTCGTCGGCATTCGCGGCATGGCGCGGCCGGATCTGGTCGCCAAGGGCCGCAAGCAGCTTGTCGGCCTGAAGACCAGGGATCCCAAGGTGGTGCTGGAGGAGGGAGCGCAGATCGTCGCGGACCCGAAGCAGGCAATCCCGATGAAGATGATCGGCCATGTCACGTCGAGCTATTGGTCGCAAAATTGCGGCCGCTCGATCGCACTGGGGCTGGTCGCCGGCGGCCGCGATCGCATGGACGAGACGCTCTATGTACCGATGCCGAACGGGGTGATTGAGGTGGAGGTCACCGGTATGGTGTTCTTCGACGAGAAGGGGGAGCGCCTCAATGGCTAAGGCCGCTGTGAAAACCGCCGTCGCCGGGCCGTCGGTCGAACGCCGTCCGGCTGTCGCCGGCCAGTCGCTTTCCGCCACCGGCGTCACACTTGTCGTGCTGCCGCCGGCCGAACGCATATCGCTGCGCGCGCCGGACGCCTCGATCGCGGCACTTTCGAAAGCACTTGGCATCGCCCTGCCGCTAAGGCCGAAAACCTCGGCGGCAAAGGCTGGACGGACCGCCTTGTGGCTCGGGCCGGACGAATGGCTGGTCATCGATGAAAGCGGCAAAGATCCACTCGCCGATTGCGCCAAGATTTCCGCGCTGCATTCGGCGGTCGGCATCTCGCACCGCAACGTCGCCGTATCGGTCACCGGACCGGCTGCCGCGACGACGATCAATGCCGGCTGCCCGCAGGATTTGTCGCTCGACGCCTTTCCGATCGGGGCGGCATCGCGCACCATTCTCGGCAAGGTCGAAATCGTGCTGTTGCGCACGGCGGCCCACGCGTTCCGCGTCGAATGCTGGCGTTCCTTCTCCGACTATGTCTTTACTTTTCTGTCGGAGGCAGCGCGCGACGCGGCAGCATAGCAATGTTCGCCGCGCCCAGCAGTTCTGCGACAGCGAGCCGAGGGAGAATGCAAATGCCGTCGAACTCCGCGCCGAAGTTGCCGGCCAAGACGCCGGCCGTGCGCTCTTTCGAACACGAGCAGCGCACTGAGGCGGATGTCGAAGAGGAACTCGAGGAAGGCCTCGAGGATACGTTTCCGGCCAGCGATCCGGTGTCGATCACCGGAACGGCCATTCCCGGCGCGCCGGCAAGACCCGGCAAGGCGAAGAGGGTGGCGGGACAGAAGCGTAAGAAGTGATCTGCACGGCGCGATAAAGCAGGGCTGAGGCCGGCAAGATAGGCGGCCGGAAATTGCTGCCGCCCTTTCGGTTCATCGCCGCATATTATCGCCGGTCGGCTCAGAAGCTGCTGGGCACGATCCACGGGTCGATGCCGATGCCGAGCCTCGGGCCCTTGCTGCCGGCCTTGTGGGTCTCGGTATCGGCATTTTCAAGCGATCCGGTCGGCGCGCAATCGAGCTTCACATCGGTCTTGGTGTCGATGCAGGCCGCTTCTTGCTTGCCTGTCTGATTGCTGCCGGCAATTGCGGCGCCAGAGAGCGCCAGCAGGGCGGCGAGCGTGAGAATTGCCTTCTTCATGATCGGTCTCCGGTTCCAGCTAGTGAATTCGTACATGTACGGTATTGCGTACAGATACGCCCAAGCTGAGGGAGTTCAAGCAAAAATCGTACACGTACGGAGAAATTAGGCGCAGGAATTGCCGGACGCTCGGCACCGGAGCGCGGATCGTTCGGAGAAAGATTTTACAGATCGGGAGGAGCGCCGCTCCTCAGCAGTTGACCGGCGGGCCGAGGGGCGCAATCTCGTGCGCGGCGATGGCTTCGAGCATGATGTCGCCGATCCGTGTGATGAACGTCGTCTGGTCGCCGAACGGGTAGAACGGGAAGGTGATCAGCAGCGAGATGGCGCCGTGGCCGACCGCCCACAGCATGGTGGCGATGGCGCGCGGATCGCCCTTGAGCCTGCCGGCGGCAACGCAGGCCTCGACCCTCTCGATCAGCGCTTTCATCGCCGGGTTGCCGCTCTGCATTTCGGCGAACGTCTTGCCGGCCGGCGGCCTGACTTTTTCGGTCATGAAGACGGTGCGGTATTCGTTGGGATTCTCGAGCCCGAAGGCGGCATATTCGACCAGCACCGCCTTGAGCGCCTCGATCGGGTCGTCGGCCGTATGATTTTCGATGTGCCTGGCCAGGGTCTCGAAGGCGTTTTCGGCCAACGCGAACAGGATGTCCTGCTTGTCGGCGAAATAGGAATAGACCGACATCGGCGCATAGCCGACGCGCTTGGCGAGCTTGCGGATGGTGAGGCCGTCATAGCCTTCTTCCTGGACAAGCTTGTGCGCGGCGTCGACAAGTTCGGAACGCAGTTCGGCCTTTTGTTTTTCGCGGCGCTCCTGGACGCTTAGCTGCAATTGTTCGACTGCCTTTAATAACTGATGGCTGGATGCAGCATATATACGCTGTACGACGTCGGGCAAGGGTGGCACGAAGCAGAAGCTTGACGTCACAAAACGATGTAACCCGGCAATAAAGCCGGCAACATCGGACTGTTACAGACAAACGCTAATTCGCGGCTCTGCAAGAATTGTGATCTGGGAGGCCAACATGGCCCTGACTGAGCTTTCGTCCGGCGTGCCGGACGTGAACCCGCTTTCCCATCGCGCCAGGATGGCGCTCAGGCGCGTCGTCATGGTCGCATGGCTGGCGATCGCGCTCGGCTTCGCCATGGAGGCTCTCATTCTGACCGTCAGATTTGCGGCAGGTTCCTACCCGGCGACGACGCTGATCCTGATCGAACTGGCGCAAGGCGTGACCTGGTCGTTCTTCGTCTGCGCCGGCGTCAGCCTCGGCACGGCGCTCGCCAAAGTGCGAGCCTCGCTCGGCGGCCTGATCGCCGCGATCTCGGCACCGCTGGCCATGGGCATCGCCAAGGGGACGCAAAAGGTCATGGTCAGCGCGCTCGACGCGGCGGCAAAGCCGGCCATCCTGTCGCTCACGACGCTGGGCGTCCTGCGGGCGATCGAATACGGGCTGCTCGGCTGGATACTGGCGTCGCTGGCATCGAAGGAAGAACCCCGACCGCTTCATTTCGCGCTGGCAGGCGCCCTGATAGGCGCGGTATTCGGTGGCGGCATCACGGTGCTGACGATTGAGACGGCCGCGGCGAACGACGCTGCTCTGGCACTGCCACAGGCTATCGCAACCGGCCTCAACGAGATCGTGTTCCCAATCGGTTGCTCATTGGTCGTCTACATTGCGCTGCAGGTGAGCCGCCACATGAAGTACGTCGCGGCCGAAGCCAAATAGATTTAGGTTCCCAGGCCCGGATGCCAGTCAAACCGCTTCCGGCTGGCGTTCGATCAGCGTCAGCGTCAGCCAGCGCGCGGTCAGCGCCGGTTTTTTCGAGCCCTCGATCTCGATCGTCACGTCGTGCGCAGTCTGCACCCAGCCCGACGGCCTGACCTTGACATCGGCCAGCACGAAGCGGGTGCGGATGCGCGAGCCGGTTTTCACCGGCGCCAGGAAGCGCAGCGAATCGAAGCCGTGATTGACGCCCATCTTGCTGTTTTCCAGCGGCGGCATGGTTTCGAAGGTCATTGCCGACAACAGCGAAAGCGACAGGAAGCCGTGCGCGATGGTGCCGCCGAACGGCGTCTCGCGCCTGGCGCGCTCCGGATCGCAATGGATGAACTGATGGTCGTCGGTGGCATCGGCGAACTGGTCGATCATGCGCTGCGTGACCACCCGCCATGGCGACACGCCGACTTCCTTGCCGACGTTGGCCAGAAGCACATCGAGACTGATCGGTTCCACGCTGATGTCCTCCATCTTCACCCCCGGCATTTCACTCGCCGGATGGCGTGCGTCTCATTCCTTGAACAATGTCAGCCCGTGTTGCACCGACTGCCCGCCATCGATCGGCAGGATGGCGCCGGTGACATAGCTGCCGGCACGGCTGCACAAATAGAGCGTTGCGCCGGCAATGTCATCCGGCGCGCCGATGCGGCCGATCGGAACGTGGTTGCCGACATGTCTTGCCTGGTCTTCGGTGCCGGTGGCGAAGGCCGTCATCCGGCTCTGGAAAGGGCCGGGCGCAAAGGCGTTGACGGTGATGCGTCGGGCGGCCAACTCGATCGCCAGGATGCGTGTCAGGTGGTGAACCGCAGCCTTCGAGGCCGAGTAGGAGTAAGCGTCTTCGGCCAAAGGCTGCGTGCCCATCACCGATCCGAGATTGATCACCCGGGCCGGGTCGGCCTCGCTGGCAGCAGCCTCGAGCAGAGGCAGCAATTCGCGCGTCACATAGAAGACCGCAGTGACGTTGACGCCGAACACCTTGGCCCAGGCATGATAGGGAAAGCTTTCCAGCGGCGCGCCCCAGGAGATGCCGGCATTGTTGACCAGGATATGCAGCCGTTCGGTCCGCGCCCTGACCTCGGCGACAAGCGCTGCAATGCCGGCCTCGCTGGAGACGTCGCCGGCGAAACCCTCGGCCCGGCCGGATGCCCCAAGCCCGTTCAGCTCGTCCGCTACCTTGGCGCAATCCTCGCCCTTGCGCGAGGCAATCATCACCGAGGCGCCGGCCCTGACCAGAGCGGTCGCCGCCATGCGGCCGATGCCGGTGGCGGCGCCGGTGACCAGCGCCGTCTTGCCGGCGACTGAGAACAGCTCGTCCAGATAGCTCATCGAATTCCTCCGCGCAGTTCACCGCTGTTTGATGGTGGGTCAATGAGCGGCTTCGCGTCGCCAAGGCTAGCCGAACTTCGATCACCCTTGCCACGGGTAAAGTAGCTGGAGTGGGGCGATGGCACGCCTTGCGGCTGAAATGGTTAAGCCCCAGCAGCAAGGTGGTCATTCGGCCGTGACATGGGTCGGATGAATGATGCAGCCGTCCCCCTAAGCGAGCACCTTGGCCAGCGGTTCATTTCGCGCGTGAAGCAACTCGTCATGACTCCTCCGCCCAAGCCGCAGGCAGATCTTGAGGACTTGGGACGGTAGCCGAGCGATAGGCAGGACTGACGTTCGTGATCGTGGGGGAGCTATGCCTTCCCGAGGGAGCTGTGGGTAAGAAACAACGCATCGTCCTGTTGGCAGCGGTCTTTGCGTCTGTCTTTGGCGTCTTTTTGCTGATCCTGATCCTGCAGATGGTCAGCCTTTTGGTTGACTAGACCCCAACGAAGACCGTTCGCCCGAAGGGCCGCTCTACCGTAGGCTTTCCAACTCGCGGATGCGTTTGGTGCCGTCGGCCTCGAGCTGCCTTGTGACGGCGCCGATCAGCGTTTCGACGACGACGAAAAGTGCGGCGGATGAGTCCCAGGCCGAAGGCACGGCGGTGCGCCCGGCGATGACGTGGCGGGCGAAGCGGGCGATCGGCGACAGCCACTGGTCGGTAAACAGCACGATCTGCACGCCACGCTGGTTGGCCGTCTCGGCGAAGCGGACAAGGCTGTCCTGGTAGCGCCTGATGTCGAAGATCACCAGCACGTCGCGTTTACCCATGTCGATCAGCCGGTCGCGCCAGACGCTTTCCTGCCCGCCGAGGTGAAAAACGTTGGGCTGGATGATGGCGAGGTGGGCGGCCATGTAGCGCGCCAGCGGGTCGGTGAAGCGGCCACCGATCAGGAATGTCTTGCCGCGCCGGTCGGCCAGCTTGGCGACGATGTCGGCAAGCTGCTTATCCGAAAGGTGCCGGAAGGTCTCGCGCATATTGTCGAGCGTCGCTTCCAGCATCGGCGACACGGCGCTGCTGCCCGGCGATGGCGGATTGAGCGTGCGCGAGGCCGGCGACTGCAATTGCGCCGCCAGTTCGTCCTGCAGCGCCGACTGGAATTCCGGATAGTTCTGGAAGCCGAGCCGGGCGACGAAACGCAGGATCGTCGGCGACGATACGCCGGCGGCAGCCGAGAATTCGGCGACCGTCTTCAGCCCGATCAGCGGATAGCTGGCGATCAGCGTTTGCGCTGCGCGCCGCTCGCCGGCCGGCATGGTGCCGATGCGGTCGGAGATCAGTTCGGCAATGCTGGAAACCATGTTTTTCCCCACCCTGGCCGGGCCGTTACCGCATTATCGAAATCGCGTTTGACAAAACCGGCCAAACTGTATGAAATCATCCGTAGGGACGCAATGAGGCAAAATACGTAACATACGGTACAGCGCTCCCCGGGGACGGCAGACAATGGAGACAGCACGGCCCGCCAGCCTTGCATCGCCTGAAACCGTAAGGGTGACGAACCCCGGCGGATTGAGCCCTTTCGTGCTAACCTGCGACCACGCCTCCAATTTCCTGCCGCCGGAATTCGGAACGCTCGGACTTGCCGCCGAGGAGCTTTCCCGCCACATCGCCTGGGATCCCGGCGCCTTGCCGGTGGCGCGCCGCATGGCCGAGGCACTCGATGCGACGCTGGTCGAGACCTGCATTTCGCGGCTCGTCATCGACTGCAACCGCCCGCTCGATGCACCGGACCTGATAGTGACGGTCAGCGCCAGCGAAAAAACCGTGGTCCCGGCCAATCAGGGGCTTTCGGCCGATCAGCGGGAGGCGCGCATCGCGCTCGCTTGGCGGCCGTTCCACGACCGGATCGCGACGATCATCGACGAGCGCCTGGCGGCCGGACGGGAGACGCGGCTGGTCTCGGTCCATTCTTTCACCCCGGTCTACAAGGGCAGCAGCCGGCCCTGGCATATCGGCGTTATCCACGACGAGGACCGCCGGCTGGCGGCGCCGCTGATCGCGGCGCTGCAGCGGGTCGCCGGCGTCACCGTCGGCGTCAACGAACCCTATTCGCCGGCCGACCGCGTCTATTTCACGCTGGAACGCCATGCCCGCTCGCGCGGGCTGCCCTGCGCAATGATCGAAATCCGCAACGACGAGATCTCCGGCGCAGCCGGGCAGCGGAAATGGGCGGATCTGCTCACGGGTATTTTTCTCAATCTGGAGCCCGAAGCGGCCAAGGCCTCCAGACCAAGCGCAGTCGGAAAGTCAGTTCAATCGGCCAGCTAAGAAACCAAAAGGGGACTTCAAAATGGTAGCACCGGGTTACAGCGAAGGTGACA
Source organism: Mesorhizobium sp. M0778 (assembly GCF_040320105.1). Taxonomy (NCBI): domain Bacteria; kingdom Pseudomonadati; phylum Pseudomonadota; class Alphaproteobacteria; order Hyphomicrobiales; family Phyllobacteriaceae; genus Mesorhizobium; species Mesorhizobium sp. M0778. Next base: position 271,594 of record NZ_JAMYPA010000004.1, on the reverse strand, counting down.
AGAAGGAGGACCTGAAAGTTCTCCACGGAATGGGCTATGCTCAGGAACTGTCGCGAAGCATGAGCCGCTTCTCGAATTTCGCGATCTCGTTCTCGATCATCTGCATCCTCTCAGGCGGCATCAATTCCTTCGCGCAGGCGACATCGTCCATCGGTGGCGCCGGCGCTGGTATCGGCTGGATCGTCGGGTGCATGGTTTCGGGATTTTTCGCGCTCGCCATGGCCCAGATCGCCTCGGCATTTCCGACCGCCGGCGGCCTCTATCACTGGGCATCCATTCTGGGGAACCGTTTCACTGGCTGGCTTACCGCATGGCTCAATTTGCTCGGCCTGATCACCGTGCTCGGCGCGATCAACATCGGAACGTCTTTGTTTTTCTACGGGACCTTCGGCGCAGGGCTTACCACCGACGGTGTTGCGTCTCCGGCTCAAGTCGTTGGTTTTGTTGCAATTATCACGGTCCTTCAGGCGCTGTTCAACCATTTCGGCATCAAGCTGACCGCCATGCTGACGGATGCGTCCGGCTTCCTGATTCTCGGAGCGACGGCGGTGCTGATCGTCGCCTGCCTGGTGTTTGCTCCAGCGATCGACATCACCCGGTTGTGGACGTTCACGAACTATTCGGGCGATGCGGGCGGCGGTGTTTTCCCGCAGTCCGATTCCATGACGTATCTCTTCCTGCTCTGCCTGCTGCTGCCGGTTTACACCATTACTGGCTATGATGCGTCGGCGCATACCTCGGAAGAAACGTTGAGGGCGGCGCACTCGGTTCCGCGGGCAATCGTTTCATCCGTGCTCTGGTCGTCGCTGATCGGCTGGGTGATGCTGTGCGCGATCGTGCTGGCAATTCCGGATATGGCGGCAGGCGCCAAGCAAGGGTGGGCCGTGTTCTTCGAAACCATGAACGCGATCTTGCCAGGATGGTTAAAGACACTGCTCTATCTGGCCATCCTGATCTCGCAGTTCCTCTGCGGCCTCGCTACGGTGACCTCGGCCTCGCGCATGCTGTTTGCCTTCTCTCGCGACGGCGGCATGCCGGTCGGTTCGGCCGGGCTCGCCAAAGTCAGCCCAACCTGGCGCACGCCGGTCAATGCCATCTGGACAGCTGCGATCCTCGAGATCATCTATGTCTTTCTTGCCCAGTTCATTTCGATCGGCGGCACCAACATCTACACCATCGTCGTCAATTCGACGCTGGTGTTCCTGTTCCTGTCCTTCACCATTCCGATCGCGCTCGGCATGATGGCTTTCGGAACGGCGAAATGGCCGAATCCCGGCCCATGGAATCTCGGTGCCGGCCTGTTCAAGCTGTTTTGCATCCTGTCGGTCATCGGCATGGCGATCATCTTCTACATCGCCATCCAGCCGCCGAACGACAAAGTGCTCTATATCACCCTGGGCTTCATTGTACTGACTGCGGTGCTTTGGTTCGGTTTCGAGAACCGCCGCTTCCAGGGTCCGCCCATCGGCGACCAGATCGCGAAGCGCCAGGCGGCGATCAAGGCAGCCGAGATAGCTGTCGGCGAAGCCGGCGCCTGACGCTCTCTCATGACCATGGCCGGCATCGCGCCGGCCATGGTTTCATTCCCTTTTCAAAACGACAAGCGCTGGAGTGCCGTAAGAATGGCCGGAAATTTCTCGTTCGATCAGTTGAAGCAAGCGGTTTCCAGCGGTGAGGTCGACACCGTGCTGGCCTGCATCGTCGACATGCAGGGGCGGCTTGTGGGAAAGCGGTTCCTGGCCCGGTACTTCGTCGATTCCGCGCATGACGAGACGCATGGTTGCAACTACCTGCTGGCCGCCGATATCGATATGGAACCGGTGCCCGGCTACAAGGCGGCGAGCTGGTCGAAGGGTTATGGCGATTTCGTCATGAAGCCGGACCTTGCGACGCTGCGGCGCATTCCGTGGCTGGAGAAGACGGCGCTGGTGATCTGCGACGTGCTCGACCACCACACCCATGACGACCTGGCGCATTCGCCGCGCGCCATGCTGAAGAAGCAGGTCAAGCGGCTGCAGGAGCGCGGCTATATCGGCTATTTCGCGTCCGAGCTCGAATTCTACCTGTTCAGCGAGACCTACGATTCCGCCCGCAGGAAGCACTGGCAGGGCCTCGAGACGGCATCGCCCTATATCGGCGACTACCAGATCGGCATCACCACCAAGGAAGAAGGCGTCATGCGCCGGCTGCGCAACGAAATGGAGGCGGCCGGCATTCCGATCGAGAATTCCAAGGGCGAGTGGGGTCCCGGCCAGGAAGAGATCAATGTTCGCTATGCTGAAGCGCTCGACATGGCCGACCGCCACGTCATCCTGAAGAACGGCGCCAAGGAAATCGCCGAGTCCGAAGGCAAGGCGATCTCGTTCATGGCCAAGTACAATTACGGGCTCGCCGGCAATTCCAGCCACATCCACAATTCGCTGTGGAGCGCCGACGGCAAGACGCCGTTGTTCTACGACAAAAATGCCGAGTGGACGCTGTCGACGCTCGGCCAGCAATGGGCAGCCGGCCAGCTCAAATATGCCAAGGAATTCACCTGGTTCCTGGCGCCCTACATCAACTCCTACAAGCGCTTCCAGGCCGGCACCTTTGCGCCGACCAAGATCATGTGGAGCGAGGACAACCGCACCGCCGGTTTCCGTCTTTGCGGCGAGGGCACCAAGGGCATCCGCATGGAATGCCGCATCGGCGGTGCCGATTTGAACCCCTATCTGGCTTTCGCCGCGCTGATCGCGGCCGGGCTTGCCGGCATCGATGAAAAGCTTGAACTGCAGAAGCCCTTCGTCGGCGACGCCTACCAGGCCTCGCAGTTGCCTGAAATTCCAAAGACATTGCGCGACGCTACCGCGACGCTGGTGGAATCGAAGATGCTGAGGCAGGCACTCGGCGACGATGTGCTGGAACACTACGTCCACACGGCACACTGGGAACAGTTCGAATACGACCGCCGGATTACGGACTGGGAACTGCACAGGGGGTTCGAGCGGTATTAAATGACCTGGCAATGTCGGCGCCGCCCGTCCCTCACCTTTACCCGCTCGCTGTGAAGAACGGGGCCAACGCCGGTGTTTCGTCCCTTCCAGAGCGGCGTGACCAACGAGAATTATTGTAGAATGCGAGGACCCAAGGCATGACCGAAACGGTCAAGATAAAATCCCCCATCGACGGTTCGATCTATGCCGAACGGCCTCTGGCCACGGACCAGGCGATCGGTGCCGCGGTCGAGCGCGCCAAGGCGGCGCAGGAGAAGTGGGCGCAGACGCCGGTCGTCGAGCGCGGCAAGTACATGCTTGCCATGCTGGAAGCGCTGGTCGCCATGAGCGACGAGATCGTGCCGGAGATCGCCTGGCAGATGGGCCGGCCGGTGCGCTATGGCGGTGAGTTCGGCGGCGTCAGGGAACGCGTCAGCTACATGGTCGAGATCGCCGAGGCGGCACTGAAGCCGGTCATGGCCTCCAACCCGAAGGACGGCTTTCGCCGCTATGTGAAGAAGGTGCCGCTCGGCGTGGTCATGGTGATCGCGCCGTGGAACTATCCCTATCTCACTGCCGTCAACACGATCGTGCCGGCGCTGATGGCGGGCAGCGCCGTCATCCTCAAGCACGCGGCACAGACATTGTTGGTCGGCGAACGGTTTCAGCAGGCGTTCGACAGAGCCGGCCTGCCCAAGGGCCTGTTCCAGAACCTCGTTCTGAACCATGCGCAGACCGAAAGGCTGCTCGGCTCCGGCAAGATCGACCATGTCAACTTTACCGGCTCGGTCGCCGGCGGCCGCGCCATCGAAAAGGCGGCGGCGGGCACCTTCATGACGCTCGGCCTCGAGCTTGGCGGCAAGGATCCGGCCTATGTGCTGCCGGACGCCAAGATGGACCATGCCGTTGCCAATCTGGTCGACGGCGCCTTCTTCAATTCCGGCCAGTGCTGCTGCGGCATCGAGCGCGTCTATGTCCACGAGAAGGTCTACGACGAATTCGTCGAAGGCTTCATCGCCGAGACCAGGAACTACGTCGTCGGCAATCCACTCGACCAGGCGACCACCATGGGGCCGATGGCGCAGGCGCGCTTCGCCGACCTGATCCGCGAGCAAAAGGCGGAGGCGCTACGCAAGGGCGCCAAGGCGCACATCGACATGAAGGTGGCTAACGACAGGCAAGGCTCGCCCTATCTGGCGCCGGAAGTGCTTACCCAGGTCGACCACCAGATGAGCGTGATGCGCGAGGAAAGCTTTGGCCCGATCGTCGGTATCATGAAGGTGCGCAACGATGAGGAGGCGATCGCGCTGATGAACGACAGCCCCTATGGGCTGACGGCCTCGATCTGGACGCGCGACACGGACCATGCGGCGGCGATCGGCGACCGCGTCGAGACCGGCACCGTGTTCATGAACCGCTGCGACTATCTCGATCCGGCGCTGGTCTGGACCGGCGTCAAGGACACCGGCAAGGGTGCGGCACTGTCGGCCATCGGCTACGACAATCTGACCAGGCCGAAATCATACCATCTGCGCGAGGTGATCTAAGGTGGCGATCGGCAAGCCAACGATCGCTGTTGAGAGGGAGTAATGGCGGATACGCAACAATCGGCGCTGCCGGATCGTGAAGGTCCCGAGGGTATCGGCGGCTGGCTTGTCCTGCCGATGCTCGGGTTGATGCTCACCCCGATACTAGGGTTGGTACAATTGCACAATACCGACTATCTCGGCATGTTACAGAACTGGCAGGCCTTCAGTTTGTCCCAAGGTGTGCTGATTGTTGCCGAATTGGTGATATCCGGCATACTAAACCTTACAGCCCCGGCCCTATTATTGTTCTTCATGTTCAAGCGCTGGCAGATATTCCCCGGCTGGTACATGATTTGGGCATTCGCGATGCCGATATATTCCGTTGTCGATTCATGGGCCGGGTATCTGGCTTTTCCCGACAGCTTTCCAACGCTGGATGATGCGTTCGATAAAGAAACGATGCGCGACATTTACCGTTCGGTCTGGGCCGCAGCCATCTGGATTCCGTACATGATGCGGTCAGACCGTGTGGCCAATACCTTTGTGAATTAACGACATCCGAGAGCATGAAAGCAGTCAGAAGGTCGAAATGACAAAACTCGTTTCTAAATGGAATTACCCTACGACCGTCCGCTTCGGCGCCGGACGCATCAAGGAACTGCCGGAGGTGCTGGCGGCGACCGGCATCAAGCGGCCGCTGTTCGTCACCGACCCGGGACTGGCCAAGCTGCCGGTGGTGGCCTCGACGCTGAAGATCCTCGACGACGCCAAGGTGCCGTATGGCGTGTTTTCCGAGGTCAAGCCGAACCCGGTCGATTCCAACCTGACCGCCGGCATCGCCGTGTTCAAGAAGGGCAAGCATGACGGCGTCATCGCCTTTGGCGGCGGCTCGGCGCTCGACCTCGGCAAGCTGATCGCCTTCCAGGCAGGGCAGACGCGACCGGTCTGGGATTTCGAGGATGTCGGCGACTGGTGGACGCGCGCCGATGCCGATGCGATCGCGCCGATCATCGCCGTGCCGACCACGGCCGGCACCGGTTCGGAGGTCGGCCGCGCCGGCGTCATCACCAATGAAGCGACCCACACCAAGAAGGTCATCTTCCATCCGAAGCTTTTGCCGGCGATCGTCATCGCCGATCCGGAGCTGTCGGTCGGCATGCCGGGCTTCATCACCGCCGGCACCGGCATGGATGCGCTCGCCCACTGCCTCGAAGCCTATTGCGCGCCGGGCTATCACCCGATGGCCGACGGCATCGCCGTGGAAGGCATCAGGCTGGTCTTCGAAAACCTGCCGAAAGCCTATGCCAATGGTAAGGATCTGGTTGCCCGCGCCAATATGATGAGTGCCGCCGCCATGGGGGCCGCCGCCTTCCAGAAAGGGCTTGGCGCCATTCATTCGCTGTCGCATCCGATCGGCGCGCTTTACGACACCCACCACGGCATGACCAACGCCGTGTTCATGCCCTATGTGCTGGCCTTCAACCGCGAGGCGATCGAGCCGCGCATCGCCCGGCTCGCCGCCTATTGCGGCATCAAGGGCGGCTTCAACGGCTTTGCCAAGGCGATCGTCAAGCTGCGCAAGGAGCTCAAGGTGCCGCACGCGCTGCCCGGCCTGATCAAGGGGCTCGACATGGACAAGAAGCGCAAGGGCCTGATCGCCGACATGGCGGTGGTCGATCCGACCGCCGGCGGCAACCCGGTCAAGCTGACCAAGAAGGCGGCGCTGACGCTGCTGGAAAACGCCATCGCCGGCGCCGTCTGAGGCAACTTCAGCATTGCAAATCCATTTGGGAAAAACGAGGCGAAGAAAGGGGGAAAGGATGAAAGGCAAGGCCGAAACTAGTTAGCCGGAAAAATAACGGCGTAGCGATTGCTACAGCCGGTTAAAAAGAGTTTACTTTTTCGTACTGCAGGGCATCGCTTTCACAAAGCTTTCATCTGGCTGTCACACGAAAACGATACCGCATCGCAGGCGTCCAACGGCGTCAGTTCAACGGAGAGAACACATGTTCAAATTCACGGGAAAACTGCTTTCCCTTTCGGCCGTCGCCCTGATGGCGACCTCTGCCATCTCGTCGGCCCAGTCCATGGATGAACTGGTCGCCGCAGCCAAGGCGGAAGGCCAGCTCACCACGATCGCGCTGCCGCACAGCTGGTGCGGCTATGGCGACGTCATCGCCGGCTTCAAGGCAAAATATCCGGGGATCACCGTCAACGAACTCAATCCCGATGCCGGCTCCGGCGACGAGATCGAGGCGATCAAGGCCAACAAGGACAATAAAGGCCCGCAGGCGCCTGATGTCATCGACGTCGGCCTGTCTTTCGGCCCGTCCGCCAAGGCAGATAACCTGATCCAACCCTACAAGGTGTCGACCTGGGATACGATCCCTGACAGCGCCAAGGATGCCGATGGCTTCTGGACCGGCGACTACTACGGCGTGCTCGCCTTCGGCGTGAACAAAGCCGTCGTGCAGAACGCGCCACAGGACTGGGCTGACCTGCAGAAGCCGGAATATGCCAACTCGGTGGCGCTCGCCGGTGACCCGCGCACGTCGAACAACGCCGTCATGTCGGTCTACGCTTCGGGCCTCGCGGCTGGCGGTACCGGCGGCCAGGACGCCGCCGCCAAGGGTCTGCAATTCTTCAAGCAGCTCAACGATGCCGGCAACTTCGTGCCGGTCGACGCTGAAGCGGCAGCTGTCGCCCAGGGCACGACGCCGATCGTGATGAACTGGGACTACAACCTGCTTGCCATGCGCGACAAGATGGCCGGCAATCCGGAAATCGAAATCGTCGTGCCAAAGGGAGCGGTGGTCGCAGGCGTCTACGTTCAGGCGATCAGTGCCTATGCGCCGCACCCGAATGCCGCCAAGTTGTGGATGGAGTATCTCTATTCGGACGAAGGCCAGCTCGGTTGGCTGAAGGGCTACTGCCACCCGATCCGCTTCAACGATCTCGCCAAGAAGGGCGTGATCCCGAAGGAGATGCTGGACAAGCTGCCGGCCGCCGAGAACTATGAAAAAGCGGTCTTCCCTACTTTGGAGGAACAGAACGCTGCCAAGAAGGAAATCAGCACGAACTGGGATGCCATCGTTGGCGCCGTCGTGAAGTAATTCATAGGGCGCTGGGCGGTTCGCCGCCCGGCGCCCTATGCCAACTTCGGGAACTCCATGGCAGATTCCACAATGTCCCAGACAGCCAGCGTCAGTCCTGGCGCGCCGGAGATCAGCCGCCTTCGGCTGCCACTGCATTGGTTAGGCGTAACTCCGTTCTTCATTTTCGCGCTGCTCTTTCTGATCTTGCCCACGGTAGGGCTGATCGCGGGCGCGTTCAAAAATGCAGCTGGCGACTATACGCTCGATAACATCATAGCGTTGTCGCAACCCAAGCTCGCGGCGGCCTATTGGGTATCCATTCAGATCAGCTTTGTTTCTGCGATCCTTGGCGCCTTGATCGGCCTGGCAATGGCCGTGGCAGTCGTTCGCGGAGGTTTGCCGTCGTGGTTACGCTCGGCGACCTTGACCTTCTCGGGCGTCGCCTCGAATTTCGCCGGCGTGCCGCTGGCATTCTCGTTCATCGCGACGCTAGGTCGGCTCGGAGTGGCGACAATCCTGTTGCGAGACATTTTCGGCATCAACATCTATTCGCTCGGCTTCAGTATCTTTTCGTTTTGGGGCCTAATCCTCACCTACCTTTATTTCCAGATTCCATTGATGATTGTCATCATCACGCCGGCGGTCGATGGGCTGAAGAAGGAATGGGGTGAAGCTGCCGCCACGCTCGGCGCAAGCAATTGGCAATATTGGCGCATGGTGGTCATCCCGGTCTTATGGCCGAGTTTTCTCGGTACGACGGTCCTCCTCTTTGCCAACGCGTTCGGGGCGGTCGCAACAGCCTATGCACTGACGGGGCCGTCACTCAACATCGTGCCCATCCAGCTGTTCGCGCAGATTCGCGGCGACGTGCTTTACAATCCGAATCTAGGCTACGCGCTTGCATTCGGCATGATAGTCATCACCGGCTTGGCCAACCTCTTCTATATCTTGTTCCAACGGCGAGCCGAGCGGTGGCTGAAATGAAGCAAGGCAGCCGCTTTTGGGCTTGGCTCGTTTTTGGCGTGGGAACCGCCTATTTTGTCCTGCCGCTTTTGGCGACCTTTGAATTCTCCTTGCGTAAGCGGCGCGGGGAATACTCCTTTGACGCCTACCGCTCAGTCTTCGAAGATCCGAATTTCCAGACGACATTTACCTACTCCGTCGTTGTGGCGGTTTTCACCATTCTTTTAGGCGTGCTCCTCGTTGTCCCGACGGCCTACTGGATTCGGCTGCGGCTACCGAATCTGCGGCCGCTCGTAGAGTTCATCACTCTGCTGCCGCTGGTTATTCCCGCTATCGTCATCGTCTTCGGCTACATCAGAATGTTCGGTTCGAATTCAACGCTGCCTTTCCTGGCGACAGCGCGCGGCACCGATGTTCTGCTGGTCATCGGCTATGCAGTGCTGGCGCTGCCTTATATGTACCGGGCGGTCGATACCGGTCTCAGGACCATCGACGTCAGAACGCTCACCGAAGCCGCACAAATCCTCGGCGCCGGCTGGACCACCATCATCGCCCGCATCATCCTGCCGAACGTACTGATCGCCGTCTTATCCGGCGCGTTCCTGAGTTTTGCCATCGTCATCGGCGAGTTCACCATGGCCTCGCTGTTGAATCGCCCAGCCTTCGGCCCCTATTTGCAGAACATCGGCGCCAACAGTGCCTATGAGCCGTCGGCACTGGCGATCATTTCGTTCGCCATCACCTGGGGCTGCATGTCGCTGATCCAGATCCTGTCGCGCTTCGCGCCGAAATCGGCAAACCGCCCGAACTGATCGAAAGAAAAAGTCATGGCCGAGCCATTCCTCTCAATACAGCAGGTGCAAAAATCCTTCGGCGCCACCACCGTGGTGCAGGATTTCAACCTCGACGTCGAGCCGGGCGAATTCGTCTCCTTCCTCGGGCCATCGGGCTGCGGCAAGACGACGGTGCTGCGCATGGTCGCCGGCTTCGAGGAGCCGAGCGCCGGCAAGATCGTGGTGGCCGGCAAGGACATCACAAGGCTCAAGCCCAACCAGCGCAATGTCGGCATGGTGTTCCAGGCTTACGCGCTGTTTCCGAATCTGACCGTGGCGCAGAACATCGGCTTCGGGCTGAAGGTCGCGGGCATGCCCAAGCCCGATGCCGACAGGCGCGTTGCCGAGATGCTCGACCTCATCAAGCTGCCGCAGATGGGCGATCGCTATCCCTATCAGCTCTCCGGTGGCCAGCAGCAGCGTATCGCGCTGGCGCGGGCCATCGCGCCGAAGCCGAAGCTCCTGCTGCTCGACGAGCCGTTGTCGGCGCTCGATGCCAAGGTGCGCGTATCGCTGCGCGAGGAAATCCGCTCGATCCAGAAGAAGCTCGGCATCACCACCATCTTCGTCACCCACGATCAGGAAGAGGCGCTGTCGATTTCCGACCGCATCGCTGTGATGTATGGCGGCAAGGCCGAGCAAGTCGGCACGCCGTTCGAGATCTACAACCGGCCGGCAACCAAATTCGTCGCCAATTTCGTCGGCACGCTGAACGTGCTGGAAGGCACGGTCACCGACGCGGCTTCGGGCAAGGTGCGCGTCAACTCGCAAGAGGTCTCGCTCAAGGGCAAGCTCAACGGCTCGAAGTCCGGGGACACGCTGTCGCTGGCGTTGCGGCCCGAGGCGATCTCGCTCGGCCGCCACCCCGGCCGCGACTCCAGCCTTTCGGGCGAAATCGCCGAGGTGCATTTCCTCGGTTCGGTGATCCGGGTGCGCGTCGGCATCGGCGGCAGCACGGTCTCGCTAGACACATTCAACAGCCCGGCAACGCCGCCGCCTGCCGTCGGCGAAAAGGCCGAGATTTCGTTCTCGTCCGGCGACATGCTTGTGCTGCATTGAGGCAGTTCTGGAAAACTGTTCCACATTTTCCTGGGATCGCCTTCAGGCGATCCGCCAATAGACAGGCGGATTTGCCTCGGCGCGAGCAAAAGAACCGGATCTGCTCAGACCCAAGCTTGGTAGCGTGACAATTGTCGATCGGACGAATATACGGAGGTCGCGACGGTGTGATTTCCTGTGCTCCACATTTAGTCAGGGAATGTTGCAATCGCGGTCAATCTCATGCGTCAAAAGAGACAAGCAGACCGCCAAGGGAAACCCGCTGGGGAGTGAAGATTGATCCTTGAATTGGAATTGTCTGCAGCCGGTTTTGTGACCTGCAGTTTGGGACATTTTGGCTGATGGGCTCCAGCAATTTCCTGGACTCTGAAGACGCTGTGCGCAGGTTGCCTGGTCATCCGGAACAGGCCGACTTGGCGCGCGCAGCGTATTTCCATCAACTGAAATCGATGCCGGCGCGCCGCTATCATGGAAGTGCCGAGTTGCGCCGCAATTTGCCGAAGCAGCTTGGGCGAGCCTTTGATCTCGGGGTGGGCAATGGAACCCTGTCTCTTGCGTCGGCGGCCGATGGATGGCAGGTCACGGCGGTTGAGCCGGACCCTAGCGCGTTGACCGGAACTGATGCGATTCGGGCGCCCGCCAGAAACACCGGTACGCGCATTGATGTCGTCGAAGCCGGTCACCTGGTATCGTTCATTTGTGAAAAGGAAGATCGTGATGTCGGCTAAAGGGGTCGAAGAAGCGCGGCCGATAACAGTCACTGATACCGCGGCTGACATCTACTCGGACAGTCAGTACCTTGCCAACAATCCTGACTGGCATCTGGCCGATACAGCCTGGAAGGCGCGCGAGATCGCAAACATCCTGGAGCGCAACAATGTTGTCTGGCGCGACGCCGTCGAGGTCGGCTGCGGCAGCGGCGGCATCGTCGGCAAATTGGCCGCGCAATATCCGGGCAGACCTATTCATGGATACGATATTTCCGAAGACGCAGCAAAACTCTGGCCGCTGCAAAAGGCGTCTGGCGCGATCTTCCACCACGAGGATTTTCTGGCGACCAAGTCAGTGCATGACCTTGTCATGCTGATCGACGTCTTCGAACATGTCGAAGACTATATGGGCTTTTTGCGGGCACTGCGCCCGCACGGCCGCTATCACGTTTTTCATATTCCTTTGGACCTTCACGTCCAGGGACTGGTTCGGCGAGCTTACATGCACGCACGTCAGAAGGTGGGGCATCTCCATTATTTCACGCGCGAGACCGCGCTTGCGACGCTTGAGGACACGGGTTACACGGTGGTCGATTGGCACTTTACCGACGTGGCGGGCGAAGCCAACGTTTCCACGAGGCCTCTGCGCACCAAATTGCTCAATCCAGTGCGCAAACTGATAGGCAGCGTTGCCCCCGCTACCAGCGCGCTGCTGCTGGGCGGCTTTTCCCTCATGGTGCTCTGCCGGCCGCGCGATGATCCGTCCGCCCCGGCTGCCATGCCCTTGTGAACTTCAGATAGCCGGAGAGAAATCCTGATGACGAATCCCCAACGCGTCCTCGTTACGGGCGGAGCTGGTTTCATAGGCTGGCGGTGCGCGCGAAATCTCGCCAAGGACGGCGCTCGGGTGTTGATCGCCGATAATCTTTCGGTCGGCATGCCGATGCCTGACATGGACGGATGCGAGACGCGGGAGATCGACATCCGCGACAAGAGTGGGATGGTAGAGTTGACTGAGGGTTTCAAGCCCGACACCATTATCCACCTGGCGGCTATTCACCACATTCCGACATGCGAGCGACAGCGCGCCTATGCGTTGGACGTGAACGTGGTCGGCACCGAAATCGTCCTCGATGCTGCTGAAAAGGCTGGTGTCGGAACGGTCGTGCTGGCGTCCAGCGGCGCGGTGTACGACTGGGTCGATGCCCCGCTCGACGAGGATGCGACCAGGACCTGGCCTTGCGACAACTATGCTCTGTCCAAGCTGACCAATGAAAGCCAGCTTCGTTTCTGGGCCGACAGGACCGGCGGGAGGGGGCGTGTGGCGCGCATCTTCAACACTATCGGCCATGACGACCCCAATGCGCATCTCATTCCCGATATTCTCAACCAGCTCTACAATGCCAAGGGCCAGGCCAGGATCGCATTGGGCAATCTGAAACCGCGGCGCGACTACATCCATGCGGAGGATACCGCTGCCGGGGTGGCGGCTTTGGCCGGCGACACTGGTGAGGCGAGTTTCGATGTCATGAATATCGGTTCCGGCAGGGACGCATCGGTGGAGGAGCTTGTTCGCCTGATCGGAGCGGCGATGAAGGTCGATATCGAGATCGTCGAGGACAAGGCGCGCTTACGCAGGGTCGACCGCGCAACGCAACTGGCCAAGGTGGACAAGATCGGAAATCGAGTTGGCTGGTCCGCCAAGATCGAACTTCCAGCCGCCGTGGCCGATATCGTGCGCGGGTTTCCTTTCAAAAAGGCAGGCTGAGGCATCGAGGGGCGAAGATGATTACCGCGGGCTTCACGCTCATCGGCCGAGGCAACTGGTCAGGTGGGGAGACCTACCTGCGCAACATGCTCGGCGTTATTTCCAGCGAATTGGCCGGGAAGTTGCAGGCCAAGCTGTTCTTAACTCCGGCGCAGGCAGAAAAGATCGGCACATCGATGGATGCTTTCCTGGCCGCGCCGCCGATCGTCGATGCGAAGGTTGCTGATTTTGGCCGCGGTCGCAACGCCATCCGGGCGCTGGCCAGCGGCAGCGACGCCGATGCGGCACGGATACTAAGCCACGAAGGCGTCGACGTGGTGTTCGAGCCGGCGCAGTTCTACGGCAACCGTTTTCCGATTTCTGTCGTATCGTGGATTCCTGACTTCCAGCACCGACACTTGCCACACCTGTTCTCGCGCTCCATGTGGTGGCGTCGCGATTTGGGATACCGTCTGCAGACGTCCGGCAAACGCATCATCCTGTTGTCGAGCGATGACGCCAGGCGGGACTGCGAGACGTATTATCCCGCAGCACGCGGCAAGACGGCGGTCGTTCGGTTTGCAATCGATCTTGATCCGGCCCCGCATATAGCAAGGCAGGCGGAGGTGATCGCACGGTATGAACTGCCGCAGCGTTATTTCTACCTACCGAACCAGTTCTGGTCGCACAAGAACCATGGGCTTGTGATCAAAGCATTGGCGCACATATCGGCAAATGGCGGGCTTGATAAGGTTGCCCCCGTGATCTTGACCGGGCGAACCGAAGACCCGCGCAATCCCCGACATTTCGACCAGTTGCTGGCTAGCGCCAGGGAGGCCGGCGTGTCGGGTCATTTCCGTCATCTGGGCCTTGTGCCTTACGAGGATGTGTTCGGCCTCAACGCTGCTTCCGATGCTCTCATCAATCCTTCGCTGTTCGAGGGCTGGTCAACCACGGTCGAGGAAGCCAAGGCGCTCGGCACACGGATGCTCCTCTCGGATATCAGCCTTCATCGGGAGCAGGCGCCAAACGCGACGTTCTTTCCGGTCGACGATGCCGTGGCGTTAGCGTCCGCCATGGTCACCATGTCTCAGGGACCGGCGCGAACGCATGAAAAGGCCGAAAAGCTGCGTGCCGATCATGCGGCGCGTCGCCAGATGTATGCGGACGCGCTTCTTGGAGCATTCCAGCGCGCCGCCGCAGTTCGCTGACCGCCCTCAGTCATGATCGAACCGTCCAGGCCCCTGCCGTCGGTCGCTTTTCACGGTTATAACTGGGCATGGCGCTTTTTGAACTGACCCTTGTTCTTCTCCTGGCCGCGGTCGCCCTGACGGCGTTGTCACGGCGTCTGCAGATTCCCTATCCTTCGTTGCTGGCGCTGGCCGGCGCCGGCATAGCCTTCCTGCCGTTTGCACCGACCATCGAGATCGACCCGGAGCTGGCGCTCGCTCTGTTCATCGCGCCGGTGCTGCTCGACGCGGCCTATGACACGTCGCTGCGCGATCTCAACCGCTACAAGGTTTCGCTCATCCTGCTGGCGCTCGGCGCCGTCATCTTTACCACCGTGACCGTGGCATTTGTCGGTTGGACGATGGCAGGCCTGCCCATTGCCGCGGCCATAGCACTTGGGGCGATCGTGGCGCCGCCCGATGCCGTCGCAGCCGCGGCCGTGCTCGGACAGTTCAAGGTGCCGCACCGCATCACCGCCATCCTGGAAGGCGAGAGCCTGCTCAACGACGCCACGGCGCTGTTGATCTACAGGATGTCGGTTTCCGCAGCCGCCGGCTCCATCCTGTTCAGCAGTGCCGTACCAATGATCCTGCTGTCGACGGTTGGCAGCCTTGCCGCAGGCTATGTGCTCGGCCGGTTGTCTCTCGCGATACTCGGCCGCATCGACGACCCGGCGAGCGGCACCGTGGTGCAATTCGCCTCAACGTTCGGCGTCTGGATCCTGGCCGACAGGATAGGGCTTTCCGCCATCATCACGATCGTCGTCTATGCCATGACGATCGCACGTACGTCGCCGCGCCGCATGCCGGCAAGGAATCGTGTCAGTTCCTACTCGGTCTGGGAGACGGCGGTGTTCGTGCTCAATGTCTTGGCCTTCGTTCTGATGGGACTTCAGGCACGGTTGATCGTCGGCCGCCTTGCTGAGCAGGGGCAGGTCGAAGCATTCATCTTCGCCGCAGCCGTGCTGGCTGTCGTCATCGTCTCGCGGCTGGTCTGGGTGCTGGGCTGTGGCGCGATTCTCAGAAGGCTGGCACGTCTGGGCGATGAGGACAGGCGGAGAGACGCTCCGACATTTCGCGGCGGCGTGCTCATCGGCTGGTGCGGCATGCGCGGCCTGGTGACGCTTGCGGCAGCCTTCGCCTTGCCGGCCGATTTTCCCGGCCGCGACCCGATCGTGCTCGCCGCTTTCACTGTCGTGCTCGGCACGCTGGTGCTGCAAGGCGTCAGCCTGAAGCCGTTGCTGCTTCTGCTCAATTTCGACCCCGACCAGACCGTCGACCGGGAGGTCGCGCAGGCGCGCGTCGCCATCATGCAGGCGGCGCTGGACGTGCTGAGCGGCAAGACATCGAGTGCGGCAGGGGCGGTGCGAGAGCAATATGCGGCGCAGCGCGCCATCGCCGAAAACCCGGAGGATGCCCAGGCCGCGACCGAGTATGACAGATTGCGTCTTTATGCCATCAAGAGCCAGCGCGATGCGCTGGAGCGTTTGCGCATCGACGGAACGATCGGCGACGAAGCCTACCACCGCCTTGAGGAAGAAATCGACTGGTCGGAACTGGCAGCATCCCCGCCCGGTCGGTTCCAGCCGCTGACCACTTAAAGCGCGTCGCGTTTGGACAGCCTCTTGCGACGCGCTTTAAGTTTTTGTCTCTATGCATGTCGTTATCCCAAAACCGCTGCGCACTTTTGGGCGACAAGCATTAGCATCTGGCCCAAGCTCCCTCCGCCCGGCTGCACATTGCAAGGCTGTCAGCGAACGGCTACTGCCAGCAGGAAACTGAGCCGGATAAGCAATGAAGCTGGTCAGCTACAACATCCAGTACGGCTTCGGCAGCGATGGCCGCTACGATCTGGCGCGCTGCGCCAAGGTCGTTGCCGGCGCCGACATCATCGCCTTACAGGAAGTGGAGCGGCACTGGTTGCGCAGCAACGAGGACGACCAGCCGGAACTTCTTTCGCAATTGCTGCCCGACTACCATTGGGTCTATGGCCCGGCCTTCGACATGGATGCCAGCCGACGGCGTGAAGGCCGCATCGTCAACCGGCGGCGGCAATTCGGCACCATGCTTCTGTCGAAGCTGCCGATCGCCTGGTCGCGGCTGCACACGCTGCCGCTCAGGCGCACGCTGCGGCCGCTCAACACCCGCAATGCCGCACTCGAGTGCATGATCCGCACCCCTGCCGGCCCGGTGCGGGTGCTGTCGCTGCATCTGGCACATATTGCCGCCGAGGAGCGGCTGGAGCAGATCGAATACCTGCTCGCCGAGCATCACCGGGCGCCGTCCGAGGGCGGGCCATGGAGCGGTGCCGACGATGAGCCGGCGCGCAACTGGAGCAATGGCGAACAGGAGCCGGAAAGCCCGCTGGCGGCGATCTGGATGGGCGACTTCAACATGGAGCCGGGCAGCGCCGAGTACCGCCGCATCGCCGGCAGCGCGCCCTATCATCGCGGTGCCGCCTATCTCAACGGTTTTGTCGATGCCGCCGCCGTCGCCATGGAACCGACAACGGATTTCCATACCCATGTGAAGACCATCGACGGCAGAGTAGCAAAGCGCCGGCTCGACCATTGCTTCGTCGGCGGCATGTTTGCCGGGCGCGTGCGTTCGGTCAGTGCCGATGTCGGCCAAATCGCCTCCGATCATTTTCCGCTCTGGGTCGATATCGACATGGAAGCGCCGGTAGCCACCGGGATCGGCGGCGGATGAGCCGCCGATGAGCCTGTTTGTCTTTTTCGCGGTGCTTGCCGCTGCGGCCATGCATGCGATCTGGAACGCGCTGGTCAAGGTCCATCTCGACCGTTTCCTGTCGATTACGCTGATGACGGCCGGCATGGGTGCCGCCGCGCTGGTGACGTTGCCTTTCGTCGAGGTGCCGAAGCCGGAAGTGTGGCCATACATCCTCGCCTCGGTTGTCTTCCACATGGGCTACAGGACGTTCCTGATCGGTGCCTACAAGGCCGGCGATTTCGCCCAGACCTATCCGCTGGCGCGCGGCACCGCGCCGCTATTGGCTGCTTTGGGGGGCATTGTGGTTGTGGCCGAGATGCCGGCGCCGCTCGCTATCGTCGGCATCGTCTTGTTGTCGGCGGGCACGCTGGTGCTGTCGTTTCGCGGCGGCGCGCATCTGGAGAAGTTGAACCTGCGCGCCGTCGGCTTCGCGCTGGGCACATCGATCTTCATCGCCAGCTATACGCTGTCGGACGGCAGCGGCGCGCGGCTCGCCGCCACCGCGTCGAGTTATGCGGCCTGGCTGTTCGTCTGCGACGCGCTGTGGGCGCTGGTGCTGTGCGTCGTCTTTCGCGGCCCACGGGCGCTGCCGGTGCTGGCGCGCGACTGGAAGGCGGGAATCTATACCGGCGTGCTCAGCGGCGGCGCCTACTGGATCGTGATGTGGGCGATGACCAAGGCGCCGATCGCCTCGGTGGCGTCGCTGCGCGAAACATCGATCCTGTTCGCCATGATGATCTCGGTGTTCGCGCTCGGCGAGAAGATGACGGCATGGCGAGGTGCTGCGGTGCTTAGCATCGTCGCCGGCGTCGTTGCGCTGAGACTGGGATAGTCACGCGATCTCCAGGTCGCACACTATCAGCCCGTCCGTGCCACCTTCGAGCGCCGCGACCAGTCTCGCGCCGGCTCGCTGGTGCGCTTCATGCTCCAGATAGGCATCGCGTGCCGCCGCATCGCGAAAGTCGATGGTGAAGCCGTGCGTGAAGCCGCGGGCGAAGGGTTCTGGGCTGGTGTTGGCGCTGAACTCGACCTTGCCCATGCCGTCGATCACCGGCCGCAACGCTTCGAGATCGCCATGGATTGCCGCGCGCTCGGCGATGGCGACATCGTTGCGGAATCTGACGAAAACACAGTGCCTGATCATTCTTTGTCCCTCATGCCGCTCGGTTGGTGGAAAACACCGCCGGCGGCAGCGGCTCCCGGCCAAGGATCAGATCGGCGCCCTTTTCGCCTACCATGATCGTCGGCGCGTTGGTGTTGGAGGAGGGGATGCGCGGCATCACCGAGGCGTCGCAGACGCGCAGGCCCTCGATGCCGCGCAGCTTGAGATCGGGCGTTACCACGCTCATCGCATCGTGGCCCATGCGGCAGGTGCCGACCGGGTGGTGGTCGGTCTTGGAACTGCGGCAGGCGTAGTCGAACAGTTCGTCGCCGGTCTGCAGGTCGGGTCCCGGTAGTACCTCGCGCAGCACGTAGGGCTGCAGCGCCTTCTGCCGCATGATCTCGCGCGCCAGCCTCAGCCCCTTGATCGACATGTCGCGGTCATAGGGATCGGACCAATAGTTCGGATCGATCAGCGGGCGGTCGGCCGGGTCGGCACTGTTCAGCCGCACCGTGCCGCGCGAGCGCGGTGGCAGGAAGGCCGAGTTCAGTGTCACGCCCGGATTGTTCAGCTTCTCGACGCCGGCCTCGATGCCGGAGCCGAGGCCGAGATGCAGCTGGATATCGGGAGAGGCGGCGGTCGGATCGGCGTACCAGAAGCCGCCGGTTTCGAACAGGCTGGAGGCCACGGGGCCCTTCTTCAGGAGAAGATACTGCAGGCCGGCCCACGCCGTCCAGTGCAGCTTGGCGTAGTTGTCATAGGTGTGGTTGCCGGTGCATTCGGCGATGACGAACAGGTCGAGGTGATCCTGCAGATTGGAGCCGACGCCGGGCAAATCGTGCACCGGCGTCACGCCGACCGCCTTCAGATGGTCGGCCGGGCCGATGCCCGACTGCATCAGAAGCTTCGGCGAGCCGATGGCGCCGGACGAGACGATCACCTCGCGTTCGGCGTGCAGGATCGTTGGCTGGCCGCCCGGCTTGTCGACGATCTCGACGCCGACAGCGCGGCCTTTGTCGACGACGATGCGTGTCACCAGAACGCCGGTCCTGATGGTGAGATTCTTGCGCTCGCGGATCGGCCTGAGATAGGCGACCGAGGCGGAGGAGCGTTTTGCGTCCTTCTGCGTCAATTGGTAGTAGCCGACGCCCTCCTGGCTGGCGCCGTTGAAGTCGGGATTAAAGGGAATGCCCATCTCTTGTCCGGCACGGAAATAGGCCTCGCAGATCGGCAGCGGCGCGATCGGGTTCGATACGCCGAGCGGGCCCTGGTCGCCGTGAAAATCGTTGGCATAGCGCTGGTTGTTCTCGGCGCGCTTGAAATAGGGCAGCACGTCGCGATAGCCCCAACCGGCAAGGCCTTCTTCCTTCTCCCAGGCATCGTAGTCGCGTGCGTTGCCGCGCGTGTAGATCTGGGCGTTGATCGAAGAGCCGCCGCCGATCACCTTGGCCTGCGTGTACCGGAAGACGCGATCGTTCATGTACTTTTGCGGCACCGTCGACCAGCCCCAGGCGGCGATGCCCTTGGTCATCTTGGCAAAACCGGCCGGCATGTGGATCAAGGGATGCCAGTCCTTGCCGCCGGCTTCGAGCAGCAGCACCTGATGCGACGGATCTTCGCTCAGCCGATTGGCGAGTACGCAGCCGGCCGGGCCGGCGCCGACAATTATGTAGTCAGTCATGGGATGTAGTCGATCATGGCGTCACCTGTTCATAGCCTCGGCACGGACAGCGCGCCGTCGACATTGATGACCGAGCCGGTCGAAAAGCCGAGCTTGCCCCCGGCGAGCGCCGCCACGGCGGCACCGATATCCTTGCTCTCGCCCCAGCGCATTGCCGGCACCAGGCCGCCGTCGATCAATCCGTCATATTTGGCGGTGACACCCGCGGTCATGTCGGTGCGGATGATGCCCGGCCGCACTTCGAACACGGCGATGTTTTCGGCGGCAAGCCGCAGCGCCAGGTTCTTCACCCACATCGAAAGCCCGGCCTTGGAAATGCAGTAATCGGAGCGTTCCGGCGAGGCCATGGCGGCACTGACCGAAGTGATGGTGATGATCGACCTCGCACCATCGCTCGGCAGGTCGAGCATCGCTTTGGCAACGGCCTGGCTGAGGAATACGGTGCCGCGCAGATTGATGCTGAGCACCCGGTCGAAATTTTCCGGCTTGAGTTCAAGCAGGTCGCCGCGCAGGACGGTTCCGATGCCAGCATTGTTGACCAGGCAGTCGATGCGGCCGAAGGCGCTTGTCGCGGCATCGATCAGCGCTGCATGGTCGTCGAGGTCGGCGATGTCGCCGCTGACATAGGCGAACTTCGCGCCGCGCCCGGTGATGTCGGCGGCGAGCCCGTCGGCGGCTTCGTTGGCAAGGTCGGCGACGAGGATGTCGAAGCCGGCGCTGGCCAGCGCCTCGGCGCAGGCAAGGCCGATGCCGCGCGCGCCGCCGGTGACGATCGCTGCCGGGCGGCTCATGTTGCGAGCTCCGTCTTGCGGATGTGGTCGGCGACGCGCAGCGCCTGTGCGGCGATCGACAGCGCCGGATTGACGGCGGCCGAATTCGGCAGGAAGCCGGCATCGACGACGAACAAATTGCTGTGGTCGAAGGAGCGGCAGAATGGGTCGAGCGGCGAGGTCGCCGGGTCATTGCCCATCTTCACCGTGCCGCACTGGTGCGAGGGCGTGCGCTTGTCGAACGGCCGCGACAGGACGATCGGATAGCCGCAGGCGCGGAAATTCTCGCGCATCACCTTGGTCAGCCCGTCGAGCGACTCCATGTTGGAGCGCCGCCACTGCATGACGATGTCCTTGCCGTCGACCATGATGCGGCTCTCGGGATCGGGCAGGTCCTCGCACATCAGATACCAGTCGACGGCGCGGCCGGCCATGAAATCGAGCGCGAATTTGGGCGCGCGCCTGACATTGGCCTTGAGGATGTTGCCGTCGATCTTGCCGAGGAGTTGGACATTGCCGAGCGGCTTGCCGCCCTTGCCGTCGGACAGATAATAGTCGTTCAGCATCAGCGTCTTCTGGTAGACGGATTTGTTCCGGCGGCGCGGATCGATCGCCAGCATGGCGCTCGAATTGTGGTTCATGAAGTTGCGGCCGACCTGGTCGGAGCGGTTGGCCAGGCCTTTGCCGCCGCCTTTGCCGTTGGGGGAAGGCGAACGCAGCAGGATGGCGGCGGAATTGACCGCGCCGGCCGACAGGATGACCAGCTTCGGCGCGACGCTCTTCAGCGTACCGTTCTGTCGATAATGGACGGCGGCGATCGTCCTGGCGTCCGGCGATGCTTCGAGATGTTCGACATGCGCGCCGGTCTCGAGCTTGATGTTCTGGTCGGCAAGGGCCGACGCCAGCGGCCCCGTTTGCGCGTCGACCTTGCCGGCGCCGGTGTTGGGAAACGCATCCCACGGCGTGCTGCCGTCTTTCAGCCAGGCTTCGATGTCGACGCCGAGCGGCAGCGATGCCGGATGCAGGCCCAGGCTCTTCAACTCGGCGCGCGCACGCGCGATAGGCGGCTCGTCGGGTACCGGGCCGAAAGGGTAGGGCGTCGAGTGGAACGGCTCGGTCGGGTCTTCGCCGAGCGCACCACGCACGCGAAAAAGCTGCTCGGCCCTGGAATACCAGGGTTCGAATTCCTCATAGGAAAACGGCCAGGCCGGCGAGATGCCGCCATAGTGCTCCATCTCCGAAAAGTCTTGCCTGCGGTAGCGGATCAGCACCGCGCCGTAGAATTTCGAATTGCCGCCGACATAGTAGTAATTGCCAGGGTTGAACGCGGCACCCCCGGCCTCGAGCCACATCTCCTTCGGCCGGTAGTGGCCATCGACGAAGATGGCGCGGGTGTCGCGTGTATGCGGCGTCGCCGGCAGCGGTTCGCCGCGCTCCAGCATCAGGATCGAGGCGCCACCGCCGGCAAGGCCGGAAGCGATCGTGGCGCCGCCTATGCCGGAGCCGATGATGACGATATCTGGATTTGTCATGGCCGTCAGACGATGCGTCTCTCGGTCGCCGGATCGAAGAACACCGCCTTGGTCAGGTTGAAGGCGAGCGGCGTGACCGTGCCGGGCTGGATGTTGGCGTCGGCGCGCAGCCGCGCCACCACCGCCTTGCCGCCGAGATTGGTGACCGCGAACGTATCCGAGCCGGCCGGCTCGATGACCTCGATGTGACAGTCGGCGCGGGCGATGTTCGAGGCGTTGCGTTCGGCCCCTTCGGGATCGGTCAGTGCTTCCGGGCGGACGCCGAAGATGATCGGTTTTCCCTGGAACGCCGACAGGCCGGCCGGCGCATTGGCCAGCGGCAGCGAGATCGGCTGGCGCGCCTCGCGCTCCATGACGACGGAGAAGCCGCTGCCGTTGCTGCCGATCGTCGCCGGGATCAGGTTCATCGCCGGCGAGCCCATGAAGTCAGCAACAAACAGGTTGACCGGATTGTTATAGATTTCGGCCGGCGTACCGAACTGCTGCACCTCGCCGTCGCGCATCACCGCGATCTTGGTGGCCAGCGTCATCGCCTCGATCTGGTCGTGCGTGACGTAGACGATGGTGGTGCCGGTGGTGGCGTGCAGGCGCTTGATCTCGATGCGCATGTCGACGCGCAGCTTGGCGTCGAGGTTGGACAAAGGCTCGTCGAACAGGAACAGCTTTGGATCGCGCACCAGTGCCCGGCCCATGGCGACGCGCTGGCGCTGGCCGCCGGAAAGCTGGCTTGGCTTGCGCTTCAGCAAATGGCCGATCTGCAGGACCTTCGCCACCTTGTCGATGGCCTTCTGGCGCTCGTCGGCCGGCACGCCGCGCATCTCCATGCCGAAGGCGATATTGCCGGCGACCGTCATGTTCGGATAGAGCGCGTAGCTCTGGAAGACCATCGCGATGTCGCGCTTGGAGGGGTGGAGATCGTTGATCGTGCGTCCGTCGACGCGGATTTCGCCTTCGGTGATGGTCTCCAGGCCGGCAATGGTGTTGAGCAGCGTGGACTTGCCGCAACCGGAGGGCCCGACCAGCACGAGAAAGCCGCCCTTTTCGAGGTCGAGATCGATGCCTTTCAGGATCTCGACCGCTCCGAAACGCTTCTTCAACCCGTCAATTTCCAGAAAAGCCATGCGATTATCCTTTGACGGCGCCGGCCATCAGGCCGCGCACGAAATAGCGGCCGGCGAGCACATAGACGAGGAGCGTCGGCAGCGCGGCGATCATCGCCGCCGCCATGTTGACGTTGTATTCGACGACGCCGGTCGAGGTGTTGACGACGTTGTTCAGCGCCACGGTCATCGGCATCACGTCGCCGGAGCCGGCATAGGCGGAGGCAAAGAGGAAGTCGTTCCAGATATTGGTGAACTGGTAGATCACCGTCACCACGATGATCGGCAGCGAGTTGGGCAGCATGATGCGCCGGAAGATCTGGAAGAAGCTGGCGCCGTCGATCTGCGCCGCCTTCACCAATTCATTCGGAAACGCTTCGTAGTAATTGCGGAAGAACAGGGTGGTGAAGCCGATGCCGTAGACGACGTGGACGAACACCAGGTTCACCGTCGGATTGCCGAAGCCGAAGGTGAGGCCGGTCGCGTTCTGCAGCTTGACGCCGAACCGGCCGAAGCTGCCGAGGATCGTTGCCATCGGCAAGAGAACCGATTGGAACGGGATGAAGCAGGCAAACAGCATCAGCCCGAACACCAGCGTCGCCCCGCGAAAGCGCCACTTCGTCAGCACATAGCCGTTGAGCGCGCCGAGCAGGGTCGAGATGACGACCGCTGGAACCACCATCTTGATCGAGTTCCAGAAATAACCCTTCATGCCGACGCAGGTGAGACCCGAGCAGACCTCGCTCCACGCCCTTATCCAGGGTGCGAAAGTCGGCGCTTGCGGCAGCGCCAGCATGTTGCCGTTCTGGATTTCGTCCATGGTCTTGAACGAGGTCACCAGCATGACGAATAGCGGCATCAGGTAGAACAGCGCGAACAGCGCCAGCAGCCCGTAGATGACGATGCGGTTGACCGTCCTGGCGCGGATACCGCCAGTGTTCTGGCGAGCAGGAGTGGCCACGGCGCTCATCGCGGCTTCTCCCGGAGCTCGGAATAGAGATAGGGAACGATGATCGCGGTGATGGTCATCAGCATGATCACGGCGCTGGCCGAGCCGACGGCCATTTCGTTGCGCTTGAAGGTGTACTCATACATGAAGTTCGACGGCAGCCAAGCCGAGCCGCCCGGCCCGCCGCTGGTCAGCGCGACGACCAGATCGTAGGACTTGATGGCGAGATGCGCGAGCACGATCAACGCCGAAAGGAAGATCGGCCGCAGCAGCGGAATGACGATGCGGCGGTAGAGCTGGAAGGTGGTGGCGCCGTCGATCTGCGCCGCCTTCATGATCTCGCCGTCGATCCCGCGCAGGCCGGCCAGGAACATCGCCATGATAAAGCCCGAAGCCTGCCAGACGCCGGCGATGACCACCGTGTAGATGACGAAATCCTTGTTCTTGATCCAGTCGAAATGGAAGCTCGTCCAGCCCCACTGGTGCAACGTCTGCTCGAGGCCGAGGCCGGGGTCGAGAAACCATTTCCAGGCAACGCCGGTGACGATGAAGGACAGTGCCATGGGGTAGAGATAGATCGGCCGCAACATGCCTTCGCCGCGGATCTTCTGATCAAGCAGGATCGCCAGGAACAGGCCGAGTGCCAAGCAGATGGAAATATAGAGGAAGCCGAAAATCCCCATATTGGTGATCGACGTGTACCAGCTGGACGGCGGATCGCTTTCGAAGGTCCAGCGCCATAGCCGCTGATAGGCGCGTGGCCCGGTGATGGCGTAGGAGGGAAAGGTCTTGGAGTTGGTGAAGGACAGATAGATCGTCCACAGGATGAAGCCGTAGACGAAGACGACGGAGGCGGCAAAGCTTGGCGCTAGCACGAGCTTCGGCAGCGCGTCCTGAAGGCGCGAGCGCACAGAGGCGCCCGGACGGGCATCGTGCTCCGGCGTCAGCGTGATACTGGTTTCAGCAACTGTACTCATCTGTCCATTCCGTATGGCGGGTCCGGAATTCGGCTGTCGCGGGCTCTGCGGCACGAAAGCGTGCCGGTCGGCGCAACCGCAAAACCTCGCCGCAGGGAAATCTCCCCGGCTTGCGCCGGGGAGATCATTCACATCGGCGGTGCCTTACTTGGCGTCTTCGATCGCGCTGACCAGTTGGGTCACGGCCTCGTCCGAGGTCTTGATCTGGCCGTGCACGAACTTCGAGACGACATCCTTGTAGGCGTTGGCAACCGCCGGAGGCGCGCCATAGCCTTGCGCCAGCGAACCGAACAGCGTGCCGCCTTCATTGGCGGCCTTCAAATCGGCCATGCCCTTCTTGCCGCAAGCGTCGAAATCGGTGTCCGGCACGTCGGTGCGGGCCGGAACAGAGCCCTTGACGACGTTGAAGGCCGACTGGAAGCTCTTCGACAGAGTGGCGGTGGCCAAGGCGATCTGGGCGGCCTTGCGGTCCTCCGGAACGTTGAACATGCCGAACATGTCGGAGTTGTAGACGACGCTGCCATCGGTGCCGGGGAAGCGGTAGCACAGGAAGTCGGTGCCGGGGACCTTCTTGGCGGCGTTGAATTCGCCCTTGGCCCAGTCACCCATCACCTGCACCAACGCATCGCCCTTGATGACCATGGCGGTGGCGAGGTTCCAGTCCCGGCCCGAGAAGTTCGGGTCGACATAGGTGACGAGCTTGGCGAGATTGTCGAACGACTTCTTCATCGTGTCGGACTTCAGCGACTCCTCGTCGAGGTCGTTGAAGGCCTTCTTGTAGAACTCGGGCCCGCCGGTCGACAGCACGACCGAGTCGAACATGGTGGCTTCCTGCCAATTCTGGCCGCCCAGCGCGAGCGGGATGACGCCCGCCGCCTTGGCTTTGTCGAGCAGCGCGATGAAGTCGTCGAAGGTCTTGGGCTCGGTGCCGCCGATCTTGTCCATCACCGCCTTGTTGATCCACAGCCAGTTGACCGAGTGGACGTTGACCGGGGCCGCGACCCACTTGCCGTCATAGACCGAGAATTTCTGCAGGGCCGCGGGAACGGACTTGTCCCAGCCTTCCTTTATCGCCGTCTCGGTCAGGTCGCCCATGACGCCGGCTGCGGCGTAGTCGAGCACGGTATAGCCAAGCATCTGCGAGGCGGTCGGGTAGTTGCCGGCCGCCACCATCGCCTTCAGCGCGGTCATGGCGGCGTCGCCGCCGCCGCCGGCCACCGGCACGTCCTTCCAGGCAAAGCCTTCCTTGGCCAGATCCTGCTTGAGCACGTTCAGAGCGGCAGCTTCGCCGCCCGACGTCCACCAATGCAGCATCTGGACTTCCTTGACGTCCTCGGCATGGGCCGCGAACGCAACGCCCGACGCGAGTGCCGTCCCGATAAGCAGTTTGCGCAACATGTACTTCCTCCCTTGTTGAACTTACAACGACCGGCGGATGGCCACCGGGTTCTTCCCAACTCAGCCGACCCACCATCCGGTGCGCTGGCCGCGATGAAACTGGATTGTCTTTTCCTCGGTATAATCCTCGACGGCGCGCTTGCCGAGTTCGCGTCCCAAACCGGACTGCTTGTAGCCGCCGAAAGGCAGTTCGGGGTAACCCTCCATGAACGTGTTCATCCAAACGGTTCCCGAACGCACATTCCGCGCCACCGACATGCACGTATCGATGCTGGCGCTCCACACGCCCGCCGACAGACCATAGGGCGTGTTGTTGGCGATGTGCAACGCCCTTTCAATCGATTCAAAAGTCAGCACCGAGAGCACCGGACCGAACACTTCCTCGCGCGCAATGGCCATGTCTTCGGTGACGTCGCGAATGATGGTCGGGTCGAGATACTGGCCGGCGCTGGAAGCAAGTTGCTTGCCGCCAGTATAAATCCGGCTGCCGTCGTTTTCCGCTGCCGTCACGTAGCCGGTGACCTTGGCCACATGGTCGGCGGAGATCATCGCGCCAACCTTGGTGCGGTCGTCGAGCGGGTCGCCGACAACCACCTTGGCGGTGAGGGCTTTGACGGCGCCGAGGAACTCGTCGGCGATCGCCTCATGGACGATCAGCCGGCTGCCGGCATTGCAACATTCGCCGGCATTGAAGAAGCCGCCGAATACCGCCGCGTCGGCGGCGGCCTCGAGGTCGGCGTCGGGAAAGACGATCTGGCCGTTCTTGCCGCCGAGCTCCATCGAGACTTTCTTCAGCGAGTTGGCGGCAGACGCCATGGTCATCTTGCCGACGCGGGTGGAGCCGGTGAACGACACCATTTCGACCAGCGGATGGCTGACCATCGGTGCGCCGACATCGGCGCCCAGCCCGGCAAGGATGTTGACGACGCCATCGGGCAAGCCGGCCTGCATCAGGATCTCGCCGAGCACGAAGGTCGAGGCCGAGGTCATCTCGCTCGGCTTGACCACCGCCGTGCAGCCGGCGGCGAGCGCGAAGGGCAGTTTCTGGCTGACGATAAGGAACGGGAAATTCCACGGCGTGATGATCGAGACGACGCCGATCGGTTCGCGCAGCACGACACCGAGCATGGCATCGCCGAGATTGGCGTAGCTTTCGCCGTGAAGCGTGCGGGCGAGTGCCGCAGCATAGCGCCAGATGTCGATGGCGCCGCCGATCTCGCCGCGCGCCTGGGCAATCGGCTTGCCGGATTCCAGCGCGTCGAGCCGGGCAATCTCGTCCAGTCGCGCCTCGATCGGGCCAGCCGTCTTGAGCAGGATCGCGGCGCGCTCGGCGGCTTTCATGCGCGGCCACGGGCCGGTCTCGAAGGCCTTGTGCGCGGCCTGTACCGCCGCCTCGACGTCCGCCGCGCCGGCTTGCGCATAGCGCGAAACGGTGAAGCCGTGGCCGGGGCTGCTGCGCTCCAGCGTGCGGCCGTCCTGGGCATCGACGAACTTGCCGTCGATCAGCAGCCGGTAGCTTTTCGGCGCTGCGGCTGCCTCGGCGGGCATAGTGATGTTAAGAGGCGCGTTCATGTGAGTTTCAGGTTCCTAAGATCTTGAGAACGCCGGCTTCTGCTTGGCTTTGAAAGCCTCGACGCCAGCCCTGAGATCGCTTGTCAGCGCAATGAAGCCGCTGGCGAGCGCTTCGGTCGCGGCGGCACTCTCCTCGCCTTCGGCAATGGCAATCATCAGCTTGGCAGCCTCGGCCGCCAGCGGCCCGCGCTCGGCGATCTTGCCGGCCCAGGCCTTGGCTTCGGCGAACGCCTTACCGGTCTCGACCACCCGGTCGACAATCCCCAGAACAAGAGCCTCGGTAGCCAGAAACACTTCGCCGCCGAGCGCCATCCGCCGCACTGCCTGCGCACCGAAGCGGCGCACGGCGCGCTGGGTGCCGGACCAGCCGGGAACGACGCCGATCGAGGTTTCGGGGAACCCCAGCTTCACCTGTGTTTCCGCCACGCGGAAGTCTGCAGCCGCCGCCAGTTCCAGCCCGCCGCCCAGCGCATGGCCGGCAAGCACGGCGATCGTCGGCTGCCGCAGCCGCGCCAGCCGATCAAAGACGCGGTGGCCGTAGCGCACCCATTGCACCTGGAAGTCGACAGCGCTCATTTCTGCCCATGCTTCGACATCGCCGCCGGCGCAAAAGCCCTTGCCTTCGCCGCAGACCAGCACGACGCGGACGCCATCCGCCGCCTCGGCCTCGTCGAGTGCTGCTTCCAGCGCCCGCAGCATCGGAATGTCGAGCGCGTTGAATTTCTCCGGCCGGCGCAGCGTGACAATGCCGATGGCGCCGTCAGTTTCAAAGGTTACTAGACGCTCAGCCATGTGCGCCCCCAAGCGAGGCGCCGCTATTAAGCAACAGGCCGATCGGTCGGTCGTGGTAGAGCGCGTCCGGCGTCACTTTGAGGTCGTTGGCGACAGCAAGCGGGATCTCGGCCTGCGCCAGCACATCGCGTTCAAGGTCGATGCCCGGCGCCAGCTCGGTGACCATCAGCCCTGCCGGCGTCAGCTTCATCACGCAGCGCTCGGTGATGTAGGTGATGTCCTGCCCTTGGGCGACGGCACGCTTGCCCGAGAAGGAGATGTGCTCGACCTCGCCGACGACTTTCTTGACCTTGCCCTCCTGGTCGATGCGGATGCCGCCATCGGCCAATGAGAGTTTGGCACCGGCATTGAAGAAACCGGAAAAGACGATCTTCTTCGCCCGCGCGGTGATGTCGACGAAGCCGCCGGCGCCGGCGGTGACATGCGGCCGCGCCGAAAGCTTCGAGACATTGACAGAGCCGTGGCGGTCGATCTGCAGGAAGGACAGCAGCGAGGCGTCGAAGCCGCCAGCCTGAAAATAGATGAACTGGTGCGGCGAGGGCATGAAAGCGTCGGCGTTCGACGAGCAGCCGAACTTGAAGTCGAGCAGCGGCACGCCGCCAACCGCGCCCTGTTCGATGACCCAGGTGACCTTGCCGTGCTGGCCTTCCTCGAGCAGGATGCGCGGCACATTGGCCGAGATGCCGAAGCCGATATTGACGACCATGCCGTCGGCAAGCTCCATGGCGACGCGGCGGGCAATGACCTTCTGGACGTTCATTTCAGCGTTGCGAAAGCTCGACAGTGGCCGGAAGATCTCGCCGGAGATGGCCGGATCGTAGGGCGTCAGCGTCGTCTGCAACTGGTCGGGCGCCACCACGATATGATCGACCAGCACGCCGGGCACACGCACATCGTGCGGCTTCAGCGTGCCGTTCTCGACGACGCGCTTGACCTGCGCGATGACGATGCCGCCATTGTTGCGAGCGGCCAGCGCCTGTTCGAGGCCGCCGAGATAGGCGCCTTCATGCTCATAGGTGAGGTTGCCGCGCTCGTCGGCGGTGGTGGCGCGGATGATCGCGACCTGCGGCACGATCGAGCGGAAATAGAGCCACTCCTCGCCATCGAACTGCTGCACGGAAACGATCGGCTCGCTGGCGGCGGCATTCATGGCGCAGCCTTGGTGGCGCGGGTCGGCGAAGGTGTCGAGCCCGACCTTGGTCAGCACCCCGGGGCGCTTGGCGGCGGCCTCGCGATGCATGTCGAACAGGATGCCGGACGGCACGTTATAGGCGGCGACCGAATTGTCGCCGATCATCTTCCAGATCTGCGGCGGTTCGGACGAGGACGGCCCGGATGGATAGGAGCCGCACAAAGTGCGCTTCAACAAGCCGGGCTTGGCGAGATGATCAATGCCCTTGATGCCGTACATGTCGCCGGCGGCGATCGGGTGCAGCGTCGTGATATCCTTGGGATGCCCATCCGCGTCGAAGCGCTCGCCGATGGCGGCCAGCACCGCGTCCGGACAGCCGAGGCCGCTCGACGATGACACGGAAACGACCATACCATCCTTGATCAGGCCGGCAGCCTCAGTCGCGGAGACGAGCTTGCTCACCCAGCACTCCCGAGCTTCGGGTCGATGGCAACGGCCTTGCCGGACCTGGCCGACTGCAATGCCGCTTCGGCCGCGGTCAGCGACCAGACGCCGTCCTCGCCGGTGGCGGAAGGCTGGCCCTCGCCGCGGATCGCCGCGTGGAATTGGCGCAGCGAACGGGCATAGAGGTCTTCGCGATCGAAGCTCAATTCCTCCTCGCCCTGTGCCGTTCGCAGCAACACAGAGCCGACTGGCTTCTGCGTCATCACGTCCCTGCCGATCAGCGAGCCTTCGGTGCCATGCACCTCGAAGCCGGTCCCGGCGAACTTGGTGGTGAAGCCCTCATGCGACTGGGCGATGACGCCCGATGCGAAGCGCCAGAGGCACATGGCGCCGTCTTCCAGCCCGCCGGCGGCCATGCCGGCCGATTGTGTGAAGGCCGAGATCCCGACTGGATCGTCGCCGAGCACGAAGCGCAGCGTGTCGGCATCATGGACGGTGATGTCGAGCACCACGCCGCCGCCGGCGTCCGGCCTGGTGATGCGCCAGCCCTGCAGGTTTTCCGGCAGATAGACAGAGTGGAAGACGCGCGCGGCGATCGGCCTGCCGATGCGGCCGGCAGCGATCGCTGCGCGCATCGCCCGATGCGAGCCGGCATTGCGCAAATGGTGATTGGTGCCGAGCACGACGCCGGCAGCCCTGGCGGCGGCGACCATCTTGCGGGCGTCGGCGCTGGTCAGCGCCAGTGGTTTTTCGCAAAGCACATGCTTTCCCGCCTCGATAGCGGCGAGTGCCTGTTCGAGATGCAATTCGTTGGTGGTCGAGATGTAAACGGCGTCGATGTCGGAGCTGAGCAATTCATCAAGCGCCGAGACCGCCGCCGGAATGCGGTTTTCGCTGGCATAGGTGGCGGCGCGCCCCGGGCTGGAGCTCATCACTGCGGCGATCTCGCCGTCCGGCTGCGCGCGGATGGCGCCGATCATGAACTGTCTTGCGATCGTGCTGGCGCCGATCAGCCCCCAACTGACGGTCATGCCGCGTCTCCCATTCCTGCGCAGCTATGTCCCTTGCGATCGGGGCCGCAGCTTTCCCTGACCACGAGGTTGACGGCGCCGATATGATCCTCGGCGCGCGTGGTGCGCGATTGGATCATCTTCAGCACGACATGGGCGGCGCGCTCGCCGAGACCGGCGGTGTTCACCGCGACGCTGGTCAGCGCCGGCATGTAGTGTTCGGCCTCGGCCACGTCGTCGAAACCGACGACGGCAAAATCCGCGCCGGGTTCCAGGCCGCGCTTGCGCAGGGCCAGCAAGACGCCGAAGGCGACCGCATCGTTGAAGCAAAGCGCCGCGGTCGGCGGCGCGGCCATGGCGAGCGCGGTTTCCAGGCAGGCAATGCCGCCCTTGCGGCTGGTTTCGCCCTCGAAGACCAGCCTGTCGGCCGGTGCGATGCCGAGCGCTTCACAGGCCTCGCGAAAGCCGCCCAGCCGCTCGTGATAGACGACAAGATCGGGCGAGCCGCCGAAGAAGGCCAGCCGGCGATGCCCCTTGCCGATCAGATGGGCGGTGGCAAGATAGGCGCCGCGATGGTTGTCGGGCGCGATCACCGGAATGCGGCTTTCAGGAAGCCGGCGCATGACGAAGACGACCGGAACGCCCGCGGTCTCAAGCCGGCGGAAGGCGCCAGGCGCGGTGCCGCGCGCCGGCGACACGACGAGCCCGGCGACCCCTTGCTCCATCAGCGATTTCAGCACCTCTTCCTGGCGCACCGGGCTCTCCGCCGTGTTGGCGATGAAAGGCACGATGCCGGCCGACTGGAAGACGCGCTCCATGCCGACCGCCATCTCGGCGAAAAACGGATTGGTAAGATCGTTGATGACCATGCCGATGACGTTGGAATGGGCCTTGCGCAGATTGGCGGCGCCGCGGTTGTAGACATAGCCGACATCCTCGATCGCCTTGCGCACCTTGAGCGCGGTCTCAGGCCGGATCAGCCCGCTGCCTTGCAGCACGAGCGATACCGTCGATTTGGACACGCCCGCCTCACGGGCTATGTCGAGTATCGTTGCCTTGGCCCGGCTGGCCATCCAGATCTATCCTCCCGATGGTTTCTTATGCGATTTATTGGAACGATCTAATCCCTCCTATGGATTTGAGTCAATCGCGTTTTTGCGAATCCGTGAAAATGCGGCTCATGGCGCCCAATTGCGAAGGAGTGTATGGCTTTCTGCTGTTGCGCTGCCGCAATTCGACCGGCGCACGGCGGAGCGGCAAAGCATCTTGATTTATTGGAACGTTCCATTTAATAGGCGCTGGGAAGGGAGAGAGCCATGGACATCACCTTGCCAGGGGAAGGCGGCGGCCGCATCCGCTACCGGCTTGTCGGCCAGCCGGTGCAGCCTGCGGCCGGCGCGCGGTTCTCGCGCATCGCCTACGCTGCCGCCCATGTTGTCGCCGATCCGCTCGCCATGACCGATCCGTGGTCCAGGCCCGCGGTCGACTGGGACAAGACGATGGCGTTTCGCCATCATCTGTGGCGGCTCGGCTTCCGCGTCGCCGAAGCGATGGACACCTCACAGCGCGGCATGGGTTTCGACTGGGCAAACGCTAGGGAACTGATCCGCCGCTCGATTATCGAGGCGCGAAGCGTCGATGGCGCCGATCTCGCGTCGGGCGCCGGCACCGACCATCTGGCGCCGGGCGCCGCGAGCACGCTCGACGATGTCGTCGCGGCCTATGAAGAGCAGTTCGGCTTCATCGAAGGCCTTGGCGGCAAGGCGATCATGATGGCCAGCCGGGCGCTGGCGGCGGTCGCCAAAGGGCCCGACGATTATGTCAGCGTCTACGACCGCATCCTGTCCCAGTCCTCCGGCAAGGTCATCCTGCACTGGCTGGGCGACATCTTCGACCCGGCGCTGAAAGGCTACTGGGGCAGCAGCGATTTCGAAACCGCCCTCGAGACGGTGGTCGCGATCATCGAGCGCCATGCCCGCAAGGTCGAGGGCATAAAGATATCGCTGCTCGATGCCGGCAAGGAAATCGCGCTCCGGAACCGGCTGCCCGAGGGCGTGGTCATGTTCACCGGCGACGACTTCAATTATCCCGAGCTTATCGCCGGCGACGGCGACCGACATTCGCACGCGCTGCTCGGCATTTTCGATGCGATCGCGCCGGTCGCCAATGCGGCGCTGGCAAAGCTGGCCGACGGCGACCGCGCCGGCTATGACGCGCTGATGGTCCCGACAGTGTCGCTATCGCGCAAGATCTTCGAGACGCCGACCGAATATTACAAGGCCGGCATCGTCTTCATGGCGTGGCTGAACGGTCATCAGGAGCATTTTTCGATGATCGGCGGCATGCAATCGGCGCGCGGCATCCGTCACTATGCCGATGTCTTTCGCCTTGCCGATCAGGCGGGGTTGCTGGCCGAGCCGGAACTCGCCATCGCCAGAATGACAAGCCTCTGCGCGGTAGCGGGTGTCTGATCGCTAGACGTTACAGCGTCTGATCCAAACGCCTGGTTTGGGTGGTTTTGCGATTTGGCTTGTCTGGATAAATCTGTATGCGGTATGCGTCCGGCAACAGAGAAGCCGATCCGGCGCTCCGCCGGCCACTGGCAAAGCTGCCGTTCTGCATTGGGGTGAGCTGATGACCTTCGACCTTCAGGGCAAGCGCGTTTTTGTCGCCGGGCATCGCGGCATGGTCGGCTCGGCCATCCTGCGCAGATTGGCCGACGAAGATTGCGAGGTCCTGACCGCCTCGCGCGCCGAGCTCGATCTTCTCGATCAGGCCGGGGTGCGGCGCTGGATGGCCGACCGCAAGCCGGATGCAGTGGTGATGGCAGCGGCCAAGGTCGGCGGTATCCTGGCCAACGACAGGCTTCCGGTCGATTTTCTGCAGGACAACCTCGTCATGCAGAACAATGTCATCGACAGCGCCTTCCGTAACGAGGTGCAGAAGCTGCTGTTTCTCGGTTCATCCTGCATCTATCCCAAATTCGCGGCGCAGCCGATCTCCGAGGACGCCTTGCTGAGCGGCCCGCTCGAACCCACCAACGAATGGTATGCGATCGCCAAGATCGCCGGACTGAAACTGTGCCAGGCCTACCGGCGCCAATACGGTGTCGACTACATCTCGGCGATGCCGACCAATCTCTACGGCCCGGGCGACAATTTCGACCTCAATTCCAGCCATGTCGTGCCCGCTCTGATGCGCAAGGCGCACGAGGCCAGGCGCGCCGGCCGCAAGAGCCTGGAGGTGTGGGGATCGGGCACGCCGATGCGCGAATTCCTGCATGTCGACGACGCCGCCGACGCCCTGGTCTGGCTGTTGAAGAATTATGCCGGCGACAGCCACATCAATGTCGGCTCTGGGGAAGACATCACCATTGCCGACCTTGCCCGCACCATCGTGTCGGTCGCCGGCGCCGATGCCACGATCACATTCGATCCGACAAAGCCGGACGGCACGCCGCGCAAGCTGATGGACGTGTCGCGCCTGTTCGCCACCGGCTGGCGTCCGCGCTACTCGTTGCGCAGCGGATTGGAACAGACCTATGCCTGGTTTCTGGAGCACGTCGAGACTGGCGATCTTCGCCTCGGCGCGGCCTGACGTCGGTATTGGCGAGCTCGGCGTCAGGATCGGATCAGGCCGAGAACGTCAGCCGATGAAAACACCGACGGCCGATTGAGGGATTGTCTGGATGGTGGGCGTGACAGGGATTGAACCTGTGACCCCTGCAATGTCAATGCAGTGCTCTCCCGCTGAGCTACACGCCCATCCGAAGCCGCGCATACACCATTTTTGGTTCAGCGCGTCAATAGCGGGAAAGGGAAAGAATGGCTGGCTTGCCGCGTCGGTCAAGACGCGACAAAAAGCGCGTCAGGCGGCCTGCAACATCTTTTCGACTTCGTTGACGAGGTCGCGCAGGTGGAACGGCTTCGACAGCACCTTGGCGTCTTTCGGCGCTTTCGAATCGGGGTTCAGCGCGACGGCGGCGAAGCCGGTGATGAACATCACCTTGAGATCGGGGTCGATCTCGGTGGCGCGGCGGGCGAGCTCGATGCCATCCATCTCGGGCATGACGATGTCGGTCAAAAGCAGCGAAAAAGGTTCCTCGCGCAGCCGCTCATAGGCGCTGGCGCCATTGTCGAAATCGCTGACCTGATAGCCGGCGCGCTCCAGCGCCTTGACGAGGAACCGGCGCATGTCGTCGTCGTCTTCCGCCAGCAGAATGCGTGCCATCTTGTCCCGTCCGAATCACCCAACCGACAATGCCGTGCGGCAAGCCCGTTAACCATGCTGTATATGAGGAGGTGACGGTAAACATCAAGTGAACGTTGGGCGCACAATCCTGATTTGGCTAGCGCTTCGGCGGCTGGACATGCGGGCGGCGAGGTGGCACTTTCCTGTCATGATGCATTGGTATTTCCGGGTTCGTTCAAATTGAAAACGGCAGCCGAGGATTTTTCGGTCGTTCCACCCTTCGAAATCCGATCGGGCGCCGAACAGCGCGTTCCCTTCCTCTTCAACTCGCCGCATAGCGGCCGCTACTATCCGGACCGGTTCATGGCGATGGCCAAGCTGGACCGCAACGCCATCCGCCGCTCCGAGGACTGCTATGTCGAGGAATTGTTCGGCGGTGCCGTCGCGCTCGGGGCGCCGATGCTGGCGGCAAACTTCCCGCGCGCCTATCTCGACGTCAACCGGGAGCCGTGGGAACTCGACCCTCGCATGTTCGCCGAACCGGTGCCGTCCTTCTGCAACATCCGCTCGGCGCGGGTGGCCGGCGGGCTCGGTACCGTGCCCAAGCTGGTGGGAGAGGGGCTCGACATCTATTCCGGCCGCTTGCCGCTGGCCGAAGCCGTGGCGCGCATCGAAGCGGTCTACAAACCCTATCACGAGACGCTGAAACGGCTTTTGACCAGAACCCATGCGCGCTTCGGTTATGCCGTACTAATAGACTGCCACTCGATGCCGGCAAGCATAAGAGTTGGCGACAGCGGATTGCGGCCGGATTTCATCGTCGGCGACCGGTTCGGCATCTCCGCCGCGGCGGCGTTGACCGAGACGGCGATCGGCCTGCTCACCGGCATGGGCTACAGCGTCGCCCACAACAAGCCCTATGCCGGAGGCTTCATCACGGAGCACTATGGCCGCCCGGTGCGCCATCTGCATGCGCTGCAGATCGAGGTCAATCGCGGGCTCTACATGAATGAGCGGACGTTCCAGAGATCAGCTGGTTTCGACGCCCTGGCCGACGACCTGGCGCGGTTTTCAGCCGAACTGATGGCAATGCCGGATCATCATTTCGTCGATCTGCCGCTGGCCGCCGAATAGCGGCCGGAATCGCGGCACTCGCCGCTCATGCGGCAGCGTAAAAAAAGACCGCATCGTTTGCACGACACGGTCGAAGTCTAGGGAGGAAACGCCCAAGGAGGGCATGGACAGGAACCCCTGTCCGAGAACAAACGTATTGTGCGCTGCACAAATGTCAAGGCACGTTCCGGCTTTTTTAATTCACTGTGAAGTGGAAATTGCATTTCCATGACGGCGGCGTTGCATTCGAGCAACAGTTGGCGTCGTGCGAAAGGCTCCGAATGCCCTTGTTTCGGCACAAATCCGTAGGCAAACCGGCATCTCAAACATGCTGGAGCGGGAGAATCAGTTGGACATCAGCATCGATTTCATGCGGCGCATTGCGCGTGCCGCCGCAGCCGAGACCTTGCCGCGCTTCCGCAATCAGGGCGCGGTCACCAACAAGGAGCGCGGCAGCTTCGACCCGGTCACCGAGGCCGACCGCGAGGCCGAGCGCGCCATCCGGGTGCTGATCAGCGAGCAGTACCCCGATCACGGAATTCTCGGCGAGGAACATGGCAGCGAAAACATCTCCAGCCGGCATGTCTGGGTGATCGATCCGATCGATGGCACACGCGCCTTTATTTCCGGCCTGCCGGTATGGGGCACGCTGGTCGGGCTGACGGTCGACGGCGATGCCGTCGCCGGCATGATGTCGCAGCCCTTCACCGGCGAGCTGTTCTACGCCAATGCCTCCGGCTCGCATTATGAGGGCCCGGGCGGCCCGCGAAAACTCACGACGCGCAAGACGACAAATCTCGCCGAGGCGACGCTGTTCACCACCACGCCGGCGCTGTTCAAGGGAGACGCGCGCTTGCGCTACGACTTGTTCGAGCAACAGGTCCAGCTCGCCCGCTACGGCACCGACTGCTATGCCTTCGCCATGGTGGCGGCAGGCAGCGTCGATATCGTCGCCGATCCGGGATTGAAGCCCTACGACATCGTTGCGCTTATCCCGATCATCGAGAAGGCAGGCGGCGTCGTCACCACTTTCGAGGGCGGACCGGCGGAAAAGGGCGGCGACATCCTGGCGGCGGCGACGCCGGAGCTGCACGCAGCAGCAATGGCGGCGCTGCGCGGCTGAGGATCCGTATACCCAAGCGTTTGTTTTGCGCAAATCCGACGGAAACCGTGGTACGGTTCTAAAGCGCGTCGGGTTTGAATCGACTCATGGGAGACGCGCTCGTTTGGATGTCGTTATCGCAAAACCGCTGCGCACTTTTGCGGGACATGCATTAGCTATCGGCAGGCCAAGCGTCCGAGAGACGCAGGCCCCACAAAATGAGCACGAAAGAGATGAGGCCGGTCGGCGCAGACGAATACGCCACGCCTTTGATGACTGTTTCCTGAAAGGCACTTCCGTGGAAGGCTCCGGCCGCCAACGGCATTGTCTCGTTGCCGGCCCCCCAGGCGCTGGCGATCACGTAGGCGGCCAGGATCGCCAAAGCCGAATAGATCAGCAGCCAGAACGCAATCCGCGACATCGCCGCGCCGAGATTGAGCCTAGACCATGCGAGGCCTAGCGCCAGCAACAGAACGCCCTCCAGGGCGCTGAGCGTGTGCGCGGACAGTCCGAGCCGCGGTGCGGCGAGGTACGGTATTGCAAACCCTTCGAATGACGAAAACAGCAGCAGCGCGACGCCAATCTGCAGTAGCCGATGCCCCTGACGTGACAGCGTGTTCGATGCGTTCATGGTCGTTTTTCTCCCGGTCTCTGCCGAATTGCCTCCAATCTCTTTGGCCGCTACCTAGCGCTCGATGCCTGAACGGGAATAAGGGGCAAGCTGCGCCGGGCAAGCAACCCGCGCAGGCTTTGTTGCCGGGCGCTGGCGAAGCGGTTAAACAGCGTCGCCGGTTCCTGGGATGAAAGCATCGAATGCCGCAAGCAGTTGCTCGCGATAGAGGTCGGCCTCCTGCAGGATCTCGTGGCGAGCGCCGTCGATCATCACTAGCGAGCCGACGCGCAGACGTCTTGCATAGGCTTCGACTGCCCTGGTCGAGACGACCTGGTCGGCGCCGGCGGCGATCATCAGCAAGGGCACCTGGATCTTGGCCATGAAATCCGGGTCGCTGACGATCAAGGACGCCTCCGTGGCCGCCTTCAGCCAGCAGATCGTCGGTCCGCCGAGCGCCAGCTGCGGATAGGTTTCGTAGATCAGCGTGTTGCGCCGATAGCGTTCCGGGTCGCTGGTCAGCTTGTTTATGGCGAAGGGCACCGATTCCTTCGGCCGCGGCCCCCATGCGGCATAGAGCCGGCCAAGGCCGAGAAGGCAGAACAGCGAACAGATGCCGCGAACGGTTTTTACCGAAACCGGGAGGTCAGGCACGGTGAAGAATGGTGCGATCAGCACCATGCGACGTACGCGGTTCGCCATTGAGGGTGCGGCGAGCAGCGCAATCACCGCCCCGGCCGAATGGGCCAGTATGTAGTAGGGTCCCCGGCAATCGGGCAGCACGATCTCTTCGAAGAACTGCTCGAGATCGCCGGTATAGTCGAAAAAGCTTCGGACGTAGCCGCGCTGGCGATCGCCGATCATCCGGTCGGAAGCGCCTTGGCCGCGCCAGTCGAGGGTCGCCACGCCAAAACCCCGGTCGGCAAGGTTGCGAATGGTCTCGAAATACTTCTCGATGCACTCGTTGCGGCCGGTCAGGACGACGACGGTGCCCTTCATCGGGCGGGCAACCGCGGCAAACAGCCCATAGCGGATCTTCTTGCCGTCGCGCGTGGTGAAGAAGCCGCCGGCCGCGTTTTCCGGCAGCGGATTGCCTGGAGTTTCGTAGAACAGGGAGGGCTGGGGGAACAGATCGGTCATACGGTGTTTGCTTGGCGTCGGTGACGGCGTGGGCGCAAGTCAGGCATAAACGCCCATGCGCCAAAAGCAAAGGAATTCGGGACGCCGGGGACGTTGACCCAGGCAGCGAACAAGTAAGGCCGGAAGCAACCTAGGGCGTGCTTCCGGCCTCTGTCGACCCGGGAGGAAGGGACGTTACACCCGGTTCGGCCTCGTCGTGTCGCCTTCTCAGGCGACCTGTTTCTGATCTCGAGAACAGTTTTAATGCCGTCTGGCTGAACGCTCGCCGAAGCCACGGTTCATCTGCCGTTCATCGGCATCGGGACGTGATCAGGGGCCGATGCGGTTCGGACGCGGGCAAATCTTGAAATGCCGTCGCCCGCTTCCCAAATTTGTTATGCGGCCGCCAATGTCGGGGCCGCTGGCCCATCCGGAACGCCGTCACGGGTTTCGCACCGGCCATACGCAAACCTTGTTGCTCAACAGGAGAACACACCATGCGTCACGTTGATTTTTCCCCGCTCTACCGTTCGACCGTCGGTTTTGACCGGCTGTTCACCATGCTCGATTCGCTTGCGCAGCCGGAAGGCCAGACCTATCCGCCTTACAACATCGAGCGCACCGGCGAGGACGCCTATCGCATCTCGATGGCTGTGGCCGGCTTCTCGGAAGATGAGATTTCGATCGAAGCTCACCGCAATGTGCTGACCGTCAAGGGTGAGCGCAAGGAGGAAGGCAATGGCGAAGGCTCCGAACTGCTCTATCGCGGTATCGCCAGCCGAGCCTTCGAGCGCCGCTTCCAGCTTGCCGATCACGTCGAGGTTGTCGGCGCCGCGCTGAAGAACGGCCTGCTTTTTGTCGACCTCAAGCGCAACATCCCCGAAGAGCTGAAGCCGCGCAAGATCGCGATCAGCTCGGCTCCGGCCAAGGCCAAGCAGATCGAGGCCAAGACCGCCGGCTAAATCGGGCAGCTAAACTTCCCGGGACGCCAACTCCCCGGGAAAAAGGGGCGGTGCAGCAAATGCGCCGCCCCTTTTTGCTGGTGGTAAGACTTGCTATCCGGCGAGCAGGTAGCCGAAACGGTCGACCTCGTCGGCCGTGGTCGCGAAGCTGGTGACGAAGCGATAGAGAGCTTCGTCCTCGCCGACATGGTTGTCGTAGCCGAGCGGCCTATGCCAGTCGTGGAACACGGCGCCTGCTGCTTGCACTCTTTCGGCCTCGGCCTTTTTCATGACCGCGAAGACCTCGTTCGCCTGCGGTAGCCAGGCCAGCCGGGCTGAAGGGGAATCTTCGATCGCCGCGGCTAGGCGTGCCGCCATCGCATTGGCGTGCCGTGCCGTGTCGAGCCATAGCCCACCCCTGAAATAAGCATCGAATTGCGCGGCGATGAAGCGCGATTTCGAGAACAGTTGGGCGGCGCGCTTGCGCAAAAACGCCAATTCCTTGGCTCGCTCGAGGTCGAACAGCACGATCGCCTCGGCGCACCAGCAGCCATTCTTGGTGCCGCCGAAGGAAAGGATGTCGACGCCGTGCTTCCAGGTCATTTCCGCCGGCGTCGTTCCCAGCGCGACGAGCGCATTGGCAAAGCGGGCCCCGTCCATGTGCAGCGGCAATCCGTGCTGCTTTGCAATCGCCGAAATCCTGGCGATTTCGTTCAGCGTGTACACGGTGCCGACCTCGGTCGATTGGGTGATCGAAACCGCCATCGGCCGCCCGGAATGGACGTTTTCGGGTGCGAAACGGTCCACTGCCCGTTCCAGATCGCCGGCATCGATCTTGCCGAGTGCGCCGTCGATTGTATAAAGCCGCGAACCGCCGGTGAAATATTCCGGTGCACCGCATTCGTCCTCGATGACATGCGATTCGCGATGGCAGAAGGAAATGCCGCCTGGCTTGTTATAGGTAGTCAGCGACAGCGAATTGGCAGCGGTGCCGGTGGCCACGAAAAACACCGCGACCTCGCATTCAAAGATTTCACTGAAGCGCTGGTAAACGGCCTTGTCGAGGACACCGTCGCCATAGGCGGTGGAGAAGCCGTCGGTATGGGCCGACAGGCCGGCAGCGATACGGGGATGGGCGCCTGCCCAATTGTCGGAAGCGAAAATCATGCGTCTGCCTATGCTGGGAAAATTGGTGCGAGCTTGGCCGCTTTCGCATGCCGGCCGCAAGTGGCAGATGCCGAAAATCCGCTAAAGCCAGCGAAAGCCAGACCGTAGATGCAGCGACTGAAGGTTACGCTGTCGCCGCGTTCCGCGCAATTTTCTGTCGCCAACGCTCCAATAATTTTGTGAATCGGTCTTGTATGCGCTTAAGATTTCTGTCATAAAAATTTAGGACAGTAGTGCTGTCTTATTTTGTCGCACAAAACTGGCCGCATTGGCATATGATTGCGCCTCTACGGCCATTGCCGCGAGCGACAGCTAGACAGCCTGGCTCTGGCCTGTACGAATACCATATGCGAACCATGCGGAAAGCCGCACG
Source organism: Mesorhizobium sp. M0778 (assembly GCF_040320105.1). Taxonomy (NCBI): domain Bacteria; kingdom Pseudomonadati; phylum Pseudomonadota; class Alphaproteobacteria; order Hyphomicrobiales; family Phyllobacteriaceae; genus Mesorhizobium; species Mesorhizobium sp. M0778. The sequence continues at coordinate 229,652 of NZ_JAMYPA010000004.1, read as the reverse complement.
GTCGGCAAGAATTTCGCCAGACGTGCCGCAAGATTGAAAGGGGAGCCACGCGCTTCCCGACGGAAACCAGCGCCCGAAAGGGACGGAACGGAGGACACGACGATGACGGACATGACGCCATCTGCGACGAAGGCCGCGCAGACGAAAGCGGCAGTCGTCAAAAATCCGTCCCTGACCAATATTGGGCGAACCAGCACCGGCTACGCCGCGCACGGCCTCTACGATCCGCGCAACGAGCATGATGCCTGCGGCGTCGGCTTCATCGTCAACATGAAGGGCGTGAAGTCGCATCAGATCGTCGAGGACGGCCTTGCCGTGCTCGAAAACCTGACGCATCGCGGGGCCGTCGGCGCCGATCCGCTGGCCGGCGATGGCGCCGGCGTGCTGGTGCAGCTTCCAGACCGTTTCTTCCGCGAAGAGATGGCAGCCCAGGGCATCGAACTGCCGCCGGCCGGTCAGTACGGTGTCGGACACTGGTTCATGCCGCAGGATGCAGCACTTCGTGCTCACATCGAGGACATCATTGCCGAATCGGCGCAGTCCGAGGGGCTTCCGCTCATCGGTTTCCGTGATGTGCCCGTCGACAATTCGTCCTTGTCGACGGCGCCTGATATCGTGGCGTCCGAGCCGTTCCATCGTCAGATATTCATCGGCCGTACAGCCGACATTCTTGACGACGAGGAGTACGAGGCCAGGCTCTATCTGTTGCGCAAGGTGATATCGGGCCGCATCTACGCCGAGAACGACAACAAGGACATCGGTTCCTACTGCGTGTCGCTGTCGGCGCGCACCATCGTCTACAAGGGCATGTTCCTGGCCTACCAGGTCGGCGCCTATTACAAGGACCTCACCGATCCGCGCTTCGAAACCGCGCTGATCCTGGTCCACCAGCGCTTCTCGACCAACACGTTCCCGTCGTGGAAGCTGGCGCATCCCTACCGCATGGTCGCGCACAATGGCGAGATCAACACCGTGCGCGGCAACAACAACTGGATGGCGGCGCGACAGGCGTCCGTCGATTCCGAACTGTTCGGCAACAACATCTCGAAGCTTTGGCCAATCTCCTACGACGGCCAGTCAGACACCGCCTGCTTCGACAATGCGCTCGAGTTCCTGTTCCAGGGCGGGTACAGCCTCAGCCACGCCATGATGATGCTGATCCCGGAAGCCTGGGCCGGCAACAAGCTCATGGATGCCGACCGCAAGGCTTTCTATGAATACCATGCCGCGCTGATGGAGCCGTGGGACGGACCGGCGGCGGTGGTCTTTACCGATGGCCGCCAGATCGGCGCCACGCTCGACCGCAACGGTCTGCGCCCGGCACGCTACATCGTCACCGACGATGACCGCGTCATCATGGCCTCGGAAGCCGGCGTGCTGCCGGTGCCGGAGGAGAGGATTGTCAAGAAGTGGCGGCTGCAGCCCGGCCGTATGCTTCTGATCGACCTCGAGAAGGGCCGCATCGTCTCTGACGAGGAGCTCAAGTCGGAGATTGCGACCAGGCATCCGTACAAGAGCTGGCTCGCCAACACGCAGCTCATCCTCGAAGACCTGAAGCCGGTCGAGCCGCGCGAATTGCGCAGGGATGTCAGCCTGCTCGATCGCCAGCAGGCGTTCGGCTACAGCCAGGAAGACACCAAGCTGTTGATGTCGCCGATGGCGACCACCGGCCAGGAAGCCGTGGGATCGATGGGCACCGACACGCCGATCTCGGCGATGTCGGACAAGTCGAAGCTGCTCTACACCTATTTCAAGCAGAACTTTGCTCAGGTCACTAACCCGCCGATCGACCCAATCCGCGAGGAGTTGGTGATGAGCCTGGTGTCCTTCATCGGGCCGCGGCCCAACATCTTCGACCTGGTTGGCAATTCGCGCCGCAAGCGGCTCGAGGTGCGCCAGCCGATCCTGACCAATGGCGATCTCGAAAAGATCCGCTCCATCGGCCACACCGAGGACCGGTTCGACACCAAGACGATCGACATTACCTATGGCTCGAACGAGGGCGCAGCGGGCATGCAGGGTGCCATCGACCGCTTGTGTGAGCGGGCGGAGGCGGCGGTCGCCGGCGGCTACAACATCATCATCCTGTCCGACCGCCAGGTCGGGCCGGACCGGATCGCCATCCCGGCGCTTCTGGCGACAGCCGCGGTGCACCACCACCTGATCCGCAAGGGATTGCGCACTTCGGTCGGGCTGGTCGTGGAATCCGGCGAGCCGCGCGAAGTGCATCATTTCTGCTGCCTTGCCGGCTATGGCGCCGAGGCGATCAACCCTTATCTTGCCTTCGACACGCTGCTCGATATGCACAAGCGTGGCGAACTGCCGAAAGAGGTGGACGCCTACGAAGTGGTCTCCCGCTACATCAAGTCGATCGGCAAGGGCATCCTCAAGGTGATGTCCAAGATGGGCATCTCGACCTACCAGTCCTATTGCGGCGCGCAGATCTTCGACGCCATCGGGCTGAAGACCGATTTCGTGCAGCAATACTTCACCGGCACCGCGACACTGATCGAGGGCGTCGGACTGGACGAGATCGCGGCCGAGACGCTCAGCCGCCATACCGATGGTTTCGGCAACGACCCGGTGCTGCGCAACAGCCTCGAGGTGGGCGGCGAATACGTGTTCCGCATGCGCGGTGAAGCACACATCTGGTCGCCGGATGCGGTGGCCACCTTGCAGCACGCCGTGCGCCAGGGCTCGTGGGAAACGTTCAAGGACTATTCCGCCCAGATCGACAGCGAGACGGCCCGTGCCCAGACCATTCGCGGCCTGTTCAAGATCAGGCTCGCGGAAGAAACTGGGCGCAAGAAGGTTTCGCTCGACGAGGTCATGCCGGCGGCCGACATCGTCAAGCGGTTCTCGACCGGGGCGATGTCCTTCGGCTCGATCTCCAGGGAAGCGCACACGACGCTGGCGCGCGCCATGAACGCCATCGGCGGCAAGTCGAACACCGGCGAGGGCGGCGAAGAGGCCGACCGCTATCTGCCACTGCCGGGCGGCGGCAAGAACCCCGAACGCTCGGCGATCAAGCAGGTCGCCTCGGGACGCTTTGGCGTCACGGCGGAGTATCTTGTCAATTCCGACATGATGCAGATCAAGGTCGCGCAAGGGGCAAAGCCCGGCGAGGGCGGCCAGTTGCCGGGCCACAAGGTCGACGCGACCATCGCCAAAGTCAGGCATTCGACGCCGGGCGTCGGCCTGATCTCGCCGCCGCCGCATCACGATATCTATTCGATCGAGGATCTGGCGCAGCTCATCTACGACCTAAAGAACGTCAATCCGGCGGCGGACGTATCGGTCAAGCTGGTCTCGGAAGTCGGTGTCGGCACGGTTGCGGCCGGCGTCGCCAAGGCGCGTGCCGATCACATCACCATATCAGGCTATGACGGCGGCACTGGCGCTTCACCGCTGACCTCGCTCAAGCATGCCGGCAGTCCGTGGGAAATGGGCCTTGCCGAGACGCACCAGACGCTGGTGCTCAACGGCCTCAGGTCGCGCGTCGCGCTGCAGGTCGATGGCGGCCTGCGCACCGGGCGGGACGTTGTCATCGGCGCGCTGCTCGGCGCCGACGAGTTCGGTTTCTCGACCGCGCCGTTGATCGCGGCCGGCTGCATCATGATGCGCAAGTGCCATCTCAACACCTGCCCGGTCGGCGTCGCGACGCAGGACCCGGTACTGCGCAAGCGCTTCAAGGGCACGCCCGAGCACGTCATCAACTTCTTCTTCTATGTGGCGGAAGAGGTGCGGGCGCTGCTCGCCGAGATGGGCTACACCCATCTCGACCAGATCATCGGCGACACCGACCTTCTGGAAAAGCGCGAGCTGATCCAGCACTGGAAGGCGCGCGGGCTCGACTTCAGCAAGATGTTCTACAAGCCGGATGCGCCGCACGAGGCGGTGCACTGGACCGAGCGGCAGAAGCATCCGATCGACGACGTGCTCGACCGCAAGCTGATCGAACTGGCAAAGCCGGCGCTCGAAGCCAGGCAGCCAGTCAGCATCGAACTGCCGATCCGCAACGTCGACCGTTCGACCGGCGCCATGCTGTCGGGTGAAGTGGCAAAGCGCTTCAAGCACAAGGGCCTGCGCGAGGACACGATCTCGGTCAAGCTCACCGGCACGGCCGGCCAGTCCTTCGCCGCCTTCCTGGCGCGCGGCGTCTCGTTCGAACTGGTAGGCGCGGCCAACGACTATGTCGGCAAGGGCCTGTCGGGCGGCCGCATCGTCATCCGTCCGCCGGAGAACACGAAAATCGTTGCTGCCGAGTCCATTATTGTCGGCAATACCGTGCTCTACGGCGCGACCGAGGGCGAGGCCTATTTCTGCGGCGTCGCCGGCGAGCGTTTTGCCGTGCGCAATTCGGGCGTCGCCGCCGTCGTCGAAGGCGTCGGCGACCATGGTTGCGAATACATGACCGGCGGTATCGTCGTCGTCATCGGCCAGACCGGTCGCAACTTCGCCGCCGGCATGTCGGGCGGCGTCGCCTATGTGCTCGACGAGGCGGGCGATTTCGCCGAACGCTGCAACATGGCGATGGTCGAGCTGGAGCCGGTTCCGGAAGAGGACGACCTGATGGAAAAGCTGCTCCACCATGGCGGCGATCTCGACCACAAGGGCCGTGTCGACGTATCCGGCGATATGACCAGCCATGACGAGGAGCGGCTCTACCAGCTGATCTCCAACCACGTCCACTACACGGGCTCGGTACGAGGTCGCGAGATCCTCGACGATTGGGCGATTTTCCGGCCGAAATTCCGGAAGATCATGCCGGTCGAATACCGCCGCGCGCTGATCGAGATGGAACGTATGCGCATGAACGTGGCGGCGGAATAGATTTGGAAAGCCGGGAAGCCATGCGTCCCGGCAACCATCTTCATCAACAATCCTGACCTCGGACTGAAGGTTGCCACGGCTGCCTTATGAGGTTAACGGGTGCGTCGCCAGGCGTGCCTTCCGGACAGCAGGGACTGGACTATGGGCAAGGTAACAGGGTTTCTCGAGATCGATCGGCAGGTGCACAAGTACCAGCCGGCTTCCGACCGCATCCGACATTTCCGCGAGTTCACGCTGCCGATGTCGGATAAGGAGGTCGAGAAACAGGCGGCGCGCTGCATGGATTGCGGCATTCCGTATTGCCATGGACCGACCGGCTGCCCGATCCACAACCAGATCCCGGACTGGAACGACCTCGTCTACAATGGCGACTGGGACAACGCGATCCGCAACCTGCATTTGACCAACAATTTTCCGGAATTCACCGGCCGCATCTGTCCGGCACCTTGCGAGGAAGCCTGCACGCTGAACCTCGAGGACATTCCGGTCGCCATCAAGACGATCGAGCAGGCGATTGCCGACAAGGCCTATGAAACCGGCCATATCCGGCCCTATCCGCCGGAACGGAAGACCGGCAAGCGCGTCGCGATCATCGGCTCGGGGCCGGCCGGCATGGCGGCCGCCCAGCAACTCGGCCGCGCCGGCCATGACGTTCACGTCTATGAGCGCGAGAGCCGGCCGGGCGGGCTGATGCGCTACGGCATCCCCGACTTCAAGATCGAGAAGCATTATATCGACCGGCGCATCGAGCAGATGCAGGGCGAGGGTGTCAGCTTCCATTGCGGCGTCAATGTCGGCGTCGACAAGCCGGTCGCCGAACTGCTCGCCGAATACGACGCGGTGCTCTATTGCGGCGGTTCCGAAACGCCGCGCCCGGCCAACATCCCGGGCGACGATCTCGACGGCGTGCACGACGCGATGCCCTATCTGGTGCAGCAGAACAAGCGTATCGGCGGCGAGCCGATCCAGTCGGTGGCATGGCCGTCGCGCCCGATCGTCGCCGGCGGCCAGCATGTCGTCGTCGTCGGCGGCGGCGACACTGCCTCCGACTGCGTCGGTACCGCCTTCCGCCAGGGCGCGGTGCGCGTCACCCAGCTCGACATCCGGCCGCAGCCGCCGGAAAAGGAAGACAAGCTATCGGTCTGGCCCTACTGGGCGACCAAGATGCGCACCTCGTCCTCGCAGGCCGAAGGCGCCGAGCGCGAATTCCAGGTGGCGACGCTTGAATTCATCGGCGAAGACGGCCAGCTGACCGGGGTCAAATGCTGCGAGGTCGACGAAAAGCGCAAGCCGATCGCCGGCACCGAATTCGTCATCCGCGCCGATCTCGCGTTCATCGCCATCGGCTTTGCCGGGCCAGCCGCTCGAGGGCCGGTGTCGGAACTCGACGGGCAGATGACGATCGTCACCGACAGCCGCCGTTCGAAGAACGTCGAGGCCAATGACCGCGATTACAGAACCAGCGTCGAAAGGCTCTATGCGGCTGGCGACGTGCGGCGCGGCCAGTCGCTGGTCGTCTGGGCAATCCGCGAGGGCCGCCAGGCGGCGCGCGCCATCGATGAGTCTCTGATGGGATCGAGCGTGCTGCCGCGCTGAGTCCGTTCCGAAACTCTACAGAAAGAGTCGCCAGTTTTACTGCCGGATCGCCGTCGTCGTGTCGGATGCAGCAGCCGCAGTCGCAGGTTGTATCTTGGGCGGCCACGAGAAATCGTCGGCGCGGCCGGGCGAGGCGTCGGTCGCCTTGCCCTCGACGATCAGCTTTTCGCCGGGCAAATTCTTGTCCGCCTTTGCCGGCGGGGCGGCGCCGAGTAGTTCCGAGCCGCCGTCCAGCGCCGGATCGCTGAGCAGCATCGGCACAGTGCGATCGGCGGCTATCGGTGCGGCAGCAGGTGCCGGCGCCTCGACGGGAGCGCCGGCCGGGGCAGAAGCTGTGACCACACTTCCCGGAGCGGCCAGCCCAAGGATCTTCATCAGCGGCTTTTCGGTGTAGAAGGCGAGCTTGCGCTTGCCGGCCTTCGACATGTTGATGCCGTCGTCGGAGCGCAGGCGCACCGATTGGCCGTTGATGTCCGGTCCGCTGGTGATAAAGGCGCCGTTCTCGTCGACGAACCCGTCCCAGACATCGACGAATTCGCCGCCGTGGCTTTCGGCGGACGAGCGGTAGATGTCGTTGAAGGCCAGCATGTCGGAGGTCATTTTCGAGACCCGGAAGGCCGGCATGCCAACCCACAGATACGGCACCTTGGCTGAAGCGATGGCTTTGCCGAGCGCTTCGGTCCGGCGCTCGTACTCCTTGGTCCAGTTTTCGGATCGCGGCTGCTCACGCACATCGCCGACGCGCATCTGCTGCCGGTCGTTGGATCCGAGCATGACGACGACGGCTGCCGGTTTTTCGGCAGCGATCAGCGACTTGACCTGTTCGGGCCAGTTGTAGACATCGTCGCGCACGAAGCCGGACGAGCCGTTGGCGCGGACGACAATCCTGACGCCGGTGTTTTCGGCAAAGGCGGCGTCGAGCCCCTCAGCCAGTCCAGACGCCATGAAATCGCCGACCACCAGAACGACGCGCGCATCGGGCGCCTTCTCGGCCACCGGGATTGTCGGCTCGGCCGGCGCCGGCCGGCGAACGGACCGGGGCTTCCTCAGCTTGGGTCTGGGCTTTGTTCTCTGGAATTCTCTCGGGAATTCGGGCGGCGGCTGCTCAAACCGCTCGCTTCTGCGCGGAAACAACAGGTCGCGCAGCGACCAGCCACGACTTTCCGGCTCCTGCGCCATGGCCGAGGTATGAAAGGCGCTGGCCGCGCCGACTGCCAGAACGACGATCGCCAGAACGAGGATCGGCACGCGACGAACGATCAACCGGATGCGCGCAGCCGAAACCAATCACCCTCTCCATCCCGTAACCGGCTCTAGTTTTGCCTGAGCCATTTGAGCACTTCCTTGCTCGGATACCCGTCCTGGGTCAAGCCGGCCTTTGCCTGGAAGGCCATGATGGCGGTTTTCGATCCGTCACCGATCTTGCCATCGAACTTGCCGTCGTAATAGCCGTGCTCGGAAAGTCGCTTCTGAAGCTCCTGCCTTTCCTCGAAGGAGAGCTTGGTAAACGGTCGCTTCCAGTCCTGCACAAGCCCGCCATAGCCGGCGATTTCGTCGGCAAGAAGGCCCACGGCGAGCGCATATTTGTCGGCATTGTTGTAGCGCTTGATGACCGAGAAATTCTTGATCATCAGGAAAGCCGGCCCGCCCCGGCCACCGGGCAGCTTCAACGTCGCCTTGTCCCCACCGTTCTTGAATGGCTTGCCGTTGGCACGGGTGACGCCAAGCGCCTGCCATTGCGACAGCGACTTCGAGCCCCCGGGCAGCTTCTTGCCGTCCGGAAGGCTGACCTCATAACCCCAGGTCTTGCCTGCCTGCCAGCCGTTCTTCCTCAGCAAATTGGCGGCTGTCGCCAGTGCGTCGGGAATCGAATTCCAGATGTCGCGCTTGCCGTTGCCGTCCATATCGACCGCATAGGACAGGTAGCTGGTGGGGATGAACTGGGTATGACCCATCGCGCCGGCCCAAGAGCCGCTGAGATGGCTTTCGTCGATGTCGCCGGTCTGCAGGATCTTCAGCGCCGCGATCAGCTGGGTGCGGGCAAATTTCGCGCGCTTCGGGTCGGCATAACCAAGCGTCGCCAGCGAGCGCACGACATTGCGCATGATGTCATCGCGCTTGAGGGTTTCGCCGTAGTTCGACTCCATCGACCAGATGGCCAGCAGGATGTAGCGGTCGACGCCGTATCTTGCCTCGATCCTGTCCAGCCACGGCTTCCATTTCCTTGCCATCTGCTGGCCGACGGCGACCGACTGGTCATGGACGCGGTTGTCGAAATAATCCCAGGCGGGTGCGGTGAATTCGGGTTGAGTACGGGCCTTTTCCAGCACCATCGGATCAGCATCGCTGATGCCCTTGAATGCCTGGTCGTAGACGGAGCCGGAAACGCCGCTCGCCACGGCGGTAGCACGGAAGCTGGCGACCCATTGGCGGAAGCCGGCATCGGCAAAAGCCGGCCCGCTGGGCATGAGCAAGGCAAGCGAGAGGCTGGCGGCCGTCAGGACGCTGGTGAAGCGCCTTGCGACGTTGCGAACGGACATCTTTTCCTCCTTCTTTATCTCAGGAAGACTATTCATCGCCGAACCCGGTTAGCATTTGGTTTACCATAGGTGCCGTCCGGGATGAAAAGATGCGTCGACGCTTTACCAGCTGAGATTTCTGTCCCGTCGTTCAGTAATGCTCGATTTCGGCATGAAAATGTCTCGAATCGGGATTGCCGAACCGGCATGCAAATGGATAATTGGCACATGAAGAGAGTTCGCAAGGCAGTATTCCCGGTTGCCGGTCTCGGCACGCGCTTTCTCCCCGCCACCAAGGCCATTCCCAAGGAAATGCTGACGGTCGTCGACAGGCCGGTCATCCAGTATGTGGTCGATGAGGCGCGCGAAGCCGGGATCGAGCATTTCATCTTCGTGACCGGCCGCAACAAGGCGGTCATCGAGGATCACTTCGATGTCCAGTTCGAGCTCTACGACACGCTTGCGCAGCGTGGCAAGGATGATCAGCTCGCCCGCCTGCAGCGGCTGCAGCCGGCGCCGGGGCAGACCAGCTTCACCCGCCAGCAGGTGCCGCTCGGCCTTGGCCACGCCGTCTGGTGCGCGCGCGAGCTTGTCGGCGACGAGCCCTTTGCGCTGCTGTTGCCCGACATGATCATGCAGTCGGAAAAAAGCTGCATGAAGGACATGGTCGAGCTTTACGCCGAGACCGGCAACAACATCGTCGCCGTGCAGGAATGCGATCCCGCCGAGGCGCACAAATACGGCATTGTCGGCCGCGGCGAGGACGCCCATCACGGTTTCAGCATCACCGGCATGGTGGAAAAGCCGAAGACCGGCACCGCGCCGTCGAACCTCTTCATCAACGGGCGCTATATCCTGCAGCCGGAGATATTCAAGATACTCGAAGGCCAGGAAAAAGGCGCCGGCAACGAGATCCAGCTCACCGATGCAATGCTGAAGCTGCAGAAGCAACAGCCCTTCTACGGCTACCACTACCGCGGGCGGACGTTCGACTGCGGCTCGCCCGAAGGCTTCGTCGAGGCCAACGTTGCCTTCGCACTGTGGCGCAGCGACATGAATGCAAGCATGGCCGGTGTCATTCGCACGCTTCTCGACGAACTCGCGCCGTCAGAACGCCGCGGCGTAGCCTTCTAGCTTCAACACCGGTTCGCGCTGACTGGCTAAAGTGCGCCGCATTCGACCAGCCTTATGCGATGCGCTTTAGGTTCTTGTTTTATGCATGTCGTTATCGCAAAACCGCTGCACACTTTTGCGCGACATGCATTAGCGCTGCAACTTCAAGCCGACGAAGATACTGTTGGCCGTGTAGTCGCGTCCAACCAGGTTGCTGGTCAGTTTTTCAGTCCTGACGCGGGTGGTGAGCCCGGCATAGCGGTTCAGCCACCATGTCAGCCCAGCCTCGGCGCTCAGCGTCAAATCATGATCGTCGGAGCCGGTATAGTCGCGCCATTCAACGCCGAGAGCGGCATTTCCGGTCAGGTTGGCGCGGATTTGCCGCTCGCCGGTGAGGCTGCTGGAATAGAGCATGTCGCCGCTTTCGCCCGCGTTCGTCGTGTTCTCGGCGGTCGTCTGTGCGGTGAGGCCGATCGTGGTGCCGCGTTCCGGCGACCATTTGAGATCGGCATTAACCGTCGCGCCCGAAATCGCCGGCAGGGCGTCGTCGTCGATAGCTTCGCGCAGCCAGCCGACCGAGAACTCGCCGGTAAGCTTCTCGCGGAGATCGAGCTCGACGCCGGCCCGTGCGCCAAGCCGCGTCGAGGAGCGCTGGAAGCCGTTTGGATCGACGCGCAAATCATAAGCGCGCCGGCCGACCTCGATTTCGGTGAACGGAGTGATGGCAGGCGAGATCTCGTAGCCGGTGCGCAAAATGGCCGTATAGAGCGTCGAGTCGCGGCCCTTCTGCGACAGCGATCCCCCCGACGAAAGCTTGGCGTCACCAAAGATGTCGTGCTCGACCGCGCCGGTCAGCGCGAAGCGCATCTTTCCCGCATCCTTCTCGACGGCGAGGCTGCCGCTCACGGTCTGGCGCACCGGCTGCCCAACGGCGCCGACGATGGCGTCCGGCGCCGAGGCCGATTCGGGCACGGCCTCGTAGCCAAGTTTGGCGATGGCGCGCAGATCATTGTCGAGATCGATGTTGAGCGTGCCGTCGACGCGGCCTTGCGCCTCGTGAACGTCATAGCCGGACAACGTCTCGCGGAAGATGCCATAGCCCTCAATCGTCGCCGAATTCTCCCGCCAGTCGGAGACGGCGTTGAAGCGCAGCGTCGTTTCCGACAGCAATGCCGGCTTGCCGAGGCTGCTCGAATCGGCGTTTGTTGAATACGTCAGGCCTTGCTCGAGCGTCGGCCGGATCACGAAGGAGCCGAGCTGGATGCCGGTGGCGGCGAACGGGTCGTCCTCGTTCTTCTTGTCCTGGCCTTCGATGGCTTCGGTGCGCTCGGCGCCGGGGTCGAGCTTGAGCCTTTCGGCGGAATCGATGGTCACCGCACGGCGGTTGGCCGTATCCTGCTCGTCTATGGCGGCGGTGTCGGTGTCGTCGGTCGTCGGCGTCGCTGCAGTCGCAGTGGCGCCTCTCTTGCTCTTCTTGTTGTCCACGGCCTCATCTTTGGCCTTGCCTTCTTCGACGGCGCGTTGCGTTGCGCTCGGCCGCCGTCGTGGCGGCGGAGCAGGGTCGGCAAACGGGTCGTCGCTGGCCGCTGGTGGATCGAAAGTGCCGCCGGTTGTGGCCGCCGCCTCGCCCGTGCCGTCGTCAGGCAAGGCCCCCGGGCTGGCCGGACGATAGGTAGGCAGCGGCGTATCGTCGTTGGCGGTTGCAGCAGCCATGCCCAACTGCCTGATCCTGTACGGCTGGTCGTCCAGGATTGTCGATTCCGAAACCTCACCGCGCGGCTCGATTTCCTGGGCGCAAAGCAGTGCCGGACGCGACAACGCAAGGACACTGGTTGCCAGCAGCAAAGCGCAAACCGCGTTGCCCTTTCGTCCTATTTTGTTTTGAGGCTGAAACCCGGACATCGGCACCACTGCTTGCGCGGCGCACGCGCGCCATACTTACGAAACCGTAAATGGGGATGGTTAACGGAGCGTTGAGGGATCGCCCGCCAAGGTGTTCTGGGCGGCAATTCCGTTGGACAGGCGCGCGCCGAAGCGCTAATCGCATCGTCCATGGACGTGAAATCCCCAGACAGGAAGCCGCTCGACGAGCAGGCCGCGATTGCCTCGGCGCTGAGAACGGTGGCGACAGAGCAGGCCGGCGTCGCGGCACTGGCAGACGCGCTCGAAAACGGGCTGGCCGAGCCGTTCGCACGGGCGGTCGACATGGTGTCGCAGATCGATGGCCGCGTCATCGTCACCGGGGTCGGCAAAAGCGGCCATATCGGCTCGAAGATCGCCGCAACGCTCGCTTCGACCGGCACGCCGGCCTTCTTCGTCCACCCTGCCGAAGCCAATCACGGCGACCTCGGCATGATCGCTCGGAACGACGCCATCATCGCCCTGTCGTGGTCGGGGGAAAGCCTCGAGCTCAAGGGCATCATCGCCTATTCCAGGCGCTTCTCGATCCCGCTGGTCGCGGTCACCGCCGGCGAAAAATCGGCTCTGGCGCGTGCAGCGGACGTGGTGCTTCTGCTGCCGCGAGCCCCGGAAGCCTGTCCGCACGGCCTTGCGCCGACGACCTCGACGCTGCTGCAAATGGTGATGGGCGATGCGCTGGCCATCGCGTTGCTCGAGGCGCGCGGCTTCACCCCGGACCATTTCCGAACGTTCCATCCCGGCGGCCAGCTCGGAGCCAACCTGACGCAGATCCGCGAGATCATGCATGTCGGCGACAGGCTGCCTCTGGTGTCGTCCGGCACCGGCATGCGCGAGGCGATCCTCGAATTGTCGCGCAAGGGGTTTGGCTGCGTGGCGGTCACTTCGGCGGACGGCAAGCTGATCGGCATCATCACCGATGGCGACATCAGGCGCCATATCGGCAGCGATCTTCTGGCCATGAGCGTCGATCAGGTGATGACCAGAGAGCCAAAAATGGCGGCGCCCGACACACTGGTTGCGACGGCGCTGCAGACGATCAACGATTCTGCCATTACCAGCCTGATGGTGGTCGAAGGCAGACGGCCGATCGGGCTCGTCCATCTGCACGACCTGCTGCGCATCGGTGCTGCCTAGCGGGCTTCTAGACTGCCTCGACCGTCAGTTCCAGGTCGGTGTCGGCGGCACCGGTCACGCGCACCTGCGTGCCGGCCGGCAGGTCAGGGCCGGAGACGCGCCACAACGTGTCGCCGAGCTTGATGCGGCCGCGCCCATCCTTGATCGGCTCGGCAAGGGTCGCCGTCCGGCCGACCATCTGCGCGCCGCGCCGGTTGAGCAGCGGCTGGTCGGTTTCCTCATGCCGCCCGCCCACCAGCCGCTTGCCGACATAGGCCGAGACCAGCGACAGCGCGAGGAAGGCGAGGACCTGGACCTGCCAGCTCCAGAAACCGGCGTCCCAGATGAGCAGCGAGACGACGCCGATCAACAGCGCGGCAATGCCGATCCACAGCATGAAAATGCCCGGCGCGACGACCTCCATCACCAGCAGGACGAAGCCGAGGACCATCCAGCTCCACGGACCGAGTTCGGAAATGATGCGATCGAACATGGCCTCAGGTCTCGCTGGGACGAACCACGGGCGGGCGGGCCTGTCGTGCTGGACTGGCGGTGCCTTCGCCCTTGAAAACTTCCCTGGCGATTTCACCAATGCCGCCGAGCGTGCCGATCAGTGAGGAAGCCTCTATCGGCATCAGCACGAGTTTGCTGTTTGTCGCTGCACCGATCCTGGTCAGCGCTTCGGTGTATTTCAGCGCGACAAAGTAGTTGAGCGCCTGCACGTCACCCTTGGAAATCGCCTCCGATACCACCTGCGTGGCGCGTGCTTCAGCCTCGGCCGAGCGCTCGCGCGCCTCGGCATCGCGGAAGGCGGCTTCCTTGCGGCCCTCGGCCTCCAGGATCTGCGATTGCTTGAGGCCTTCGGCGGCGAGGATCTGGGCGCGCTTGTTGCGCTCGGCCATCATCTGGCGGCCCATCGATTCGACGAGATTGGCCGGTGGATTGATGTCCTTGATCTCGACACGGGTGATCTTGATACCCCAGGGGTGCGCGGCCTCATCAACGACGCGCAGCAGGCGCTCGTTGATGGCATCACGGTTTGACAACAGCTCGTCGAGGTCCATCGAGCCCATCACGGTGCGGATGTTGGTCATCGTCAAATTGAGGATAGCGTTCTGCAGGCCGGCGACCTGGTAGGCGGCCTGCGCCGCGTTGAGCACCTGATAGAAGGCAACGCCGTCGACGGCCACGGTGGCGTTGTCGCGGGTGATGATCTCCTGGGTCGGAACGTCGAGCACCTGCTCCATCATGTTCATCTTGGCGCCGATACGGTCGACGAAGGGCACGATGAGGTTGAGGCCCGGGCTCAATGTCTTGGTGTAACGGCCAAAGCGTTCGACGGTATAATTGTAGCCTTGCGGAATTGTCCGGATGCCCTTGAAAAGCACCAGCACGACAAGGGCGACAAGAACAAGAAGCGCAATATCGAAACCACTGAAACCCATTTTGGCTCTCCCCTCAAAGGCCATGTTGGACATTGCCACGCGGCCGATTCCACCAAACACTTAAGTGTGTTTCAGCAATGTTACAATCAGGTGATCACGGATTGCGGGTGCATGGACGGCGGGATCCATTCAAGCCCAGCCGGACAGCTCGCGCCGCACCATTGCCTCGATCACCGCCATGCCCTCTGCACTGTCGTTGAGGCAAGGGATGTGCGCGAACTTTTCGCCGCCGGCATGGTGGAAGGTCTCGGCCGCTTCCCTGCCGATCTCGTCCAGCGTCTCGATGCAATCGACGGAAAAGCCCGGATTGACGATGGCGACCGATTTCACGCCTTCGCGCCCCAGTCTTTCGACTGTCTTGTCGGTGTAGGGTTGCAGCCATTCCTGCGCGCCGAAGCGCGACTGGAAGGTGGTGATCAGCTTGTTCTCATCCCAGCCGAGCTTTTCGCGCAGCAGCCGCGTCGTCTCCAGGCAATGCGCCTGGTAGGGATCGCCCTTGTCGGAGTAGGATTTCGGAATACCGTGATAGGAGGCGATGACGATTTCCGGATCGAAGTCGAGGCTCGCCAGATGCCCTTCGATCGAACGGGCGAGCCCCTCGATATAGGCCGGCTCGTTGTAATAGGGGGGCACGCTGCGAATGGCCGGGGCGCGGCGCATCTTCATCAGCGCGCGAAACAACTGGTCGTTGGCGGTCGCAGTCGTCGTCGCCGAATATTGCGGATAGAGCGGGAAAGACAGGATGCGGTCGCAGCCTTGCTCGACCAGTCTGTTGGCCACGCTCTCGGTCGAAGGGTTGCCGTAGCGCATCGCCCAATCGACGATCACATGGGATAAATCGCCAAGCGCAAGCCCGAGTTTCTCGGACTGGGCACGGGTATAGGTGCGCAGCGGCGACTCGTTGCGCTCCCGGTTCCATATCCTGGCATAGTTGGCGCCCGACTTCTTCGGCCGGGTGGTGAGGACCAGGCCGTAGAGGATCGGATACCAGACCGCCTTGTTGAGTTCGATGACGCGCGGATCGGACAGGAATTCCCTGAGATAGCGCCACATCGGCTTGAAGTCGGTGCCGTCCGGGGTGCCGAGATTGATCAGCATGACACCGACCTTGCCTGTCCCGACCGGAGGGTGTCCTGCCGGGAGCGCGCCGGCGGTCGTTTCGGCTTTGCTTTCAGCAGGGTTGGCAAGCGTCATGGGGTTCTCCAACACCGCGAAACCAGCGGTGCCGCGGCGAAGGTAGCGATGCCGCGCCGGTTTTCAAATGCAGCGTCTGGCCGCACCTTATCCCAGAAATGCAGCACCCGCCCGGTTTGCCGGGCGGGTGCATTGCGTTCCTGCGGCCGGATTACTTCGAGGCCGCCGGGATAGTCAAGGTTGCGCCGACCGGCAGCCGGCGTGGCTCGTAGGCTTTGTTGGCATCGAAGATCATTTTCCATTTGGTGCCGTCGCCATAGGCCTTCACCGCGAGATCCCAATAGGTATCGCCGGCGACGATTACATGGCTGCTTTCGGCCGGTGCCGGCTCAGCCGGCTTGGAGGGCTCGGCAGGTTTTGCCGGCTCACTTGGGGCCGGTTCACTCGGGGCCGGCTGACTCCGGGCCGGCTGACTCGGGGCCGGCTGACTCGGGGCAGGCGCCGTCTCGGCCGGTTTGGCCGGTACAGCCGGAGCAGGGGTGGCCGGAGCCGGTGTGGCCGGAGCCGCAGGTGCCGCCGGCTGGGCCGGCTCGGCGGGTGCGGGGGCCGCCGGCGCGGTTTCAGCCGGGACGGCCGGTGGTGTTTTGGAAATGTCGCCGGAGCCGGCCGGCATTTCGGGCATTGCCGGCTCAGCAGGCTTTATCGGCGCTGCCTCAGCAGGTTTTGGCGGTTCGGCCGGGTTGGCTGGTTCCGCGGCCGGGGCTCCGGTCGCGGCGATCTCGGTGATGCGGCCGTCGAGCTTCGGCGTATAGGGCCGGTGCGCGCCGAGGTAATCGGCGACGACCTGTTCCAGCCCCGGGCCGTAATCATAGGCGTTCTTGGCCTTCTCGGCGAATACCTTGTAGCCGTCACCGCCCTGGCGGACATAGTTGTTGGTGGCGACCAGATAGTCCTTGTCCGGTTTGATCGGCGTCCAGGCGCCGCCTTCCATGACCTCGACCGATTTGACGCGTCCATTAGGCGGCGCCGATTTGTCGAACGCATATTTCAGGCCGGCAACCTGCGGGAAGCGCCCGGCGCCGTCCTCGACCTGACTGAGGCCGCTTTCCAGGCCGGCAACCAGATCCTTGCCGGTGATCTGGAAGGTCGCCAGCGTGTTCTGAAACGGCAGCACAGTGAGAACCTCGCCCATGGTGACGGTGCCTTGGTCGATCGAGGCGCGCAAGCCGCCGCCATTCGAGATGACGATCTCGACACCTTGGCCCTTGACCCGGTCGAGGACGGCGTCGGAGACCAGATTGCCCATCTCGCATTCGCGGGCGCGGCAGTTTTCGCGGCTGCCGTCGATCGCCTTGGTGGTCTCGGCGACTTCCTTGTTCTTCAAAGCCTCGATCGGGGCGCCGAGTTCCTTGATGCGGGCAAGCACGGCGGGGTCGGGCGTGATCGATTTGTCGAGATGAATGGGATCGCCGCTTGCCTCTTTGACGACGCCATTGTCGTCGAAGACGACCTTGAACTCGCCGAGATATTTCGAATAGGACGCCGCCTGCACGACCGGCACTTTGTAGCCGTCCGGATTGTCGACCATCGTCGGATAAGGGCCTTCCGCCTTGGGGTCGGTGTTGGACAGCAGCGAGTGGCTGTGGCCGCCGACCACCACGTCGACGCCCGGGATCTTGGCGATCACGTCGCGTTCTCGCTTGTAGCCGATATGGGTGACCGCGATGATCTTGTTGACGCCCTCTCGCTTCAGTTTCTCGACCTCGGCGGTGATCGACTTGACGTCGTCCTCGATGGCGATGTTCGGGCCAGGCGTGGCAAGCTCCGGCGTGTCGTTGGTGACCGCGCCGACGATGCCGATCTTCTGGCCGCCGACCTCGACCACGATCGACGGCTTGACGCGGTCGCCGAGCTTGGATTGCGCATTGGCCTTCACATTGGCGCCGAGCACCGGAAACTGGATCATGTCGAGGAACGGCGCCAGCGCCGACTCGCCATCGTCGAACTCATGGTTGCCGACCACCTCGGCATCGAATTTCATCTGGTTGAGGAATTCGCCTTCGGTCTTGCCCTTGTAGGTCGTGTAGAAGAGCGAGCCCTGGAAATTGTCGCCGGCGCTGAGCAGCAGCACGTTCTGGCCTTGCAGCTTCTTGCGCTCCTGCGCGATCGCGGTGACCAGGCGGCCGGCGCCGCCGACGCATTCGCCCTTGGTCTCCTCCTCGGCCGAGCAGGTCGATTCATACTTGTTGTTGCTCTCGATGCGGCTGTGCCAGTCGTTGATGTGCAGGATGTTCAGCGTGTAGTCGGCAAAGGATACGCCTGCCGACAGGCCAAGCGCCGATGCCGACAGCGCGGCGATGGCAGCGATCTTCTTCATTCTCGTCTCCCGGATAACTTGAGTACAGCGCCGCGCGTCATTTGGGACGCGCAAAGTACCAATTTTATTTTGCGCATGATCCTTTCCGAAAATCGACTCCGATTTTCGGGGTCATGCGCAGACGCGTTTAAAGCTCTTGTTTGACTGGGATGTAACAGCCCTCTCGGGCCATGTTCACATCGCGTTTCAGTCGATGCAAGCGGAAATCGGCATCAGCTTTGCCGGCGTAAAAAGGCTTTGCCGGCGTAAAAAGCGGCGGCTTGAAGCCGCCGCCCTTTTGCAAAGTCAATTCGGAATCGGATTTCAGGTGCGCCTGGTCAGCACAAAATTCTGCCCGCTCGCGCTGGTGCAATTGAGCTGGCTTGTGGAGACCATCAGGCAGTTGAAGCTGATCGGCGTCTGCCGGATCAGCGAAGTGCCATGGATCTCGACCGAGGTGCCGCCGGTCATGGTGTAGCTGCCATCGGCAAGCTTCTGGCCGGTGTCGGTTGCGACGGTCGCGAAGCTGCCGCCCTTGAAGGTGGACAAGCCCGTGCCCTGCGCGTCGATCCAGGAGCCTTCAACCCCTTTGGCCGTGATCACCGGCGGCTCGCCTGGGCCGGTTGTGGTGCAGGCCGCCAACGCGACCGTAGCGGCCGCGGCAATGCCAGCCGAAAGCAGTCTTTGCGCGATCGTCATCTTCAAAATCCTCTCCTCTCGCATCGGCCCGAAAATCGATCCGATTTTCGGAAAGCACGATGCTCACATTCAAAGTGCTAGAGCGTACTTTGTGCGTCCAAATGGACGCACGTCGCTCTAGGCCGCTCCTCTTCAATCGCCCGATTTCCGGGCGATTGCAAGCTGGCGGAGTGTCGACGCAATGCTGCTATCGAACGAGGATGTTGCGGAATTGCCACGGGTCTTTGGTGTCGAGGTCCTCGGAAAACAGACCAGGTCGATTGTCGAGCGGTGTCCAGTCGGTATAATAGCTCCTGACCGGCCCGAGATATGGGTTCTGCACGTCGAGGCAGCGCTTGTAATCCATCTCGTCGGCTTCGACGATGCCGGCCTCGGGATTTTCCAGCGCCCAAACCATGCCGGCCAGCACCGCCGACGTGACCTGCATGCCGGTGGCGTTCTGGTAGGGCGCCAGCTTGCGCGCCTCGGCCAGCGACAACTGCGAGCCGTACCAGTAGGCGTTCTTGGCGTGACCGTAGAGCAGCACGCCGAGTTCGTCGATGCCATCGACCAGTTCGTTTTCGTCGAGCACGTGATGCACGGGCTGAGCCTCGCCGGCGGCACCGAACATCTCGTGCAGTGACAGCACGGCGTCGTTGCAGGGATGATAGGCGTAATGGCAGGTCGGCCGGTACTGCACCTTGCCCTTCTTGCCGCGCAAGGTGAAGAAATCGGCAATTGAAATCGCCTCATTATGCGTCACCAGGAAGCCGTATTGCTGACCGGGCGTCGGGCACCATGTGCGCACGCGCGTGTTGGCGCCGGGCTGCTCCAGAAAGATCGCGGCCTTCGAGCCGTTCTTGTGTTTTTTGGCGTTCTTCGGCATCCACGTCTCATGCGTGCCCCAACCGAGCTCGGCCGGCTGCAGGCCTTCCGAAATGAAGCCTTCGACCGACCAGGTGTTCCAGAACACGTTCATCGGCTTGGGTTTCTTGGTGCGCTGGGTGTCGCGCTCGGCGATATGGATGCCCTTGACGCCGGCTTTCTTCATCAGCCTGGCCCAGCCTTCGCGATCGTGCTGCGCGGGCTCCGAGAAATCGAGGCCAAGATCTGTGGCGAGGTTGACCAGCGCCTGCTTGACGAACCACGAGACCATGCCCGGATTGGCGCCGCAGCACGAGATCGCCGTGGTGCCGCCTGGGTTCTTCGCGATTTCAGTACGCACCGTCTCGCGCAGCGCATAGTTGGTGCGTGAGGCATTGTCGGCCTTTTCGTCGAAATAAAAGCCGAGCCAGGGCTCGACCACCGTGTCGATATAGAGGACGCCAAGCTTGCGGCAGAGCTTCATGAGTTCGAGCGAGGAAGTGTCGACCGACAGGTTGACGCAAAAGCCCTGGCCGCCGCCATTGGTCAAAAGCGGTGTCAGCAGCTTCTTGTAGTTCTTCTTGGTCACCGCGTCCTGCATGAAGGTGATGCCGCGCTCGTCGAGCAATTTGCGGTCGGTGTCGCGCGGGTCGATGACCGTCATGCGCGACTTGTCGAATTTGAAATGGCGCTCGATCAGCGGCAGCGTTCCCCGTCCGATCGAGCCGAAGCCGATCATCACCACAGGGCCGGTGATCTCACCGTAAACGGGCCAGTTTTCATTCGCCATTTATCGATTACTCCCTCAAAAAACGCTTCGGAACAGCGGCTTGGCCGCGGCGCGACAAACCATAGATCATTGTCACAATAAAGCGAAAATCGGACGGCCGGCGTTACGCCGCGCCATCCCGGCTACGGCTCGACCAGACTTGCAAACTCCGGCTTAAAGAGGGCACGTGCCTCGGAGACCGGCAGTTCCAGCAGATCGTCGGCGCAGGCCTGGATGGCATGCGGCAGGGTCTGGAGCCCGAACACCAGAACCTGCTTGTCGCCCTCGCGCCAGAGGCTGGCAGCCAAATTTTCGTCGATCAGATCGTCGATGCCGCATTCGGCTTCGTGATCAATATCGGTCTGATCGCTCGGTTTCTTGCGCCGCTGCTTGACGAAGGAGGCGAGGGAAGGACCGGGCTTGCCATCTATCGTATCCAAGAAAATGTCCTGAAGGCCGAGCAGGACGCCGCGCCGCACATCCATGATGTAGGCGTCCGAATAGTTGGTCGGATGCGCTCCGCCGCAGAAGATGCTGCCGGACTCCCGCCAGCTCATCAGCCGCGGAGTCAGCGAGGTCACTTCGAATGTGCTGTCCTCATAGCCGCCGAGTGTGCCGCCGTTCACACCGTCAATCGGCCCGCCTTCGTTGAAACCGGCATATTGCGCCGCCACGCAGCCCAGTGCGCCGATGTTGGCGCGCCAGTGCCTGTCTTGCAGCAGAGCGTTCGCGGCCTCGATTGGAACGTCGCCGGACAGTTCGACAATGCGCGGCGTGGCAAATTTGGTGCGGGGGTCGACGACATAGCGGTAGGTTGCGTCCGGCCAACCAGTCGTCTTGCCGTTATCGAGCTGAGTGTCCACCCGCAGATAGTCATAAGGGGACGTTTCCATGGTGAGCGGCGTGTCATTGCCGAAGAACTTCATGAAGCTGAAATCGTAGAGATCGAGCGGGCTGCTGGGCTCGTTCTCGGTCACCTGCCGACTTGCGACCCGTTCCAATCTGAGCGGCAGCGCGCTCTTTCCGTTCCAGCTGCCTTCAAGGGTTTTGCCGTTACTGGATGAGGCCAGGCGCCAGACGGCGGCAATCGGCGCAGCCTTTCCGTCATCGCAATTGTCGGCGCCGCATGCCTCCTCCTCGGCCAGTTCGAACTTGCTGCCCTTTTGAGACCGGGCCTGCAGCGGGATGTCGACGCCCTTCGAGCGGTAGAAATAGCGGCCGGCCAGCGGGCCGCCGGGCGCGGCGGGGTCGCCGGTGAATTCGACGACGATATCGCTCTTTCCAAGCTTGCCGGCATAAGTCACCGGCTCCGCCTCGGCTGCTGTCGACAGTACCAGGATCGCGGCCATTAACGTGACCGGCCTGCTAAGATGCTGGATCATTTTTCCCCCAAGCCGCAAGTTACAGCTGTCTTGCGCCAGCAGTCACGGTCGGCTGTCAGGTCCTTATAGTCAAGTTGTGCCTCGTCCCGCACCTGAGGCTGCTCAGCGAAAAGACGCGGCGAGCGCCGCCCCTGGTGCGGATGGCGCATCCGCCCGTTTCAGCGGGTTTTTGTCCTCGGCGCGGCTGTGGAGGCTCGAACCACCAGTTCTACCGGCAGAACGACTTGGCGGGGGGCTTCATTGTCAAGGACCATTCGGGCGGCAAGCCGGCCTTTTCCGATCACGTCTTGTGCGACAGTGGTCATCGGAGGCGTGGTGCGTGCGGATTCAGCGGTGCCATCGAAGCCGACGACCGACACGTGGCCCGGCACGTCTATGCCGCGGCGAACCGCCTCGTCCAGGATCGTGATCGCCTGCCAGTCCGACATGGTCAGGATCGCGGTTGCTTCAGGCGCCCTGTCGAACACCACTGCTCCGGCAGATGGCTCGCCCGGGATCGTCTCGATGATCGGGACATCGTCGATCGACAAATTCGCCTCCGCCAAACCCTGTTTGAAACCGTCGAGCCTTTCATCGTCGAGCGGGAAGCCGGCCAGAAGCGGGCGCGTTGCCTTTCCGGGCATGTGGACAATCGGCGGGCCGGGAGACCGGCGCACCGAAAGGATGGCAAAATGCCGGTGCCCCAGCCCGGTCAAGTGCCGGACGGCAGCAACCGCGCCACTCCTGCCGTCGATCTTTATCGAATTGATGTCGGGACCTGCGTCGCTTTCGAGAATGACGAAGGGCAGACGGCGTCTCTGGACCGAAATTATGAGACCAATGTCGGCGCTGTGACCAAGGATAAAGCCGTCAACCAGGGCATCGCGGATGCTGGCGAAGCGCGTGTTGTCGGTGCCGTTTACAAGGCTGAGCGTCGTTCCAGCCTCGTCGCAGGCGAGCGAAACGCCGAGCACCAGCTCGCGGCCGTATGGGCTTCTCATCACTTCGGAGATGGCGTAGGCGCCAGGCGGCATGAACCCGATCGCATTGAACTTGCCGTCCCGCAGCAATCGTCCTTTCGGATCGGGGCCGCCAAACCCGAGCGCTCGCGCGGCCGCTTCGACGCGCTCGCGCAATTCGGGCCTGACCAGCTCCGGCCGGTTGAAGACGTTGGAGACAGTCCCCCGGGAAACTCCGGCAGCCTTGCCGACATCGGCTAGGGTGGGCATTGGCGATTCACTCGTTTTCCCTGAGGTAGACCATTTTTTGGAGCGCTCCAAGAATTTTATTGACTCAAAACCAAAATAGGGGGATCGTGCTCCTTGGAGCGCTCCAAGAGCATATACTGAGGGTGTTTCTGCGACTGAGACACCGAGAATCGTCACATGGCATGGTCGCAGCGGCCAATGCCCAAGGAGAGGATGATGGCAGAAACCGATGCTTTTCCAGCCTCGCTCGTAGGCAAGACTTTCGACTGCGTTTTCGGCCCCTTCGTACCGCGGCTGACGTTTCTTTCGCCGCAGGAATTGCATATCCAGGCGTCGATCGGGACCACTGAAATCGACGAGGTGGTCAAGGTCGGCCTGACCAGCGTGCGTCCGAATCTCGTGCTCGCGAGTTGGACGGAGCAGAGCGGCAACTTCATTGTGCAGTTGCAGGATCACGAGAACCGGATCGTCCATAATTATGCGCGGCTGGCCGATGGGCAGCTCTTCTGTGCTCAGGGCGCCATTCAAGCCGTTCCGGCGTGAGGGGAGGAAAATGCGATGGAACTCGCTTATGACAGTCATCTGCTTGCTCGAATTCTGCTGAGCGTCGCGACCGTGGGTTACGGTGTAGCCACGATCAAAGCCGACTTGAACGCCACCCACGCCACCAATCCACTGTGGACTCCCCATGCCCGGTTTCACGTCGTCTGGCAGGTGCTGAGCTATACCGGGGTGGCGCTGATTGCCCTCGGACTCATCTGGATCAAGGGGCAACTCGAAGCCGAGCGGCTCTATCTCGCCGGCGGATTGGCCGCGGCCATGTATGGGGCATTCTTCGCGGCCATGCTCTCGCGGTCGATCTATGGTGGCGTGCTGTATGACGAGAACGGCTACCCGCCGTTCCGGCCGCCGTTTGGACCGGCGGGCTGGCGGTGGGATGTCAACGTCACCGTCTTTACCGCGATGTCGGCGATCCTGCTGCTGGGCCTGGCTGCGATTTAGGGCAATTCCGGGAAAAGTGTGAGACGGTTTTCCGTCCGGAATTGCGCAAGAACAAAGAGGTGGAGCGGTTCGGCGTTTCCGTGAAACGATGAACTGCTCTAGGACAGCGCCAGCGCCCTAAGCCACGCGACCAGCCGGTCACGATCGGCGGTCATCCCCTTGTAGTCGAGCTGGGCCTCGTCCAGCGCCAGAAGTTGTTCGGCCAAGGACGCTGCGAGCGCCGCACGGTCGCGGTGGCGCTCCAGCACGGCGAGCGGGTCGAGATGGATGCGGATGGTGAAGAGTACGTCGCCCGAAACGGGGAGCTTTCTCAGCGTCTGCCGCTCGACGCGGATAAAGGCATGGGCGTCGATGTCACCGTCCGGGAATCTCGACGGGCGACTGCTGGCGCGGTCGATGCGTTCGACATTGGAGAGCGGATGGTAGAGCGCGTCGCCCGCCTGGATCGACCAGTTGTAGCGCTCGACGGCTTGGCCCTGGAGGCCGTCGAACATGCGGTTGATGAGATCGGCCGGGCGTGTGCCTGGACCGAAACCCGGTACCGGCGCGTGGATCTGCTGCAGCGGCTTGCCGAATTTTTCGGTCAGCGACCATGACGAGGGGAAGCAGAGCGAGCCGGCCGCCAGACGCCAGCCGCTCTCGTCGCGGCGCATCAGGATCAAATCCTCCTGGACGAGCAACGAGGCCGCGACAAGCGGCGCATCGCTGAAAGAAGCTGCGGTGCCTGAGCCTACAAGACTGTCGGTGCCGCCGATCACCACGATCCCGTTGTCGGTACGCCTGTGGGTCCCAGGAAAGTTCGCCGCCAGATGCGCACCGAGCAGATCGAGCACTTCGCGTTGGGCATCGCGTGTGGCTTGCTCCTCGACAAAAACCTTGTCTGGAATTTCGGCATAAAGCCGGCGTTTCTCGGCAAGATAGGGCAGCAGATATTCGTCGATCTCGATCCATCTATCTAGATTGAGCGGCTTCAGCCCGATGGTGAACAGTTTCGACGAGCCGTCATAGGGTGTGTGGGTCGGTGGGCGGAAACTCATGCTTCTTTGTAGGCTTCCAGTGCGGCAGCGGCCATTCTCGCCGTGAATTCGGTGATTTCGTAATCGGCGGCGCCTGCCTTGGCGAAGGGATCGTCCGCCAGTCTGGCATCGAGCACGTCGCGTGGACCGCGCGCGATGATGATGCCGCCGGTCCTCGGCCGCTTCGGCCCGGAGGCGACAAAAATGCCTTCCGCATAACAGGCCTTCAGCCACTCGACATGCGCTTGCTGCAGGCTGTCGATCTCGGTCAGCGGCACCGTATACTTCAGCGAAACCACGAACATTGTTGTCTCCCGATGCTTCAGCCCAGCCGCGCCGGGATCAATCCGCGCAGCGAGTTGCCGACGAACAGCGCCTTGGCCGATTTCAGTTCGCTCCATGTGTAGATTGCTTCGCGGGCGCGGCCTTGATCCAGCAGTTCGCCGCGCAGGACGCCAGGCAGCAGGCCGCAATCGAGCCGCGGCGTGGCCAGCACGCCGTCGCCGAATTCGGCAAAGACATTGGTGATCGTGCCCTCGCAGATTTCGCCGCGCTCATTGGCGAGCAGCACCTCGTCGGCCCGGCCGGCGAGATATTCGGCGCGGGCGCGCGTATAGATTTGTCGGCGGCTGGTCTTGTGGCGCAGCAGCATATCGCTCGAATCAAGCCGCACGCGCGCCAGCTGCACGGTCCAGACCTTGTCTGCGGCGAGCGGCGCGTAGGGCTGCACCGAAACCGCTACATCGCCCTTGCGCGACAGGACGAGGCGAGTGCGCAACGCAATGTGCTGGCGGCCGACCGCATTCATCAGCGCTTCACCGACCCGTTGCGGGTCGCAGCCGAAGCGGAGTTCGTCTGCCGAGCCGTAAAGCCGCGCGAGATGGCGGTCGAAACGGAGGAAACCCGAGCCGGGTTCCCAGCGCATTGTTTCGATCAGTTCGAGATCGGCAGTGTTCCCGTCGCGAAACGGGCTTTCAGCAGACACTCCTGGTACTCCTCTTCGGCTGTCGAATCGAAGACGACGCCACCGCCGACATTGTAGACTGCCTCGCCATTGGCAAAGAGCGAGATGGTGCGGATCGCCACCGAAAAGCGCATCCGGCCGCCGGGGGCGATCCAGCCTATGGCGCCGCAATAGACATCGCGCGGGCCACCTTCCAGCTCGCGCAGGATCTCCATGGCACGGATCTTCGGCGCGCCGGTGATCGAACCGCAGGGGAACAGCGCGGCGAAAATCTGGCGGATGGCGAGGCCGGGCAAAAGTTTCGCCCGCACGCGGCTCACCATCTGGTGGACCGTCGGGTAGCTCTCGATGCGGAAAAGCTCCGGCACATCGAGCGTGCCAACCTCGCTGATCAGTGAGATGTCGTTGCGCAGGAGATCGACGATCATCCGGTTCTCGGCCTGGTTCTTCTCGTCGTTGCGCAAGAACGCTTTCAGGCGATCGTCCTCCGCCTTGGTGGCGCCGCGCGGCGCAGTGCCTTTCATCGGATGCGTCTCGATCATGCCTTCCGCGTCGACCTCGAAGAACAGTTCCGGCGAACGCGACAAGACGATCGGATCGCCAAGCGCGACCAGCGCCCCATACTTCACCGGCTGGCGTTCGGTCAGCGCGTTGAAGGCGTCCAGCGGATCGCCCGACCATTGCGCGTGGACCGGAAAGGTCAGATTGCCCTGGTAGCAGTCGCCCTTGCGGATGTGGTCATGCAGCCTGGCAAAGCGTTTGGCGTAGTCGTCCGAGGACCAGGCTGCCTTGGGGTCGAAGATTGGGCCGTTGCTAGCCGGCAGATCGCCTGGCGCGACCGTCTCTTCGACCGGCGGGTCGAACACGCCGAGGCAGAAAAGCGGGGCGCGGCGGCCGGCTGGCAGCAGCGGAACGAGCTTGGGCTCGAGCAGGTAGCCGGCCTCGTAGGAGAAATAGCCGGCCAGCCATTTGCCCCCATCATGTGCAGCCTGCGCGGCTTCAAGCGCCGGCAGGAAGTCCGCCTCGCCATGCGCCGAGATGATCTCGGCCGGCCGGTCGAAAACGAGCTGACGCGCGGTCTCGTCGTTCCGGAAAATTGCAAAGGGCAGGGGCAGGGACATAAGGCTCGGATGCTGCGGTCACCAGCGATCGATCTATATGGGGGCTCGACCGTGCGCAATCGAGGGAACGGCGTCTCAAGACGCAAAGGCGCGGCGGGGCAAAAACAAAAGCGGCGCCCGAGAGCGCCGCCTTGTTCCAAATGCCGCCTTGCGATGGATCAGGTGTTGCTGGCTTCCCCCGCGGTCGGGAAGCGGCGCGCAAATTCCTTTTCGTCGCCGGCGGCAAGCAGTTTCGCCTGCTCGATCCAGCGTTCACGTTCGATGCGGCCGTCGAAATTCAACGTCGCCTCGATCCGCCTGACATCGTCGGGCGTCCAGGCGGCGATCTGGGCATAGGTCGTGACCCCAAGCCCTTTGAGCAGCCGCTCGTTGGTCGGGCCGATGCCGATCAGGCGACGCAGATCGTTGGCTTTGCCCGCCGCTGCGGTCGTTGCGTTGCCGGTCGCGGCTTTCTTTGCCGCCGGCGCAGCCTTGCTTGCCGCTGGCGCAGGCTTTTTTGCCGCTGGCGCAGTCTTGGGTGCGGCGCTCGCTTTCGATGCAGCCGGCTTCGGCGTTGCCGTTTTCGCCGCACTTGTGCGTGGCGCGGTCGCAGCCTTGGCCGTTGCAGATTTCTTCGGCGCCGGTTTGGCCGGCGCGGATGTCGACATCAGGGTTGACGGTGCCTGCATCGCCGCCTTGGTCGCGCCGGCCTTGGCGGCTGGCGCCTTGGCTGTTGCCGCCTTCGCGGTTGGCGCCTTGGCGGCCGGCGCCTCGCCCAGCCGCCGCTCGAGGTCGGCGCGGGCGCGGCCGCATGCATCCAACTCACCGGTCAGACGGTCGCTATCGGCCCGCAATCTGTCGCGTTCGCTGCGCGTGCGGTCGAGATCGCCGCGCAAACTGTCGAGTTCGCCACGCAGGCGTCCCCAAATGAACCAGCCAACCAACACACCTACCAGGAACGCCAGGAGCATGTAGAAAAAAGTGCCCATTGTCTTTCTCTCTCCAGTCCGATCCGTCCGCCCTGGCCTGTGGAGGCATGACCTCGGCGAAGGACCATTCGATGGTGGTTCCGCAATTTGCAGAACAGCCGGCTTCGATCGAGCTGTCGGCGACCGGTTTGCCCCTGGCCAACAACCGTTGTCGCATCCGCCGACGCGCCATGACCGGTCGGGACTTTCCGACCGGATCCATTCGTGCCCGGCTGAGCTTGAGGGCGGACGCTATCATACAGCTTACGGGAATCTAACGGAAAACTTCCATGGAAAGTTATTTAAGAACAAATATCCAAGACAAGAATAGAACCATCGTCAATATGCATTGCAGCTAAACTGTTCTGGAAAACCCGGTCACCCGGTGTTGCGCATCACCCAGTGTTGCGCATCACTTGTCCAGTGCTTCCAACTCGTCGATCAGTCCGCTGATCACACCAAGCCCGATCTGCCAGAAGGCAGGGTCCGCCGCGTCAAGGCCGAACGGCGCCAGAAGCTCGGAATGATGCTTGGTGCCGCCGGCGCGCAGCATGGCAAAATATTTCTCCTGAAAGCCGCGCTCGGCGTTCTGGTAGACCGCGTAGAGCGAGTTCACCAGGCAATCGCCGAATGCATAGGCATAGACGTAGAAAGGCGAGTGGATGAAGTGCGGGATATAGGTCCAGAAAACCTCGTACCCCTCGCGTAGCTTGATCGCCGGCCCGAGGCTTTCCGCCTGCACTTCCAGCCAGAATTGGCCGAGCTTGTCGGAGGTCAATTCGCCGCTCTTGCGCTCGGCATGCACCTTGCGCTCGAACTCGTAGAAGGCGACCTGGCGCACGACCGTGTTGATCATGTCCTCGACCTTCTGGGCGAGCATGGCCTTGCGTTCGCGCTTGTCGGTGGTCTGCTCGAGCAACGAGCGAAAGGTCAGCATTTCGCCGAACACCGATGCGGTTTCGGCCAGCGTCAGCGGCGTCGACGCCATCAGGGCGCCCTGGCCGCCGGCCAGCACCTGGTGCACGCCGTGGCCGAGCTCGTGCGCCAGCGTCATCACGTCGCGCGGCTTGCCCATGTAGTTGAGCAACACATAAGGATGCGCCGAAGGCACGGTCGGATGGGCGAAGGCACCAGGCGACTTGCCGGGTCTCACCGGTGCATCGATCCAGTTGCGGTCGAAGAAAGTTCTGGCGATCTCCGCCATGTCGGGTGAAAAGCGCTGATAGGCGGAAAGCACGGTGTTCTTGGCCTCGTCCCAGCCGATGACCGCCTGCGGGGTCTCCGGCAGGGGCGCGTTTCGGTCCCAATGGTTCATCACGTCCATGCCGAGCCAGCGCGCCTTCATCGCATAATAGCGATGCGACAGGCGCGGATAGGCGTCGCGAACCGCCGCGGCGAGTGCGTCCACCACGCTGCGTTCGACGCGGTTGGCGAGATGGCGGGAATCGGCAATGTCCTCGAAGCCCCGCCAGCGGTCGGAGATCTCCTTGTCCTTGGCCAGCGTGTTGGTAATCAGCGTGAAGACGCGCAAATTCTTGCGGAAAGTTGCGGCCAGCGCTTCGGACGCCCGGCGGCGCACCTCGCCGTCGGCGTCCTGCAGGCGATTGAGCGCCGGCTCAAGCGTCAACTCCTCGCCGTCGAGGCCGAAGCGCAAATCGGTCATCGTCTCGTCGAACAGGCGGTTCCAGGCCCCGCGCCCGGTGATCGACTTTTCGTGGAAGAGTTGCTCGATGCGGTCTTCGAGCTGATATGGCTTGTCCTTGCGCAGATCGAGCACCCAGGGCCGGTAGTGGGCGAAGGCCGGATCGGCGGCGAGTGCGTTTTCGATCGCGCCATCGTCGATGAGGTTCAGCTCGAGCGCGAAAAACAGCAGGTGCGCGCTGGCATCGGTCATCTTTTCCTGGATGTCGCCATAGAGCTTGGCGCGCTGCGGATCCGACGTGTTGCCGGCATAGACAAGCCCGGCATAGGAGACGATCCGGCCGATCAGCTCCTCCAGCGCTTCATAGGCCTGGAGCGCCTCGCCCAGCCTGCCGGCGCTGCCACGCCCGGCCTCGGCGGCGAGCGTGCCTTTCCAACGGCTCTCGAAGGCGATGGCATCGGCGGCGGCCTTGGCGATGTCGCGCTTCAACTCGGGCGCTTCCATGCCCGAATAGAGATCGGCCAGATTCCATTCCGGCAGGTCGCCAAGCTCCGCCACGCCCTGACTGGACGCCGCCGCCAGCTTTCGAGCAAAAACCATGCGCATTGCCGATCCTTCCAAACACGAAAATTCGAGGAAACGAGAAGCCGGTCAAATCCTAAGGAATTCATTCACCGGGTTTTTTGAAAGCTTATTTAGAACCCTGTGCCAAGATGATCCATAGGGCGCATTCTCGGGCGGGCACGGTCGGATCAGTCATGGCAGCTTCCATACTCATAGTCGATGACGATCCGGTGCAGCGCAGGCTGCTCGAGGCAGCGGTGACGAAATTCGGCCACACCGCGATCGTCGCCGATGGCGGCGAGGCCGGTCTCGATGTTGTCGACGGGCCCAATGCGCGCGACGTCTCGGTGGTCATCCTCGACCTGATGATGCCGGGCCTCGATGGCATCGGCGTGCTGAAGGCAATGCGCGAGCGCGGCATCCACATCCCCGTCATCGTGCAGACCGCCCAGGGCGGCATCGAAACCGTCGTTTCGGCAATGCGTCACGGCGCCTTCGACTTCGTCGTCAAGCCGGCCTCTCCCGACAGGCTGCAGGCGTCGATCGGCAATGCCCTCAAGGTCGAAGCGCTCGAAGGCGAAGTGAAGCGCTCGTCACGGCAGCGCGGCGGCCATCTGACGTTCAAGGACATGATCACTCACAGTCCGGCGATGGATCGGGTGATCCGGCTCGGCCGCAAGGCGGCGGCGTCCAACATTCCGATCCTGATCGAGGGTGAATCCGGCGTCGGCAAGGAACTGGTGGCGCGCGCCATCCAGGGCAGCGGCGACCGCCGCTCGAAACCCTTCGTCACCGTCAATTGCGGCGCCATCCCCGACAATCTGGTCGAATCGATCCTGTTCGGTCACGAAAAGGGCTCGTTCACCGGCGCCACCGAAAAACACACCGGCAAGTTCGTCGAAGCGCATTCGGGCACGCTGTTCCTCGACGAAATCGGCGACCTGCCGCTCGACGTGCAGGTCAAGCTGTTGCGCGCCGTACAGGACGGCGAAGTCGATCCGGTTGGCGGGCGCTCGACCGTCAGGGTCGACATCAGGCTGATCTCGGCAACCCATCGCAACCTGCTGCAGCAGGTCAAGGACGGCAAGTTCCGCGAGGATCTGTTTTATCGTCTGAACGTCTATCCGATCTTCGTGCCGCCATTGCGCGACCGTCGCGACGACATTCCCCATCTGGTCGAGCACTTCATGGAGAAGGTGGCGCCCGCCGATCCGCGCCACCGTCTGCGAGGCATCTCGGCTGCGGCGCTCGCCATGCTGCAGGCCTATGACTGGCCGGGCAATATAAGGCAGCTCGAAAATGCCGTCTTCCGGGCTTCGGTGCTCGCCGAGGGCGACATGCTGACCGAAGAAGAGTTCCCGCAGATCCGGGCGCAGGTCGAGGGCACGGTCAATCTCGATGCGGATATCGCCTCGCCAGCTTCAGGAGGGCCAGCTTCAGGGTGGCCAGCTTCCGGATTGGCTTCGGGCAGCCTGCCGCGTGATAACGTCCCGGCCGCCGTCGGCGCCGCCGCAGCCGAGCCCGACGCGCCGGCCAGACCCCGCTTCGGCACACTGCGGGCGCTCGACGACCGCGGCAATGTGCGTGCGCTGGCCGATGTCGAGCTCGAAATGATCAAGCTCGCCATCGACCACTACAACGGCCAGATGAGCGAGGTCGCCCGCCGCCTCGGCATCGGCCGGTCGACGCTCTACCGCAAGCTCAAGGAATACGGCATCGACCCGGAGACCGGCCGTTTCGAGAGGCTCGCTTCCTGAGTCACAGGGCCAAGCCGGTTCTCATCCGGACATCATTCCAGGCAACTGAGTCTCGTAATGACGTGTTCGCCGCAATGTTCACGTATTAAGGCGGACGGTAACAGATCGTGTTTCGAGCTGGCGCCAAAACATGATCTAAACCAGCGGTTTACCAAGATATCCTGCGCAATATTTTTGGCGGGATATCGCCACGGTGTTACCGCATTTCGGCTTCAATAAGCGATGATTAACCATTAGGATCGATATTCGGATGCACATCTAACGCATCCGTTTGGTCAAATCCGGGGACAAAACGGCAGCCTGCAAGGCCTTTTGATTTGAACAGAATCGAACGACACAAAAACGGGCGGCATTATCACATGAGCGTCTGGCCGAGATGGCTGGCAGCGGTGATTGTTGCCGTCGGGTTCCTTGCAGCGGCGGCAACCGGCGCCGGCGCCGAGACACGTTCGCTGAAGCTCTATCATCTCCACACGCATGAAAAGGCGGAGATCGTCTACAAGCGCAACGGCCGCTACGATCAAGCGGGCTTGCGAAAGATCAACATCATCCTGCGCGACTGGCGTCGCAACGAGCCGACCAAGATGGATCCGCGCCTGCTGGACCTGGTCTGGGAAGCCTATCGGGAGAGCGGCGCCACCGACTATATCCAGGTCGTCTGCGGTTATCGTTCGCCGTCGACGAATTCGATGCTGCGCAGCCGCAGTAGGGGCGTCGCCGAGAAGAGCCAGCACATGCTCGGCAGGGCGATGGATTTCTACATTCCCGGTGTGCCGCTGAAGAAGCTGCGCGACATCGGCCTCAGGATGCAGGGCGGCGGCGTCGGCTATTATCCCAGCTCCGGCTCGCCCTTCGTGCATATGGATGTCGGCAATGTGCGCCACTGGCCCGGCATCAGCCGCCAGGAACTGGCGCGCGTGTTCCCCAACGGCAAGACGCTGCATGTGCCGAGCGACGGCAAGCCGCTGCCCGGTTATCAACAGGCGCTCGCCTCCTACAAGGCCCGTAAGGGCGCCGGCGCGCCGGCCATCGAACTGGCCAGCGCAAGCGGCGGTGGAAAAAAATCCCGCGGCTTCCTGGCAGCCTTCTTCGGCGGCGGCGACGACGAGGCGGACGACAGCGCCGATGTGGCGATGGCCGAGCCAGCGCCAAAGCCCCGTAACGTGAAGCCAGCGCCGTCGGCCAAGAGCAGCAATCTGCCTGGCATCGCCATCGTGGCGCCTCGGGATGCCAAGCGTGCCGAGATTCCGGAAGTCGCCGATGCTCCGGCGCCTGCGCCTGAACCGGAGAACGACACGCCGGAGACGATCATCGCGGCATTGCCGGCGCGCAGCATTCCGCTGCCGGATTTTGCTCCGCGCCCGAAGGCCGACATCGGTGCCCAGCCGCCTGAAAACGTTCCGTTCGGCGTGGCGGATGCGACTGCATCCACCGAACAGGCGGTGGCAACCGCGCAAGCGCCGGCAAGTGTGGCGTCGGCAAGTGTTCCGTTCGGCATGGCAGACGCGTCGGCTACGGCCGGCCCGGTGCAGGTCGCGACAAACAACATTCCCGTGCCGAGTTGGCGGCCCGATCATTCGCTGCCGGCCGATCTTTCGTCGGCTGGTCTTGCGCCGCAGGACAAGCAAGTATTGCTGGCGCTCGCGAGTGCGGCCGAGCGGAGCAACACCGCCACCGATGCATTCTCGGTATTGCCGTCGGCGCGGCCCGACAGTTCGCAGCCCGACGAGGTCAAGGCCGTTCTGGAACGGGTCAGCGCGACCGACGAATACAAAGTCGCTTCGCTTTCCGAGCAAGCATCGGTGTTCGAGGAACCGGCGAGTGACGACGCATCGAGCGACGGGGCGTCGCCGCGCAAGGCCATCGTTGCCCGCCCGGCCGGCTCCGACCCGACGGCCGTCATCGGCGCGGGCGTGAAGACCACACGCAAGGAACCCAGGGCCACCGCCCGCGACCTGAAACCAGGCCCCAAGCCGGTGGTGGTCGCTGCCGCGCCGCAGGCTGCCCGTTGGGCGCTGCACAGCGGCGAGTATGTCGCGACCGTTTCAGACGCGACAACGGCGCCGCGCTATGCTTACGACTTCGTCCGTACGGCACCGAGCGAGGTCTATACCGTCGGCTTCCAGCCGGGCAACGAGATGGCCGACGCCAACCGGTTCACCGGCAAGGCCGTCAAGTTCATGTCGGTGGCCCGCTTCCAGACCGAATAACAGCTGGGCAAATATCGTAGAGGCCGCGCTGGCAACCGGCGCGGCTGCCGCCACCGCCGGCACTGGCTTCCTTCGTGCCGGGATGCTAACCAAGGTCAGCATTCTCCCGCTTCGTCTAATGGTAGGACAGCGCCCTTTGAAGGCGTGAATCGTGGTTCGAGCCCATGAGCGGGAACCAGCCGGCGAACCAGATCGGCAGCAGGCCAGATCGGCGGCGATGCTAGCGCCCGAGCTTGCTCGCGGCGCGCGCCAAGGCTTCGATCTCGTCCCATTTGCCGGCCTTGACCAGATCGTCCGGCGCCACCCAGGAACCGCCGACGCAGATGACGTTGGGCAGGCTGAGATAGTCGGCGGCATTCTGGCCGGTGATACCGCCGGTCGGGCAGAATTTCACGTCGGCGAGCGGCGAGGCGAAGGCCTTGAGCGAGGCGATGCCGCCCGACTGTTCGGCCGGGAAGAATTTCAGAAAGCGCAGGCCGGCTTCGCGCGCGGCCATGACCTCTCCCGGCGTGATGGCACCGGGCAGCAACGGCACTTCGCTGTCCTTGGCTGCCGCGAGAAGCTCGCGGGTGATGCCGGGGCTGACGATGAACTTCGAACCGGCGGCCGCCGCCTCGCCGAACTGGCGGGCGTCCAGGATGGTGCCGGCGCCGACGACGGCGTCTTCGACCTCGCCCGCCACCCGGCGGATCGCCTCCAGCGCGTCGGCGGTGCGCAGCGTAATCTCGATCGCCGGCAGGCCGCCGCGGGCCAACGCCCGGGCCAGCGGCACCGCGTCGGCGGGATTGGCGATCTTCAGCACCGGTATGACCGGCTGGCCGTTGAGGAGCGACAGGAGCTTTTCGGTCGTGCTGGGCATTCGTCGTCTCTCCTCTGTTGATCAAGTCGACCGGTTAGCAGAAGGCGGTTTTTCTGTCCACGAAACGCGGCGTGTCGCGATGTCACGCGTGGTGTTCGAAACCCGTCGCGGGCAGACCGCTCCCGGCTCTGCCTTGATCCGGCTGTCGTGAGCGTTTAGTGGCTTGGAGATGACACTGTCCGGCCAAGCCTTCCGTGTTGCCGCGCTTTACCGCTTCGCCCGGCTCGACACCTTCGAGGCGCTGCGCGCGCCGCTCGCCGCCTTCTGCTGCGCACGCGGCATCAAAGGCACGCTGCTTTTGGCGCGTGAGGGCATCAACGGCACGGTCGCCGGCAGTGAAGCGGCAATCGCGGCGCTCATCGGTCATCTCGAATCCATCGAAGGTCTCGCCGGCCTCGAGATCAAATACAGCAGCGCCGCAGCGATGCCATTCCACCGCATGAAGGTGCGGTTGAAGCGCGAGATCGTCACCATGGGCGTGGACAATATCGACCCGGCGGCAGGTGCAGGCACCTATGTCGCGCCGGCCGACTGGAACGCATTGATCTCGGATGCAGGCACCATCGTCATCGATACGCGCAACGCCTACGAGGTATCGCTCGGCACCTTCAAGGGCGCTGTCGATCCCGCCACTGCCAGCTTTCGCGAATTCCCGGCCTGGGTCGAGCAGCATCGGCATGAGCTCGAGGGGCGCAAGGTCGCCATGTTCTGCACCGGCGGCATACGCTGCGAGAAGGCGACGGCCTATGTGAAGTCGCTTGGCTTCGAGGATGTTTTCCACCTCAAGGGCGGCATTCTGAAGTATCTCGAAGACGTGCCCGCCGAACAGAGCCTCTGGCAAGGCGAATGCTTCGTGTTCGACGAGCGCGTTTCGGTATCGCACGGGTTGGTCGAAGGCGAGGCCGAACTCTGCCGCGCCTGCCGGCATCCGCTAGCCGCAGAAGACCGGCTGTCGCTGGAATATGCAACCGGCGTTTCATGCCCGCATTGCTTCGATGCCCGCTCGGAGGAGGATCGCGCCCGCTATGCCGAGCGCCAGCGCCAGGTCGAGCTGGCGCAAGCGCGCGGCGATCGTCACATCGGAAGTTAGCTTCACGTCAAGCAACTTCACGTTAAGCAACAGAGAAGCGATCGATGACCCACAGCCATGTCCCGTCGTTCTGCCGGCGTGCGACCTCGGTGGTGATCGTGCCGTCGGGAAGCCGGGTCGAGGTGAGCGCGAGGTCGCCATTGATGACAGCCGGACGCTGATCTCCGGACTGAAATTTTCGGCCGGTTGCGGTGACCTCCGCGAACATCGTTCGGATGGCTTCGCGGCCGAACGTCAGTTGTCCGCCACCGCTGTCGATGACTGCATGCGGCTCAAAAAGCGCGGCCATGCCGTCAATGTCTCCGACCCATTGCCGTGAAATCAGCAGGCGCTCCAGCTCCTGGGGATCGCGTGCCGGCTGGCGGTCTGTCTCATCGGTCATGCCAGGCTCCTCCCAAGCGACATGCAGCGACATTACTCGAAGTCGGGGCTGGTTTCGACACGTAGGTCATGTACGGAAGCGGGGCAAAGGATGCGCCGCGTCATTGTAATGTCAAACTGCGGGACCTAGGTCTTCGACGTGCAAACCTGCCCGCGCACCTTCGGCCGGGCCAATTCTGGAGGCATAGATGTTCGATCCCAAGAAGCTCCTCGACGATCTGCTCGGCTCGCAAGTTCCCGGTACCGGATCGACCGTCCGCGACAAGGCGGGGCAGGCGGTGCAGATGGCCAAGGACAATCCGCTTGCCGCCGGTGCGCTGGCCGCGGTGCTGCTCGGAACCGGCCCAGGCCGTCAGGTCACCGGTGCGGCGGTGAAGCTCGGCGGCCTGGCCGCGATCGGCGGCCTCGCCTACAAGGCCTACCAGAACTACAAGAACGGCAACGCGCCGGCCGAAACGCAAGCCGCCGGCGAACCGGAATTGCTGCCGCCGCCGGCCGATACCGCCTTCCATCCGTCGCAAGCGCCGCAGGGCGAAGACGAATTCACGCTGACGCTGGTCAGGGCGATGATCTCGGCGGCGAAGGCCGACGGTCATGTCGATGACGAAGAGCGGCAGAAGATCGCCGGCAAGCTCAGCCTCGCCGGCGTCGGCGCCGAAGCGGAGAAATTCCTGATGTCGGAACTGGACGCGCCGCTCGATCTGGATGTGCTGATCGCCGGCGCCAAGACCGATGCGCAAAAGCTGGAACTCTACACCGCCTCGCGTCTTGCCATCGATCCGGACACGCGGGCCGAACGCGGCTATCTCGACCTGCTTGCTGGCCGCCTCGGCCTGCCGGACGCGCTGGTCGACCATGTCGAGGCGACGGTGACGGCGGCGAAGGTGCCGGCAGCGGGCAGCACGGCCAAGCCGGTGACCGGTTCGCGCTGGTAGCTTGAAGGGGAGAGCCTCGGAGCGCTCGGCGGCATTGGCGTTAGCTCTCGTTAATCCGGTGAGCGCATGATTCAGGCAGTCGGATCGGCTTTCCTCCTCCCAAGCCCGGTTCGGATCAGGGGCGGTCGCCAATGGCCGCCCTTTTTGCGAGCACAGGCCTTGGGCCGGCTTGCCATGGTTCCCGTCATTTGCGATGGCTCATCCCTTTCAGGGAGTACAGCCATGAGCGACTATAAAACCGCCATCGTCACCGGCGCCGGCACGGGCATCGGCAAAAGCGTCGCCACAGTGCTGCTCAAGGCCGGCTGGAATACGGTCTTCTGCGGTCGCCGCAAGCCGGTGCTGGAGGATGCGATCGCCGCGGCCGGGCCGACGCAGGCCAAGGCATTGGCCTTCGCCTGCGACATCAGCAAGGCCGATCAGGTCGACGATCTGTTCGAGACGGTGGCAGCGGCCTTCGGGCGCGTCGACCTGCTCTTCAACAATGCCGGCACGAGCTACAAATCGACATTGATCGACGATATCCCGGTCGAGGTGTGGAACGACATCGTCGGGGTCAATCTCACCGGCTCGTTCCTGTGTGCTCGCGGCGCGTTCGGCGCCATGCGCAGGCAGCAGCCGATGGGCGGCCGCATCATCAACAACGGCTCGGTATCGGCCTATGCGCCACGGCCGGGCTCGGTGCCCTATACGGCGACCAAGCACGCCATCACCGGGCTGACCAAGACGCTGGCGCTGGACGGCAGGCCCTTCGACATTGCTTGCGGTCAAATCGACATCGGCAACGCGCTGACCGACATGGCGCAAGCGATGACGGTCGGCGTGCCGCAAGCCAACGGCACCATTGCCGCCGAAGCGGTGATGGATGTCGAGCGCGTCGCCGATGCCGTCCTCCATATGGCCAGCCTGCCGCTCGACGCCAACGTCCTGTTCATGACCGTGATGGCGACCAAGATGCCGTTTGTCGGGCGAGGCTAAATTAGTCTCAACTCGGTCCTAAAAGCGCGTTGCGTTCGACCGGCCTCATGCGACGCGCTTTTAGATTCTTGTTTTTATGCATGTCGTTATCGCAAAACCGCTGCACACTTTTGCGCGACATGCATTAGGGCCGCGTGACCCGAAGCGGCACGCCGGGAAGATACAGCGAAATCGGGCGGATTTCGTAGACGGCGGTCGGATTGACGCGGCGAAGGTCGCGCGCAATGTCGACAGCGGCGTCACGGTTGGCGCAGTCGACAACATAAAGTCCCAGCAATTGTTCTTTGGTCTCGGCGAAGGGGCCGTCAACAACCATTCCGGTGCCTGGCCCGCGCAAGGTGCAGGCGTCTTGTGTCGCGCCGAGCCGCGCCGCCGGTCCGAGGGTGCCTTGCCGGTAAAGCCGATCGTTGATCTGGAGAAGATCGGTCATCAGCGCCGAATCCTGCTCCGGCGTCAGCGCCGTAATCGCTTCTTCCTCGTGATAGGCTAGAATGGCATAGAACATCTGGCGTCTCCTTTCGTCGATCGTGGCCTCACTTCGTCAGAAACGTCTCGATCCGCTCCAGCGCGCGCAGGATGTTCTCTTCGGAATTGGCGTAGGATAGCCTGACATAGCCTTCGCCGAGAATGCCGAAATCGGGGCCGCCGATCAGCGCCACGCCGGCATCCTCGAGCAGCGCCGAGGCGAGCTTCTTGGCCTTCCAGCCGGTCTTGGAAACATTGGGGAAGGCATAGAAGGCGCCTTTCGGCGTAATGCAGGAAACACCGGGCAAGGCATTCAACCCCTCGACCACGACCTTTCTGCGGCGGTCGAAGGCGCGCATCATCGTGTCGACATCGTCCTGCGGGCCGTCGATGGCGGCTATGCCGGCATACTGGCTCGGCGCGTTGACGCAGGACCAGCAATTGACCGCCAGCTTGCGCACCTTATCGTAGAGATGCGCGCCCTTGTCGCCGTTCGGCCAGATCGACCAGCCCATGCGCCAGCCGGTCATTGCCCAGGTCTTCGACCAGCCGTTGAGCACGATCAGCCGGTCGCGGGTTTCGGGGAAAGCGAGCAGCGAACAATGCGTCTCGCCGTCATAGGTCATCACGTCGTAGATCTCGTCGGAAAGGATGGCGACGTCCGGGTGCGCTTCCAGGCCCTTGACCAGCTTCTCGATCTCGGCGCGCGGTGTGACGCCGCCGGTCGGATTGGCCGGCGAGTTGAGGATCAGCAGCCTGGTCTTCGGCGTGATCAGCGCCAAGGTCTCCGCGGCCGAAAAGGCAAAGCCGTTCTCCTCGCGCATCGGCACCGGGATGGGGGCGGCACCGGTGAACTCGATCATCGAGCGGTAGATCGGAAAGCCGGGATCGGGATAGAGAATTTCGGCACCCGGCTCGCCAAACATCAGGATCGCCGCGAACATGGTCGGCTTGCCGCCGGGCAGGATCATCACCGCTTCCGGCGAGACTTCGACGCCAGTGGTGGCCAGCGTGCGGCGTACCACCGCTTCGCGCGTCGCCAGCAGGCCGTTGGCCGGCGTATAGCCGTGATGGCCATCGCGTAGCGCCTTGATCGCGGCCTCGACGATATGCTGCGGCGTCTTGAAGTCGGGCTGGCCGATGCCGAGATTGACAATGTCGCGGCCCTGGTGGGCAAGTGCAGTGGCACGCGCCAGCACTGCGAACGCATTTTCCTCGCCGAGGCGGTCGAAGGCCGAAATCGTGTGGAGCATTTTTCCCGTCCGTGTGGTTCTTTCAGAGAGCGTGCGTTTTTGTGAGCGTCCGCCCGCAAAAGTCAAACGGATTGGAGTTTCGGTGTCGGAAAATCTCAAGAATTGGCAACCGCGCCCGCGGCCCGAACGCAAGTTGCTGGAGGGGCGCACTGTCAGGCTGGAGCCGCTCAACGCCGAAAAGCACGGCGACGGCCTGTTCGAGGCCTCGTCAGTGGTCGATGCCGGCGGCCGCTTCGCCTGGCTGTTCGACGACCCGCCGCAGACCCGCGCCGCCTTCCAGCCATGGCTGGACAAGGCCGAAGCCAGCGATGACCCGCTGTTCTTCACGGTCATCGACAAGGCCAGCGGCAAGGTCGCCGGGCGCCAGACGCTGATGCGCATCGATCCGGCCTATGGCGTGATCGAGATCGGCAACATCTATTGGGGACCGCTGATCTCGCGCAAGCCGGCGGCGACGGAAGCGCAGTTCCTGTTCATGAAGTACGTCTTCGACGAGCTTGGCTACCGCCGCTACGAATGGAAATGCAACAATCGCAACGAGCCGTCGAAGCGCGCGGCGGAACGTTTCGGCTTCAAGTTCGAGGGCGTTTTCCGTCAGCATCTTGTGGTCAAGGGCGAAAACCGCGATACCGCGTGGTATTCGATCATCGATAAGGAATGGCCTGATCTGCGCAGAGCCTATGAGGCGTGGCTCGATCCGGCCAATTTCGACAGCGATGGCCAGCAGAAGCGGCGGCTCGAGGATTTCCGCGCCGAGTTTGGCGCGTAGCAGGAGCTCATAGATGGCGCATACCCACGACCATGCCGCGCAGGGCCACGACCACAGTCACGGTGCCGGGCATGTGCATGGCTCGACCGACAAGAAGCGCGTGCTGATCGCGGCTTGCCTGACCGCCGGCTTCATGGTCGTCGAAGCGCTTGGCGGTCTCCTGACGGGATCGCTGGCGCTGCTGGCGGATGCCGGCCACATGCTTGCCGACTGCATTGCGCTCGGCCTTGCCTGGTATGCCTTTCATCTTGCGAGCCGGCCGGGGACCGTGCGCCTCACCTACGGCTTCGGCCGGGTCAAGACACTGGTCGCCTACACCAACGGCATCGCCATCTTCGCCATTGCGCTGTGGATCGTCTATGAGGCCTGGGGGCGTTTGCTGACGCCTGAGCCCGTGCTCGGTGGGCCGATGCTGGTCGTTGCGATCGCCGGCCTTGCGGTCAATATCGGCTCTTTCTTCGTGCTGCATGGCGGCGACCGTGACAGCTTGAACATGCGCGGCGCCATCCTGCACGTGCTCGGCGACCTGCTTGGCTCGGCCGCGGCGATCATCGCGGCGCTGATAATCCTGGCGACGGGCTGGACGCCTATTGATCCGATCCTATCGGTCCTTGTCGCGCTGCTGATCCTGTCCACGGCATGGTCGCTGATGCGCGAGGCTGCCCACGTCCTGCTCGAAGGCGTGCCGGCAAGCCTCGACCGCGACCTGATCGCGAGGGACATCGAAGGCTCGATCAAGGGCGTGCGCGAGGTGCATCACATGCATGTCTGGTCGATCGACGGTTCCAGCAACATGGCGACGTTGCATGCCTGCCTCAATGACGGCGTCGACGCGCATATGGCGGTCAGCGCGATCAAGAAACGGCTTGCGCAGGAGCATGGCATAGCCCATGCCACCGTCGAACCGGAATTCGGCCAATGTGCCGACAGCCATGAGCATGATGGCGAGCACGATCACGCGCATGATGCGGCACCGCACCGTGGCCACTATCACTGATTTCGGGAGTTCCTGGTATTGGCAACGATCGACATGAACGCCCGCTACCCTGGGGCCGCGTGATGGACCGCGACACCCGCAATGCGGCAATCGGCGCCGCCTGGATTTTGCTGCTGTTCGGCATCGCAGCCTATTATCTTCCAACCGTGATGCTGGCGGTCGGCAACGTCTCGACGGTTCTTGCCGGCGTCGTCGCCGCGATCTTCATGGTGGCAATCTTCGTCGTGTTCTGGCTGCGTAGCCGCAGCCAGCGCAAAAAGGGAAAGTGACATGCGCATTCTGATTACCGGCGCGGCAGGCATGGTCGGCCGCAAGCTCATTGCCCGGCTGGCCAAGGACGGGACACTCGGCGGCCGCAAGATCGCCGCGCTCGACCTTCACGACATCGTGCCACCGCAGGCGCCCGCCCTCGAAGGCGTCAGCATCAGCGTCCACACCGGCGACCTTGCCGCGCCGGGCGCGACGACAAATCTGGTCGCGCCGCGGCCCGACGTGATCTTCCATCTCGCCGGCGTGGTGTCGGGTGAAGCGGAGGCCAATTTCGATCTCGGCTACCGCGTCAATCTCGATGGCACAAGGGCGCTATTCGATGCCGTCCGGCTGGCGGCATTTGCGCCGCGCCTCGTCTTCACCTCATCGATCGCCGTGTTCGGCGCGCCGTTTCCCGAAATCATTCCGGACGAGTTCCACCCGACGCCGCTGACCTCTTACGGCACGCAGAAGCTGATGGGCGAGGCGCTGCTTGCCGACTATACCAGGCGTGGCTTCTTCGACGGCATCGGCATCAGGCTGCCGACCATCTGCGTCAGGCCGGGAAAGCCGAACAAGGCGGCCTCGGGTTTCTTCTCCCGCATCATCCGCGAGCCGCTGAGCGGCCATGAAGCCATCCTGCCGGTGCCGCGCTCGGTCGTCCACACACACGCCAGCCCGCGTTCGGCGGTGAATTTTTTGATCCATGCGGCTGGAATTGACGGCGCTGCAGTCGGGCCGCGCCGCAACCTGACGATGCCGGGCGTCGCCGTCAGTGTCGGCGAACAGATCGAAGCGCTGGAACGTGTTGCCGGCGCCAAGGCGGTCAAACTGATCCGCGAGGAGCCCGACGAGACGATCTGGGCGATCGTGAAGGGTTGGCCGACACGCTTCGAGGCGCGGCGCTCGAGGGAGCTTGGCTTCGCTGCCGAAACGAGCTTCGACGAGATCATACGCGTCCATATCGAGGACGAGTTGGGCGGCAGGATCCCTAGTTAAAGCACCCCGATCGGGCGCAACGAGGTCAGGCGCCAGTCAGGCTGGCCGATAGCAGCAGCAGACCGAACAGGAAGACGAAGGCGGCACCGCCGATTTCGACGAAGGAATGGATGCGGTTGCCCATGCGGCCGTCGCCGGCGAAATACACCGCCCAGTTCTTCGCGGTGACCGCAAGCGTCGCCAGAGCCGAGACGGTGATTGCGGTGCCTAACGCCATGGCCAGCACCGACAGGATACCGCCGAACCACAGCCCATTTAGCAAGGCGAAGCTCAGCACGATCAGCGCGCCGGAACAGGGGCGGATACCGACGGCAGCCACCGCCGACCAAGCCGTGCGCC
Source organism: Mesorhizobium sp. M0778 (assembly GCF_040320105.1). Taxonomy (NCBI): domain Bacteria; kingdom Pseudomonadati; phylum Pseudomonadota; class Alphaproteobacteria; order Hyphomicrobiales; family Phyllobacteriaceae; genus Mesorhizobium; species Mesorhizobium sp. M0778. Next base: position 186,206 of record NZ_JAMYPA010000004.1, on the reverse strand, counting down.
AGTCGAAGCGATCGCCGGAAAGCAGCGCCGGGTCGGGCGCATGCGAGTGCCCGCAGGTCTCGCAGACCTCCCCCGCCGCATGGCTGTGGTGATCGTGCGCAGCATGGGCGTGGTCGTGTGCGCCGTGGTCATGATGGTCATGCGCATGGTCGTGATCGTCATGCGCATGAAGCGCGTGGGAATGTGCCGCATGGGCATGCGCGGAATGTGAATGGCCGGCATGTGAATGGCCGGCATGGGCAGCCGAGAGGCTGTAGCCGGGATTTGCGCCGAACAGGCGCAGGATGGCCGGGCCAGCCTTGCGCCACAGCAGCCAGGCGCCGAACAGGGTGACGAAGACATAGCTCATGATTTCGAGGAACCATGCGGCGTCGGTCATCGATATCGCGGTGCCGCGCAGCACGAAATAGGCGAGCAGCATCACCACGATCGCGGTCAGCGCCTGCAGCAGGGCCGAGACGAAGGACAGCATGATGCCGCGCCGGAGCGCCACTTCATTGGCCACCATGTAGGATGAGATCACCGCCTTGCCGTGACCGGGGCCGGCAGCGTGGAAAATGCCATAGGCAAAGGACAGGCCGATGAGCAGCCACATCTTGCTGCCGTCCTGGCGCATCGCCTTCATCGCGCCGGCAAGCGCATGATAGAATTCCTGCTGGCGCAGATTGATCCACATCAGGATGTGGGCGAACGGGCCGGTGGCGGTTGGAGCCATGCCGTCATTGGTGCCGATGCCGAGCGAGCTCTGGGCGTGGGCGGAGCCGAGAAAGTGCGTCATCACAAAGGCGGCGGCCAGAAGACCGAGTGCCAAACGCAGGGACGGTTTCGTCACTGGATCTATCCTTCCGGCTGACAGGTCAGTTCAAGCTTGGTGGCAAAGATCTTGCTCATGTCGGTGCCCGTCGGATCGTTGAAGAACGCGTCGGTCAGGGTCTTCTGGTTCTGGGCGATCGCCTCATCCGGATTCGGGCGGACAACCTTGCTGGTGCAGGTCGGCGGCAGGCCATCGACCTGCAGATGGGCATCCTCGGTGAAATCGATCGCGGTGTAGAAGGTCGGGTCGTACACCCCGATGTCGATCTTGCCGCTGAGCTTGATCGGCGCCTTCGGTTCAGATTCGAACAGGATGATCAACTGGTCGTTGTCGAAATTGGCCATCAGCTGCGGCGGCGGGGTCATTGCCACGTCCTTGCCGTCGACGGTGACGAGCTGGAAGTAGTTGAATTCGGCAAGCGAGGCATGGACGGTGTCGGCAACATCCTTCAGCTCCTTGTCGTCGAGCTTCAGGTCGGAATTCTTGTCGAACTCCATCATCACCGTGCTCGAAAACAAGTCGTCGAAGCGCCAGACATGGCGCAATGCCTTCACAGTTTGGTGATCCGGCCCGAGGACCACTTCGAGCCGGGCCTCGGCGAAGACGTGGGGATGCACCTCAGCCGGTCCGACGGCGGCAAGCGTCGCGCTCAAGGCCGAAGCCAGCATGATTGCTTGCTGTTTCAGGTGCATTCTCGGTCGCAATTCAATTGGCTTCGGTGAATTGCCGACAGTTACCAGAAAGGGGGCGAAAATGGGACCGCAGGGCGGCTGAAAGCTCATGCGGTGTCCAGCGCCTTGAACCACTGCACCAGGAAGTCGACGAATACGCGAACTTTTGCAGGCAGATAGCGCCGGTGCGGGTAGACGGCGAAGATGCCGCCGCCGGGCAGGATGCGGTCATCCAGCGCAGTCACCAGCTTGCCGCTTTCGATGTCGGGCGCGGCGATGAAATCCGGCAGGATGGAAAATCCCAACCCAGCCACGGCAGCGGCCCTTGCCGCCATCGGGCTGTTGACCTCGATCGGGCCGGAAACCGAAACGCTCACGGTATCGCCGCTGTCGCCCTTGAACGGCCAGTTGGTGAGCCAGCGGCCATTGGTGTCGATGATGCAAGGCACGCGGGCAAGGTCTTGCGCCCTGACCGGCATGCCGTGCTTGGCGATCAGTTCGGGAGACGCGCAAAGCCGTACCGAAAATGGCGCCAGGCGCCTGGCGATCAGCGAGGAATTCTCCAGCCGCGAAATGCGCACCGCCAGATCGAAACCCTCTTCGACCAGATCGACGAAGCGATCGTCGAGATGAATGTCGAGGACGATGTCGGGATGCTGCTTGGCGAAGTCGATCAGCGATTGGCCGATCGGCGCGTCGGCGAAAGTACGCGGCGCCGACAGCTTGATCCTGCCGCGCACGTCGCCGGAGGATTCGCGCACCGCATCGGCAAGGCTGTCGACCTCGCGCACGATCTCCGAGGCGCGCCGGTAATAGGTGTGGCCGGCCTCGGTCAGGGAGAACTGCCTGGTGGTCCGGTTGAGCAGCAGCGCGCCGAGTTCGTCCTCGAGCTCGCGCACATATTTCGACAATAACGCCTTCGAGCGACCGATCTTGCGCGCCGCCGCCGAAAAGCCTTCGGCCTCGACCACGTCGATGAAGGCACGCATGCGGGTCAGCGTATCCATGTCATGCGCCTCCTTGGCGGGCTGAAAGGATGCGGGCGGCCAGCGCAATCAGCTGCCGGTCGCTGTTCTTCGGGCCGAGCAGCGAAAGGCCGAACGGCGCCCCGCCGGTCTTGCCGAGCGGCAGCGTGATTTGCGGAAAACCGGACAGGCCGGAAAGGCATAGCAGTCTCAGCGCGCGCTCGCGATAGGTTTGCAAATCGTCGAATGTCGCGGCCTTGAGCGGCGCGGCACCCGGAGCGGTGGGAAGCACAAGAACGGCGTCGTCGCCAAGCAGGCCGGCAAGTTCGAGGCGAAACGAAACGCGACGTTCCGTTTCGTGCTGCGCGGTTGTCGCGCTGATGGTCGCGCCATGCTCGAAGCGCTCCTTGACGCCGGGGCCGAGCATGCGGTCGCCGCCGGCGATCCAGGCGCCGTGGCTTTGCCAGGCTTCATAGCCCTGCAGCTTACGGAAGCACCAATAAAGATCGTCGATTGAATGCGACAGCGGGCCAACGCTGCGCGGCGCGCCCAGCACCGACGCGACACTGCGGACCATGGCGCGATATTCATCCGCCTCCAGCGGGCCGAGCACGAGGCTGTCCAGCGCGTCGAGGGCAAAAGGGCGTACCAGTTCGTGGCGATGCGGATCGTCGCCGAGCAGCACCGTGCCGACCTTTTCGTAAGTGACGATATCCCTGGCGAACCAGCCGAACGTGTCCAGCGAAGGCGCCAGCGGCATGGTGCCGTCGAGCGGGATGCGGCCATGCGTCGTCCTGAGGCCGATCAGGCCGCAGAAGCTTGCCGGCGCACGGATCGAGCCGCCGGTGTCGGACCCGGTGGCGATGTCGGCGAGCCCGCCGGCTACCGCCGCGGCAGAACCGGAGGATGAGCCGCCGGTGACGCGGTCGGGTGCCGCCGGATTGATCGGCGACGGGAAATGCGCGTTCAGCCCCAGCAGGGAAAAGGCGAGTTCGTCGGTCTGCGTCTTGCCGACGAAGCGTGCGCCCGAATCAAGCAGCGCCTGGACGGCCGGCGCGGTCGCCGTGGCCGGTGAAGCTTCCCGGTATTTCTGCGGATTGCCGCAGCCGGTGCGGTAGCCGGCGACGTCGAAGATATCCTTGACGGCCAGCCGCAAGCCGACAAGCGGGCCGGATTGCGCATTGGTAACAGGGGCTTGATCAAGGTCGAGAAAAGCGTTCAGCGGGCCGCGAGTGCCTGTCATGCGTTCGATATCCGGATGTGCTTGCCGCAGCATTGTTCTTCTGGTTGCCGCAGCATTGTTCGATGCCACAAATTTTACAACCTGCCATACGATTTTTATTGATTGTGAAATCTTTCGCTCTTATATCGCGCTTGCCCAAAGTCGCACGTGCCTGTGGGTGTCCGCCGATCCTCGAATGGTGAGGGCAATCGGTAAGGTAACTGGAGCCAACCCCTCCAGTCGGTTTAGCGGCCAACCGCCAACCGAGGACACCTTGAAGCAACGACGGTGCGGGCCTTTCTGGTGTTCTGCCGGTCGTCCAAAGACCGGGGTTACTGAAGAGGCACACCTTCATTGCCGGCAGTGCGGACGGGGTCTCCCATCCAAGCCAAGGCAGACAAAGCGAACCGAGGCCGGGCAAGGCCAAGGTTCACCGCCGCGAGACGGCGCTTCATGGTTCCGGGGTCTCCACCGGCTGGTTCCATGGATTTCCGTCCCGCCTTTGTCCACCGCGTGTTCGCGAGGCCGAGAGCCCGCGTCCGCAAGCCTTTGTGCGCGCCGAAAGGCGCTGATGGAGAGACCCCGATGGCTACCCAGCGCATCCTTGATTTCCTCGCTACCCGACGTCCGAACGGCCCGTGCCTCGTCGTCGACCTCGATGTCGTGCGCGACAATTTCCGCGCCTTCGAGAAGGCGCTTCCCGATTCCAAGATCTACTATGCGGTGAAAGCAAACCCGGCGCCGGAAATCCTGCGCCTGCTTGCTGCGATGGGCTCGTCCTTCGACACCGCTTCCGTTGCCGAAGTCGAGATGGCGATGGACGCCGGTGCGCCGGCGGACCGCATCTCCTTCGGCAACACCATCAAGAAGGAGCGCGACATCCAGCGCGCCTACCAGCTCGGCATTAAGCTGTTTGCGGTGGACTGCGTCGAGGAGGTCGAGAAGATCGCCCGTGTCGCTCCCGGCGCTCGCGTGTTCTGCCGCGTCCTGACCGACGGCGAGGGCGCCGAATGGCCGCTGTCGCGCAAGTTCGGCTGTGTGCCGGCGATGGCGGTCGACGTGCTGCGCCATGCCAGGGCGCTCGGCCTCGATGCTTATGGTGTGTCGTTCCATGTCGGCTCGCAGCAGACCGACCTGACCGCCTGGGACCGCGCGCTGGGCGACGCCAAGAAGGTGTTCGCGACGCTCGCCGACGAAGGCATCGTGCTGAAGATGGTCAATATGGGCGGCGGCTTCCCGACCCGCTATCTCAGGGATGTGCCGGTGGCGCAGGCCTATGGCCAGGCGATCTTCTCGGCGCTCAGGAAGCACTTCGGCAACGCGATCCCCGAGACGATCATCGAGCCGGGCCGCGGCATGGTCGGCAATGCCGGCGTCATCAAGTCGGAGGTCGTGCTGATCTCGAAGAAGGCCGACAACGACAATGTGCGCTGGGTGTTCCTCGACATCGGCAAGTTCGGCGGTCTCGCCGAGACGATGGACGAGGCGATCCGCTACCCGATCGTCACCGCGCATGACGGCAGCGAGACCGCGCCTTGCGTGCTCGCCGGCCCGACCTGCGATTCGGCCGACGTGATGTACGAAAAGACGCCGTATCCGCTGCCCTTGTCGCTGACCATTGGCGACGAGGTGCTGATCGAGGGCACCGGCGCCTACACGACGACCTACGCGTCGGTTGCCTTCAACGGCTTCGAGCCTCTCCGATCCTACGTGATCTGACGGTTCGAAAGAACCGATCAGATCATCCCGAGGTGGGCGCCTGTCGCCCGCCCGGGCTCGCCTGTGGAACAATCCGCTCGTGAAGGATCGCGGAAATGGACGTTTTGGATTTCATTGTTGAAGGCGCCGCGGGGATGTCCCCCTCGAGGGGGGAGAATGCCGGCGCTTTTGTCATCACTGCCGAAACCGCTGCCGATATCGGTGCGCGCGAGGCTTTGCTCGATCGCGCCATGGGGCCGAAGCGCCGGACGAAGTCGTCGGAAAAGCTGCGGCGCGGCCGCCGGCCTTCGGAGGGCCTTGCCTTTGTCGCGCGCGATGCGTCGGGCGCTGTTGCCGGCACCGTGCGGCTGTGGGACGTGGTGCTGGGCGAGGGCGGCAAGGCAGCGCTGCTGCTCGGCCCGCTTGCGGTCGACCCGGCGCTGAAAAATGCCGGCATCGGCTCGGCGCTGATGCGCCATGCAGTGACTGAGGCCGAGCGGCTTGGCCATGCGGCGATCCTGCTGGTCGGCGACGCGCCCTATTACGAGCGCTTCGGGTTTTCGGCCGCAAAGACCGGCTCGCTGGCCATGCCGGGGCCTTACGAGCGGCACCGCCTGCTGGCGCGGGAACTGGTGGTCGGCGCGCTCGACGGCGCGCAGGGCACGTTGAAGGCGGCCGGGCGCAAGCTGAAGGCGCAGAGGCTGTCGCTCGCTGCCTGATGGTTCGAAGCAAGCCGCCCGCCCATCGTGCGGCGGCTTGTTTCGCCTTAAGTGGATCAGCCGATCAGCTGGCTGAGCGCCATGGCGACGCTCATGTCGCCTTCGACCTTTATCTTGCCTGACATGAAAGCCATGGTCGGGTTGAGATCGCCTGATATCAGCGAGTCCAAATCGTCGAGCGACAGCTGTATGGTGCAATCTGCCGGTGCATCGGTGGTCGAGACATCGGCGCCGTCGATGACGATGACGCCGTCGCTGCCGGTGTCGAATTTCACGGAGCGATCGAACCCGGCGCTCGCCACGCGCGACCTGATCTTGTCGGCAATCTCCTGAACGCTCATGGCGGTTCTCCTCGTCTGGTTGCGTTTGTCGCGCCTTGGCGCTTCGACCCGGCCGAAGCCGCTTGCCTGGTTTTACAGCCACGGTCGGCGCATATAGCTTCGGGTTGACGTTTACGTCAACGCGGTTCCCCGAGCTGAAGATGGGCTTTATCGCCGCAGCATCACGCGGGCATGACACCTTGGCGGCCGGCATTGTTGCCATGCAAAGCCGCCGGGCGTATCAGGCACCACTCCCCTTTTGATATCGGCGAGCCGCCCCGGTGCTTTCCAGAAACGAACCGCAAGTCTATGCCCGCCGACTGCGCGCGGTGCTGATCCGATCGATCCCGCTGCTCGAGGCGCGCGGCATCGCCGTCGTCATTCTGGCGGCTTTGGTCGGGGTGATAGCGGGTGCGCTGGTCACCGGCATGAGCGAACTGGTGCAGGTCCTGCATGGGCTTATGTTCGGCGTTCAGCCCGGTGGTCGGCTTTCGGCGATGTTTTCGCTGCAAAGGCCGGAGCAAGCGCTGATACCGGCGATCGGCGGCATCCTGCTCGGGCTGACGGTGATCTGGCTGAGAAAGCGGAAGTTCCGCACGCCGGTCGATCCGATCGAAGCCAACGCCCTTTACGGCGGCCGCATGTCGCTGACCGACACTTTCATCATCGCCGGGCAGACGATGATCTCGAGCGGCTTCGGCGCTTCGGTCGGGCTCGAGGCCGGCTACACGCAGGTGGGTTCCGGCCTGGCGTCGCGGCTGGCGCGCTTGTTCAGGCTGCGCCGCAACGATGTCCGCATCCTCGTCGGCTGCGGTGCGGCCGGCGCGATCGCCGCCGCCTTCGATGCGCCGCTGACCGGCGCCTTCTACGGTTTCGAGCTGGTCATCGGCATCTATTCGGTCGCCAATGTCGCGCCGGTGATGGCCGCCGCGATCTCGGCCTCGCTGACCGCCGAAATGTTCGGCGGCGTGCCGTTTCCGCTGGAGCTCGCGGGTCTGCCGGCACTCACCGTCAGCCAGTATTTGCCGTTCATGCTGCTCGGGCTTTTGGGTGGCGGTGCTTCGATCGCCATCATGCATCTGGTGAGCCTGATCGAGCGCATCTTTGCGCGGCTGTCGATCGACGCCTCGTTGCGCCCAGCCATCGGCGGCGTGATGGTCGGGCTGCTGGGGCTGATCACGCCGCAGGTCCTGTCCAGCGGCCATGGCGCGCTGCACCGCGAATTCGCGATGAATTACGGGCTGGCCGTGGTGGCCAGCGTCTTCGTGCTGAAGCTGTCGGCGTCGGCGATCTCGCTCGGCTCCGGCTTCCGCGGCGGGCTGTTCTTTGCCTCTTTGTTCCTCGGTGCCCTGCTCGGCAAGATGTTCGCCGGCGCGATGGCGTTCGTCTCGCCGGCGACCGGCATCGACCCCGCCGTCGCCGCCGTCGTCGGCATGACCTCGCTCGCCGTCGGCGTCGTCGGTGGCCCGTTGACGATGACCTTCCTGGCGCTGGAATCGACCCGCGACCTGACGCTGACCGGCGTGGTGCTGGCCGCCTCGCTCATGGCGGCGATCCTGGTGCGAGAAACGTTTGGCTATTCCTTCTCGACATGGCGCTTTCACCTGCGCGGCGAAACCATCCGCAGCGCCCATGATGTAGGCTGGATGCGCAGCCTGACGGTCGGCTCGATGATGCGCAAGGATGTCCGCACCATCGACGCCTCAACGACGCTTGCAACATTCCGCAAGCAGGTGCCGCTCGGTGCCTCGCAGCGCGTCATCGCGGTGGATGCCGAACTGCACTATGTCGGCGTGCTGATCGTCGCCGAATTGCACAGCCATTTGTCGGATGACGAGATGCCGGTGCTGTCCTTCGCCAAATTTAGGGATGCGGTGCTGGTGCCGAGCATGAACGTGCAGTCGGCGGCCGAGACCTTCCAGCGCGCCGGCGCCGAGGAATTGGCAGTGGTCGAGGATTTCACCGACCGCAAGGTGGTCGGTTTGCTGACCGAAGGCCACCTGATGCGCCGCTATGCCGAGGAACTCGACAAGGCGCGGCGCGATCTGTCGGGCGAGGGGTAGCCGAGAGGGGATGGCGATCCCGCTGCATTTAGCTGGACACCGCCGGCGAATGACCGCTACCATCGCGGTGGCTTTGAACCAGATTTCATCTGGAGCCAGATTCCGCCTGGAGATGGCGTGCTCGAAGAACCGAACAGAAATCCCGGATCCCATCGCTATGGGAAGCCGAGCTTGTGGTGGCCACCACCGTTGGGTTGACGGCCTGCGGGCCTGATCCAAGCTGAAAATCAAATTCTGTGTTCAGAGAGACATCATCATGAATACCCTGCTTTCCGTGGAAGCCCGGGAGACCGCGCTTGCCGTGACTTTCGTGTCGGGCGAAACAGTCTGCTACCCCTGGCTTTGGCTAAAGGACAATGCACCATCGGCGTTTCACCCGCAGACCGAAGAACGAACTTTCGACCTGACCAGCGTAGACCCCTCGCTCAGACCCATCAGCGTGCGGGACAGGGGCAGCGCTGTGGGCATTGTCTGGCAGAACGACCAGGCTGAGGAGGAATTCCCGAGCCAGTTCTTTGAGTCCTACCGTCCCGGCAGAAAGCGGGACGATCCGGCCGACATCGCTCCGAAACTCTGGGACGCCTCAATCAATCTTGAAACCATGCCGCGTCACGCCGCCGGGGACATCTTGCAAAGCGATGCCGATCTGCTCGCCTGGCTGAAGGCAACGGCTGCATACGGGCTCTCCATCGTCGATGGGCTTGACGATGATCCCGATGCGGGGCGGCGTGCGGCCGAGCGGATTGGTTTCCTGCGCCAGACAAATTTCGGCACGATGTTCGAAGTCGTGTCGATGCCGAACCCGAACAATCTGGCCTATACGCCGGTCGCCTTGCCGCTACACACCGATCTCGCGAACCAGGAGGTGCCGCCCGGCTACCAGTTCCTGCATTGTATCGCCAATGACGCTGAGGGCGGTGGATCGATCTTTGCCGACGGGTTTGCGGTCGTCGCCGCGCTACAGGCGGAAGATCCGGAAGCCTACCGCCTATTGTGCGAGATCGAGATCCCCTATCGTTTTCACGATGAAAACTACGATCTGCGCGGTCGGTTTCCTGTGATTGTAACGCAACGCGACGGGGAAGTGACGGAGTTGCGGTTCAACGCCCATCTTGTCGATGTCATCGACCTTCCCTCCGACCTATGCGCGCCCTTTTATGCGGCTTATCGCAAGCTGATGATGATGATCCGCGGGCCGCGTTTCCAAATAGCCTACCGCCTGAAGGCCGGCGAAATGGCGGTCTTCGACAATCGCCGGGTGTTGCATGGCCGCCAATCGTTCAACCCGAACACGGGGCGGCGACATCTGCGCGGATGCTATGTCGATCGTGGTGAGTTCCAGAGCCGGATTCGCGTCCTCTCGCGATAGTGATGCGACACACATGTCGGCTGCTGCGTAAGGACGGCTCACGTCAACGGTCCGCTAATCGCCGGCTCAGAAATCCGATTGCGCGAACTGCCTTCTTCCTTGTGGAAGAGTGTCTTGAAGAAAAGAGCGTCGGGAACCGCCTTGATTATTTTTGCGATCACGGCGGTCGCGAGCACGGCAAACGCCAGGCGACCGAGAAGCACGCTCGTGACATCGGTGCCAAGAGCGACGACGACCAACGTGTCCTCAATGAGGCTATGGGCAAAACCCATGAACACGCAGGCGAGGAATATCTGACGCGGCTCCGCGCTAGGCGTGCGCGCCTCGCGGATCAGCAGTCCTGCGCCATAGGAAATCCCGAGAAACAGGCCGACAGCGGCGAAAGGTACCGTCTGCTTTTCGATGCCGGCGAGCCGAAAGAGCGGTGCAAGTCCTCTGTTCATCCACTCCAAAATGCCCGCCATCTTGAGAAGCTCGATAACCCAGCTTAGCGCAAGCAAAACGATGAGCATGATGCCCAGGGTTTTGACTGTGCCCAGGAGAAAGCCGCCCCAGTCGGTGCTTTCATTCGTCGGCATCCACGCCGGCGCCACCGGTCCTGACAGCCATCCGGTCATGGCGAATATCTGATGCAGAAGGATAGCAAAGACCAAACCCCCGCCAATACGAAGCGCCGCGGTGACCAGGAAGCTCGGCCCGGCCCTCTGAATGATGCGTTGCTCGATCGGAATGGCATGTGCAAACAGCAAGAGAGCCGAAAGAACCGTCATCTCGGCAGTGCTGAGCGCCGAAACCGGGACCAAGGTGAATACGATCACAAGCGCGCCCCAGATCCCGACCAGCAATCCCGTCAGCCAGGCAAAGGCGAGTTCATGTGGCAACCCCACCTGCAACATGAGCGGGGAGAAGAACGGAGAAATCGCCTGGATGACGCCAAGGTCCTGCAGGAGCCGCGTGGCTATCGCAACCGGAACGATCACGCGAACCAGTTCCCAATAGATTTCAAGCGTTTCCAATGTCTTGCGATTGAAGGCGGCGCAAATTGCCATCATGCTGCTCCATCATCCCTGGAGCCATCTGCGTAACCTGAGACGCTTCGCATTTGTGGTCAAAGTTTGCGATTTCGTGCAATAAAATTGCAATACACCGACGATGAGCGCGACCGAGATGGACAAGATCGACAGAAGGCTTCTCAACCTGCTCCAGGATGATGCCTCACGAACGAACGCCAAACTGGCGGGGTTAGTCGGGCTTTCCCCTTCGAGCTGCCTGCGCCGCATACGACGACTGAAGAAAAGCGGCGTCATCAGCCGCGTTGTCGCGCTTCTCGCACCTGCAAAGGCTGGCCGGGGCTTGAAAGCGATCGTCACCGTCGAACTGGAGCGTCATGGCGAGCAGTATATGCGGGACTTTCTCGAGTTGGCCGCTCAGGAACCGGCCGTCACTCAGGCCTACAGCGTAAGCGGCGAAACCGACGCCGTCCTTATGCTCCGCCTGACGGATATGGAAGAGTTCGATGCGCTATGCGAGCGACTGTTCCGAGACCGAAGCAACGTCGCGCGATACCAAACGATGTTCGTGATCCGAACGGCCAAAGAAGTGACCGCAATTCCACTGTAGTGTTCGGGTTGCGATAGACCTGCTAGGCCGTGAATTCAGCGGCCCGGCGAAGAAACTTTACGAACTTTCAATATGCCGCAAAGGCGGTAGTGAAGGAACGCCTAGCGCACGCTAGGACAATCGCTGGCGCCGAATGTCGGAATTGGGCGCCAGCTCGACGCATTTCATGGCGCCTCCCTCACGCCCAGGCATGAAGCTGTCCTTGTTGACTCAAGGAGAATTTGCATGCGTGGTCATTGCTTATGTGGCGCTATTGCTTTTGAAGTCGATGGCCCGGCACGGGCCTGCGTGGTCTGTCATTGTGAAAGTTGTCGGCGGCAATGTTCTGCGCCGATGACCTCCTATATTGGCGTCTTGAACGGCCAATGGCGATGGCTGAGCAAGCTACCGAAGGTATTCAACTCTTCTCCCGGTGTGGAAAGAACATTTTGCGATCACTGTGGCACGCCGCTGTCCTTCCGCTCAAAGAACATGTCTGATGTCATGCATTTTTGTGCGGCAGCGATGGAGGAGCCAGAAAAATTTGCACCTACGCTGCATGTCGCCTTTGAGGAGAAGCTCCCTTGGTTGAAACTCGCCGACAACCTGCCGACCCGTTTTGGGCCTGACTATACGAAAGACTAGGATCTGCTCGCATCGAGACAAACGGCGGAAGCTGAGGACAGCGTCCGGAAGCGAGATGATACCCCCGTCCGTTCAAACGGCGGTCAAACATTATCGATCGTGGCTGCTCTCGACCTGCTTGAGCGGCAGCAGGTAGGCGATGATCTGCTGATCGCCGAGAGCTGGATCAAAGCCAATAATGTCGGATGCGAAAAGGTCGTGAGCAGGGCGTCTCTCGAAGCCAAGGCTCTCGTACAGCTTGCATGCAGACGGCATGAACGAGGCAGTGTGAAGCGCAAGGCCGCCTGAGCCTTGCCGACGCGCTTGCATGACGCACCATTCGCAAAGCGCGCGGCCGTATCCGCGGCCCTGTGCCGAGGGAGCGACCGCGAGGGTCCTGAGGCCTGCCAGCCCGGGCGGCCAGCCCATGCGGTCAAAGGCGGCATCGGCGTAGTAGGTGACCGTCCCGACGAGCCGTCCCTCGGCTTCGAGCACCGCGACGCTAGCCTTCGCCCATCGCCCCGCGACATCCCGCGCATCGTCCACGTAGGGCTCGAAGATGTGTGGCGCCAGAACGGGCCGTAACGATGCGAAGGCGTCGGAGATGAGCAACCCGATTCCATCCAGTTCCTGACGGCTTGCCAGGCGGACGCGTGGCTTGGATGCGATCTGCATGCATGTTCTCACTGCACCAGTAATTGGACCATATGTAGGGCGTTGTGTGCCCCTCCGGCTGGCTGGACTTCGCCCGGCTTCGGCCGTGTCCCGCAGCGCGATTCACCCGGAGAGATTCGCCTGCCACAATAATCACCGGCAGCAAGATTCCAATGGACCTGAGCCGTCGAGCCGCGACGAGGAGTTAATCGGCGGAGTACCTCAAGCTTTCGGTAACAGTTTGCTCATGCTTATGCGCTCCTCGACCTCGTATCCGCACTTTCGGTAGAACCCAAGAACCGTCGAATTGGAAGCGACAATTTGGAGGTTGATCTTTATGCAACCAAGGCCGGCGAGCCGCCTTTCGGCCTCATGGATGAGGGCCTCGCCGATCCCTTTTTGGCGATGGGACTGCAGGGTAGCGATGCGCGATATCTACCCTCGATGGCCGTCATACCCGGCCATGATCGATCCGACGACCTGATCGGCCTCTATCGCCACCAAAAGCAGGTTCGGCTGATGCCTCAGCTTCCCGCGAAGCGGGAGCGATCGTAGTTGCGCGACATCTCGAGCCCAGACTATCCGGCTCTATAGTGGAGCGTTACGGCGACCCAGCAGCAGAGCGATGCCCAACGCCGGAAGCGTCGCCATCGCGACGGCGAAGAAGACGAATTGCAGCCCGGCCGATGCGGCGACCAAGCCGAGCGCCGGACTGCCGAAGCCGAGCGCCACGTCGAGGAAGACGGTGTAGAGTCCCATGGCCAGGCCGCGGCTGCGTGGCGGAAGACGGCTCACGGCCTCGGCACCGAGGCCGGGATAGACCAGCGAGTAGCCAAGGCCAGTCAGGCCCGCTCCGATGGCGGCTAGAACGGGCCCGGGCGCAAGCCAGATCAGCATCAGCCCTGCAGCCTCGACAGCCACGAAGATCATGGCGACCCGTGCGCCCCCTAACCTGTCAGGCAGGTGGCCGAAGCATAGCCTTGCCACGATCAGCGACGCGGCATAGGCCGTGAAGGGAAGCCAGACCGGCTGCCAGCCCCGCTCGGCAAAGAGCAGCGCGCCGAAGGCCAGAATCGCACCATAGCCGAGACTGCTGAAAGCTGCTCCCACTCCGGGAAGCCAGACCGCTTGCGCCACGCTCCTCCATGACTGCGGCACGCTGCTCGCGGCGGCGCTGGCGCCGCGCATCGGCAGGATGGCAAGCAGCGTTGCAAGTGGCAGGACGATCGTCGCCAGTGCGATCGCGGTGAAGCCGCTCGCCGCATAAAGCGCAGATCCGATCGGCGCGCCTAGCGCGAGTGCTGCGAACATCGCCGTGCCCACCCAGGCTATGACCTTTCCGGAGTTCTGTCCGCCCGCAAGGGAGAGGCCCCAGGCGACGCCACCGGTGATGATGAAGCTCTCAGACGCGCCCAGTACCGCCCGGCCGGCGAACAGCGCCGATGCGGACGCCACCGGCCGGTCGAGCAATGTCAGTGAGCCGAGGTAAAATAGCCCCGCCACGGCAGCGGCAATGAGGCCGACGACGACGGCCCTCTTGCCGCCGCGCCCATCGGCATAGTTTCCAGCCCCAATGCGCGACAGCATCGAGGCGACGAACTGGCTGCCAGTGACCAGCCCGACCGCGAAGGGGCCGAAGCCGAGCTGCTGGTGAAGATGCAGCGGCAGGACGGGTAGCGCCAAGCCGATCAGGAGGAAGCCGGCGAAGACAGCCGCCATGATTGGCACCAGTTCCGCTATCGCGCCATTTCGGTCTGAAGTCCGCGCCATTGTGGCCACCGATAAAACTTTGACAGTCGGGCTGTTCCGATCAGTAACGTTCGTAGGTCACGCGCCAGCCTTCGGCCGGATTGTCCGGCGTCAGGACCAGTTTGTTGTCCGAGACTTCGAATTTGCGTTTCATGCTCTTCCCGACAAGGTTGCGGACCAGGGAGGACTCGATCGTGATGACGAAGGTCTTGTCCTGGTCGTCGATAGCGACCGGCCCGTAATAGGCTTCGTAGCCATTCTCTGTGTAAGGCGTGTCCGGTGCCTTGGCGTCGGGGTTCTGCGCCTGCACCGACAGGGTGCCGGCCTCGGTGAAGATGACCTGGCCGGAATATGGCACGGGCTTGAGGCTTCCCTCGGCACCGGCCTCGAGCGACCTCATGCGCCATGCGCCGATGATCGGCGACTCTTGCGAGAAAGCCGGCGTGGCGACCGAAAGCGCAAGGGCGGCAATCTTCAATCTCATCGTCATATGTCGTTGTTCCTTTTCTGATTTGTGGGTGCGGACAGGCCGTCCGCCCAATCTTCGCTCACACCGAAAGCATGACCTTGATGGCGCGCCGCTCGTCCATGGCGCGGTAGCCTTCAGCGACCTCGGCCAACGGCAGCTTGAGGTCGAAGACCTTGCCGGGCTTGATCCGACCTTGCAGCACACGGCCCATAAGGTCGGGCAGGAAGCGGCGCACCGGCGCCGGGCCGCCCAGCATGCGCTTCTGGCCGAAGAACAGTTTTTGGCCGTCGAAGTTCACGCCGTGCGGCACGCCGACATAGCCGATGGTGCCGCCGGGGCGAGAGCAGGCCAGCGCCTGGTCGAAGGATTCCGCCGTGCCGACGCATTCCAGCACCGAGTCCGCGCCGACGTCCTTGGTGAGCTCTTTGATCCGGGCCACACCTTCCTCGCCGCGCTCGGCGACGATGTCGGTCGCGCCGAACTCGCGGGCGAGTTTTTGGCGGCTGGCGTGCCGGCTCATGGCGATGATGCGCTCGGCGCCCATCTCCTTGGCCGCAAGCACGCCCATCAGGCCGACCGCACCGTCGCCGACCACCACCACCGTCGATCCTTCTCGGACCTCGGCTGCGTCGGCCGCATACCAGCCGGTGCCGAGCACATCGGACACAGCCAGCAGGTCAGGGATGAGTTCGGCCGGCGGCACCTCGGCGGTGGCGACCAGTGTGCCATCCGCCAACGGCACGCGGGCGTAAGGCGCCTGCGCGCCCGACATGAACTCGCGCTGCACACAGGACGACTGGAAGCCGAAGCGGCAATGCGGGCAGGTATTGTCGGAGAGGCAGAACGAGCCGACGACGAACTGGCCGGGGCGCACCGTGCGCACCTCTGCGCCGACCTCGACGACGATGCCACAATATTCGTGGCCCATATGCATCGGGCCGTCGACCCGCTGCAGCCCGCGATAGGGCCACAGATCCGAGCCGCAGATGCAGCTTGCCGAGAGCTTGATGATGGCGTCCGTCGGCCGCATGATTTTCGGATCAGCGATCTCCTCGCAGCGGATGTCGCCCGGTTTGTGAAGAACGGTTGCGAGCATTTTGGTTCCTTTCGAGTGGAGAAGATCAAGCGCGGTAGTCGGCGTCGCTGACATGTTCCAGCCAGTCCACGACCTTGCCGTCCTTGACCTCCTGGAGAGCAATGTGGGTCATGGCAATCTGAGCCGACGCGCCGTGCCAGTGCTTTTCGCCGGGCGCGAACCAGACGACGTCGCCGGCACGGATTTCCTCGACCGGGCCAGCCTCGCGCTGCACGCGGCCCAGGCCCGAGACGACGATCAGCGTCTGGCCGAGCGGATGCGTGTGCCAAGCGGTGCGGGCGCCGGGCTCGAAGGTCACCTGTGCGCCTTGAACCCGCCCGGCATCGAAGGGATTGAAGAGCGGATCGATCCGCACCGTTCCGGTGAACCAGTCAGGTGGTCCCTTGCCGGAAGGCCTCGTGCCAGCGCGAAGAATGTCCATGGTGATCTCCTTTGTGTCCTCAAGTGCGTTCGATGCGAAGCGGGAACTCGCCGCGAATGTGCAGGGCCTGCTCGCCCTCGTCGAAGCGGCCGAGCCTGATCAGCCCGGGATGGCGATAGTCGGCGTAGAACATGGCCAGGTTACCCCAGGACGTGAAATAGCAGAGGTCGTAGGGCTGCTCGTTGGCGAACGGACCACTTCCCTTCTCTGTCAGCTTGCGCGGCAGATAGGCGATCTTCTCGTTATGCGCGTAGTCCTCGATCTTGAGATCGAGCGGCAGCATGGAAAAGAAATCGCGCGCCGACGGATTGTCGTAGAGCGTGGCGGTCATGATGCGGCCGTTGAAAATCATCCTGATCTTCATGTTGGTTGACTCATGGCTGACTGGGGCTTCGCCTTCTTGGCTGGCGGCTGCTCGAGGCAGGGCCGCCACCGCGAGCGCGGCGCCGAGCAATGTCCGGCGGTTAAGCGGCGCACGCTCGATGATCATGGCAAAGATCTCCGGGCCATATGCGATGCGGCAAGGGCGGCGAGCGCCGATCCGCAGAGCAGCACTGCACCTAGAGTGAACGCTCCCCACCAGCCGACCGTATCGAAGAGCGTGCCGCCGATCGCGGCGCCGCCGGTGATGGCGAGCTGGATGACTGCCACCTGCAGCCCGCCGCCGGCCTCTAAGTCGTTCGGCAACGTCCGGCTGAGCCACGTGCCCCAGCCAACGGGCGCGGCCGTGCCGAAGAAGCCCCAGGCAACGAGCAGCAGCGCTGTGGGAACGGGGAGGGCACCAAGGGCGATGAGCGCAGCGGCCAAGGCCGCCATGACCAGCGGGATGACGATGAGGATGCTGAACAGACGCGTGGACAAAAGCCGGCCGACGCACCATGTGCCGAGCACCCCCGCCAGCCCCATCGCCAGCAGGATCGCCGAGAGAGCAGCGATGTCGAGCCGGGTGACGCCCTCGAGGAAGGGCCGCAGATAGGTGAAGAGCGCGAACTGGCCCATGAACAGCATCATGATCGACGCCATGCCGATGGCGACGGGAAGACGGCCGAGGAGCGCCAGTGGATTGCCTGAACGCTTCCCCCGGCGCGGGGGCAGCGCCGGCAGGCTTGTCCACTGCCAGGCCAGCGCCAGAAGCCCAAACGGCACGACGAGGAAGAAAGCGCCGCGCCAGCCGACATAGGCGCCAAGAAAACTGCCCAGCGGCGCGGCGATGGTGGCCGCAATGGCATTGCCGGCGTTCAGCATGGCGAGACCCTTCGGAACCATGTCTTGCGGCACGAAGCGCATGACGATCGCGGTCGACATCGACCAGAACCCGCCGATCGCGATGCCGAGCAGCGCCCGGCCGACCATGAGGAACGCGTAGTTCGGCGCGAAGGTGACAGCCAAACCGGACACGATGAGGAGGAGGGTGAAGCCGGTCACGACCAGTCGGCGGTCGATATGGCGCGTGAGGCCGGCGACCAGCAGGCTGGTCACGACGGCGAAAACGCCCGAAATCGAGATCGCCTGTCCCGCGCGGCCCTCGGTGATGCCGAGATCGGCCGCTAGCGGCGACAGCAGGCTGACCGGCATGAATTCCGACGCGATGAGCACGAAAACACACAGCGCCATCGCCAAAACCGCGCCCCATGCGGCGCGGTCACCGACAAGCCTTGTGTCGTACGTCGTTTCCATAATTAGCATCCTTGCAGGGCGACCGGGCGGATCAGCCGCCAACGCCGTCGCGATGCCAGAAGATATTGCAGAGGAACCCATTCTATTAGACTAAGTAATTCGCATGGACTTATCTGCTCATGATATAAATATCCGACGGGAGGTACCCTATGCAGCGCGATGGCATGAAGGATCTGCTATGGTTCGTGGCGGTCGCGCGGGA
The DNA here is from genome assembly GCF_040320105.1 of Mesorhizobium sp. M0778. Taxonomy (NCBI): domain Bacteria; kingdom Pseudomonadati; phylum Pseudomonadota; class Alphaproteobacteria; order Hyphomicrobiales; family Phyllobacteriaceae; genus Mesorhizobium; species Mesorhizobium sp. M0778. The sequence goes on along the minus strand of NZ_JAMYPA010000004.1, from coordinate 167,874 downwards.
ACGGAGCTTCACCAAGGCGGCGGCCAAGCTCGGAACCTCGCAGTCGACCCTGAGTTCGACAATCAAGGAGCTTGAAGCTCGTCTCGGCGTCCGCCTGCTGACACGTACGACGCGGAGCGTCGCACCGACCGAGGCCGGCGAGCGACTTTTCCAATCTCTTGTTCCCCGCTTCGAGGAAATCGAAGCGGACCTCGCAAGCCTGGTGGCCTTTCGCGACAAGCCCTCCGGAACGGTCCGTATCACGCTTTCCGACCATGCGCTCCAGACGACCGTCTGGCCGAAGCTGCAGCCCTTGCTCAGCGACTATCCTGACGTGTGCGTCGAACTCTACAGCGACAACGGCATGAAGAACATTGTGGAGGAGCGCTTCGACGCAGGCGTGCGGCTTGGTGAGAGCATCGACAGGGATATGATCGCAGTGCGCATCGGGCCGGATTGGAGGCTCGTGGCCGTGGCTTCGCCGGAGTACTTTTCCCGCCATCCGGTTCCGACCGCACCGCAGGATCTGGTCGATCATGACTGCATTAATATGCGGCAGGCGACGTTCGGCGGATTATATGCCTGGGAATTCGCCAGGGATGGCCGCGACCTTCGTGTGCGCGTGGAAGGCCAGCTCACCTTCAATTCGTCCATTCCCATGATCGAGGCTGCGATAAGCGGTTTCGGGATCGCCTATGTCCCGGAAAACCTCGTCAGCCACCACATCGCCAAGGGATGCCTTAGGCTCGTGCTTGACGACTGGAGTCCGCCATTTGCGGGCTATCACCTCTACTACCCGAGCAGGCGACAGCTCTCGCCTGCGATGGCGGTGATCATTGAGGCGCTCCGCCATCGCATCTGACTCCCAAGACTGTGCCTATGAATCATGAAGCTGACATTGGTAAATGGTAGGTTCTGATCCAAGCCATTTGACTTCTACGCTGCGGGCGGCTGCTTTCGCCTCAAAGCAGACGTGTAGCTCGCTCGCCTCTATGTCTGTGATTGACACAGAAGCAGTCATCGAAAAGGAGCCAAACTCGCCGGCTGAACTGGCCAAGAATTCTCGTGGATAGCCAAGGTTTTTCTCGAGCCTAGGCCAAGTCTTGGTCGTCGATGGTAGGGACACGGTTGTCCAGTTATCCCCCGGCAAGACGCGGCAGCAGGAATATCTCCGCCCCTTCCGGCAGCTCCTTCGACCAGGTGTCGCGATAGATCGTACCGTCGATAGCGACGGCGATGCCGCGATCGATGTAGGGCTCGAGGCCGGGATACTGCTCAGCCAGCTTCCTGAACAGCTCCCGAATATCCTTCGCCTCGATCTTGACCTTGTTCTTGCCTCCGGCGATCGCGCCGAGCGATCCCCAGAGCGTTACTTCAACCATCAGCCTTCCCGTTCCGCCTCGATCGCCGCCAGGATGCGCGGCGGCGACATCGGTATATGCGCCATGCGCACGCCGACCGCGTTCGAGACTGCATTGGCGATCGCCGCCAGCGGCGGCACGATCGAGGTCTCGCCGACGCCGCGCACCCCGTAGGGATGGTTAGGGTTGGGGATCTCGAGGATCTGTGTGTCGATCATCGGCAGGTCCGAGCAGACCGGGATGCGGTAGTCCAGGAAGCCAGGGTTCTGCAGCCGCCCGTCCTTGCCGTAGATGTACTCTTCGTTGAGCGCCCAGCCGATGCCTTGCGCGGCACCCCCCTGGTACTGCCCCTCGACGTAGGTCGGATGCACCGCCTTGCCGGCGTCCTGAACGACGGTGTAGCGCAGCACCCTGGTGAAGCCGGTCTCCGGATCCACCTCGATATCGCAGATATGGGTGGCGAAGGAGACGCCGGCGCCGTCGGCGACGAGCTCGCTGTGGCCGGCGATCGGTCCGCCCGTCTTTCCGGAAGCGGCCGCGATCTCCTTCAGCGACAGCGCAGCAAGGTTGCCGTACTTCTCGCCCCTAGCGATCGCGTGGCCCTTTTCCCAGACCACGTCGTCGACCGGGATGTCCCACGTCTGCGCGGCGCGATCCCGCAGGATCTTGATGGCGTTGCGAGCGGCGGAGATCGTCGCCATCGAAGACGAGAAGGTGCCGCGGCTGCCGTCCGTCATATCGTTGTAGCCGAGGCTGGAGGTATCGGCGACCACCGCCTTGACCTGCTCATAGGGGATACCGAGCTCCTCTGCCGCCACCAGCGAAAGCGAGGCGCGCGAGCCACCCACGTCAACGGTTCCGACGGCAAGCGAGACCGAACCGTCCATGCCGATGTTGAGGTCGGTGCAGGTCTGGCCACCGAAGTTGAACCAGAAGCCGCAGGCCATGCCGCGGCCCTGGTTCTTGCCGAGCGGCGCCTTCATGTGCGGATGGCTCTTCGCCGCCTCCAGCGTTGGGCCGATGCCGATCGGGCCGTATACCGGGCCGTAGGACGATCTGGTGCCTTCCTGCGCCGCGTTCCTGATCCGGAACTCGACCGGGTCCATGCCGATCTCCTTGGCCAGCTCGTCGACCGCGCTTTCCACCGCAAACGCCGCCATCGGTGCCGACGGCGCGCGATAGGCCGCCGTCTTGGGCCGGTTGACCAGCACTTCGTAGCCGACCGTCCTGACGTTCTCGAGCTTGTAGCAGGCAAAGGCGGTCATGGCGCCGATCTCAGCCCACATGCCGGCATAGGGGCCGCAGGAATAGCGCAGCGTGGCCTCGGCCGCCGTGATCGTGCCGTCCTTACGGGCGCCGATCCTGACGTCGATCGAGGTGGCGCTAGTCGGGCCGGAGGCGCGGAACACCTCGTCGCGCGTCATGACCAGCTTGACCGGCCGGCCGGCTTTGCGCGACAGCGCCAGCGCCACCGGCTCGGCCCAGACATGGGTCTTGCCGCCGAAACCACCGCCGATCTCCGACGAGGTGACGCGCAGCTTCGAGGCCTCCATGCCAAGCAGCTGGGCGCAGTGCTGGCGATAGACGAAATGCCCTTGCGTGCAGACCCAAAGATCGGCGGTGCCGTCGGAGCTGAAATTGGCGACGCAGGCATGCGGCTCGATATAACCCTGGTGCGTCTGCTCGGTCTTGAAGGAGCGTTCGACGACGAAATCGGCCTGGCCGAAACCTTCATGGATGTCGCCATGGCCGTACTGGGTGCGCTTGGTGACGTTGGAAGGCTTGACGGGCTTTTGCTCAAGGCCCTCGGTGAAGATGGCGTCGTTGAGCACGGGTGAGGAGTGCTTCATCGCCTCGTCGACGTCGGTGACATGCGGCAGCACCTCGTAGTCGACCTCGATCAGCTTCAGTGCCTGCCTCGCCGTGCGGGCATCGACCGCAGCGACCGCGGCCACAGCATGGCCGTCGTAGAGCGCTTTCTTGCGCGCCATGCAGTTGTCGAGGATGTCGTACATGGCGGCATCGCCGTCGGTGAGGTCGGGCAGGTCGGCCGCGGTGATCACCGCCTTGACGCCGGCGAGCTTCTCCGCCTTCGACGTGTCGATCTTCCTGATCGTGGCATGCGCATGGGGGCTTCTGAGAACGCGCCCGACTAGTTGCCCGGCCATGTTGAAGTCGGCGCCATAGCGTGCGCGGCCCGTCACCTTGTCGACGCCGTCGGGACGGATGGGGCGCGTGCCGACAGAGGTGAAATTGCGTCCGGAGTAACGTGGATCGAAATTCATCGTCATGCTCCCTTCATCACGCTCGCGGCGTCCTGAACGGCACGCACGATCTTGTCATAGCCGGTGCAGCGGCAGAGGTTCCCGGCGAGGCCGAAGCGGATCTCCTCCTCGGTCGGATCGGGGTTCTTGGCCAACAGGTCCTTGGCCGCCATGAGGAAGCCCGGCGTGCAGATGCCGCATTGAAGCGCGGCGTGTTCCAGGAATTTCTGCTGCAGCGGATGCAGCTTGTCGCCATGCGCCATGCCCTCGATGGTTTCGATGCGCCGCCCTTCAGCCTCCGCGCCGAGCACCAGGCACGAGCACACCAGCCGGTCGTCGAGGATGATGCTGCAGGCGCCGCAGTCGCCGGTGCCGCAGCCTTCCTTGGCGCCCGTCAGCCCCAGGCGATCGCGCAGGACATCGAGCAGCGTCTCGTCCGGCTGGCAAAGGTACTCGACATTGTCGCCATTGATTGTCGTTGATACTGCCACACCAGCCATCATTTGCCTCCTGCACGTGCATAGGCGGTCGTGGCGGCCCGCTTGGCCAGCACACCCGCAACTTTCCGTCTGAATTCGATAGTGCCTCGCTTGTCGTCGATCGGACGACAGGCCCCCGAGCAGACCTTGGCGAGCCTCTCCAGCGTGGCTTCGTCCAGCTTGGAGCCGATGAGAACCTCGGCGGCCTCCTCGACCAGAATCACCGTCGGCGCCACGGCGCCCAGCGCCAGGCGGGCGAATTTGACGCGACCTTGCTCATCGAGCATCAGGTTCACGCCGACGCTTACCACGGCGATGTCCATCTCCGTGCGCGGAATGAAACGCAGATAGGCATCGCCCGAACGCGGCAGACGTTTGTCGAGCAGGATTGCCTCGATGATCTCGCCCTTGGTCAGCGACGTCTTGCCCGGCCCAGTCGGTACCGCTTCCACGGCAATCGTGCGCCTGGCTCCCGGGCCGACGACCACCGCCTTGGCGCCAGCGGCTACCAGCGCCGGCACGCTGTCGGCGGCCGGCGAGGCGTTGCACAGATTGCCGACGATGGTGCAGCGTCCCTGCACCTGCTTCGAGCCGATCAGCTTGGCCGCTTCGACGACGCCGGGCCATGCCTTCTTCAGGGCCTTGCTCTCGCCCAGCATGGCGCACGGGACCGCCGCGCCGATGCTGAAGCCCTCGGCTGTTTCCCTGATCTCGCCAAGCCCATCGATCGCCTTGATGTCGACGATCAAGTCGGGTTCGATAAAGCCGCCTTTCATTCTCACCAAGAGGTCGCTGCCTCCGGCAAGGAGGGCGGCCGTGCCGGCTGAGCCGGCCAACAGGCCGGCGGCGTCTTCAATTGAAAGCGGACGTATGTAACGCATCGTCTCCCCTTAGTGGTCATAATCACATCAACTGATATAAACCGTCTCTCCACAATGGCCATCCCATTCGTACATTCGCGGATTGGGCCAGGCGCCGCAATTTTCATTTGCTCGTCCAACTGGACGCGCCGCCAGCCACTAATGCTCGATCGGTCCCTTCGGCATCACCAGCGCCGTGCCGGCTGTCGTCGGCCGCTCGATCATGCGGCGGACGCGGGGTGGCTCGTTGCCGCTGTGCAGGGCCCTTATACGCTCGCCGATGACCGCGTCGGCGTAGGTGGCGCGCCTGTTGTGGCGGATATATTCGACCCAGGTTGGCGTGTGGTAGTGCTCGATCCATATCGAGGGATTTTCGAGATCGCGCGCCAATGTCCAGTTGCGGGCGCCGTCACGCCGGCGGATGCGGCCCCGTTCGGCCATGGTGGCGAGGAATTCCGGCACGTCCTCGTTGCGGATCACGTATTCGATCATGATGGCGATGGGACCACTGCGCGGCTTGAGATCAAGCGCCAGATGCGGCTCCTGGAAGCGGTTAAGCGGATCGAGGTTGAGCACGGCCTGCTGCGGCAGCGGCAGCAGCAGGCCGATGGCGCCTCCCGCCAGCATCGCGACGCTGGCCGCCATCAGGGCGACTTCGGCGCCATGGGCGTCGGCAACCACGCCCCAGACCCAGCTGCCGAGCGCGATACCGCCGAAGGTTGCGGTCTGGTAGACCGAAAGCACGCGGCCGACCACCCAGCGCGGCGTCGACATCTGCACGGTGACATTGAAGTGCGAAAGCGCTGTCACCCAGCAGGCGCCGCCGACCAGCAAGCCGAGTGACGTCTGCCAGGCATTCTCGCTGACGGCGGCATTGAAGGCGCAGAGCGCGAAACCGGCGAATGCCATGCGCACCATGGTTTCGCTGGACAGCAGCTGCCGCAGCCTGACGCTGGTCAGCGCGCCGCCGACGGCGCCGATGCCGAAGGCGCCGAGCATGATGCCGTAGCTCAAGGCGTCGCCCTTGACGACGTCGCGCGCGACCAGGGGAAGCAGTGCCAGGACCGCGCCGGCGCTGAAGCCGAAGGCCGAGCTCCTGACCAGCACCTTGCCGATATTGGGCGACATCGCGACGTAGCGCAGGCCAGCGCCCATTGCGGCGCCCAGCGTCTCGCGCGGCAAGGTCGATGCCGGCAGTTCCGGCCTCCAGCGGGCCAGCACGACGATGAGGCCGACATAGCTCAGCGTGTTGACGGCAAAGGCCGCGGCGGCGCCTGCGGCGGCAACGATGATGCCGCCGATCGCCGGGCCGACGCTGCGCGTCAGGTTGAAGCCCATCGAGTTGAGCGCGATCGCCGCCGGCACCTTGGGACGAGGCACCATGTCGCCGACCGAAGCCTGCCAGGACGGGCTGTTGAGCGCGGTGCCACTGTCGATCAGGAAGGTGAAGGCGAGCAGCGTCCACGGCGTCATCAGGTCGAGATAGGTGAAGACGGTGAGAAGAGCCGAGACGGCGAGCATGAAGATCTGCGCGATCAGCATGATTTTGCGCCGGTTGAAACTGTCGGCGATGGCGCCGGCCAGCAGCGCGAAGAGCATGATCGGCAAAGTGGTCGAGGCCTGGACCAATGCGACCTGGTAGGACGAGGTAGCGATCGTAGTCATCATCCAGGCGGCACCGACGCCCTGGATGAGGCCGCCGAAATTGGAGACGAGGCTGGCGGACCACACCGCCCGGAAGATGCCGTGCCGGAACGGCGCCAGCGCCGAGGCGCTTTCGCTTTCCGGTGTGTCGTCGTTCATCGATGCTTTCCCGGGCTCAAATGCGTTTGTTCTTGCGATGAATCGGCCCCTCAAGCCATGGATTCAAAAAATAGAACATCACAGCGCAAAGGGCGAACGCATTCTCGAGAAAGTCATGGTCCAACAACAAGATAGCGAGCGCGGAGCCCGTCCGCGCGCGCCATAGCGGGCTCACTGCATGCCGTCCCTGACGATCGCCGCCACTTCGATCAAGCCTTCGAAATTGTCGGTGCGGCCCTGGCGGATGTCTTCGGTTTCGCGCAGCAGCCACAAACCGATCGAGATGAGATTGGCGCGCAGCTCCGTGGGCAGGGCGCTGTCGCCAGAGCGGAGATCTTCGACGAAGGCGGTCCAGACGCGACTGGTGAAATGCAGGGCCTCGGCCGCTTCCAGCGAATCGCGGCCAGCCGCCATCGCCGCCAACAGCATGTGGATCGAACGGCTAAGAAGCTGCCGATGCCTGGCCCCGGCAGCGGTCTGCATTTCGGCTCGGGGGAATTGATACATCGTTGCTGCTCTACCGCTCCGTCGGCGTTGTCAGGTCAGGAAACTCAACAGATCGAGTTGCGAGATTTGATCCAGATGCTGGCATCGCCAGCTGCCGAATACGCATCACTTCACCAGGGACACCACCACGCGACGCCGCGCACAAAATCGCACCTGTTGCAGGGAGCGCGAATCCGGCTCCGGAATGGTTCCGGAACATGAGGTTTTGGTGGTCGCCGCGCCCCCCGAGGAACGGCTGATTCGGCTACAATCTAACCGTAGACGAATCCGACATCAAACGCGATTTGACTGAAACGAATTCCATCGGTCGAGGCGCTCCGACGGTACATTTTCGAAGCGCCCGTGTGCTTTGCGGCGGTCGGATCCAACTGCAAGTGTGCCGTATCGGCAGTTCGTCGATTGCGATAGGCTCCTGCTGTCGGGACGGATGGGGCGTCTGTCTCGGTTTGGGGTAACGCCGGTTGCATGCCACTGCGCGACAGAGCGCGGATTCGTGAAACTGGCTTTGGGGAATTGGGGGAAACAATGGGCGATTCAATTCAGGAAATAACGTCCGTCTCGTGGTTCGGGCGGATCAAGCGCGCGGTCGGCGGGATCGTTTTCGGCTTGCTCTTGATCGTGCTGATGGTGATCGGCCTGTTCTGGAACGAGGGTCGCGCCGTGCAGACGGCGCGTTCGCTGGCCGAGGGGTCGGGCGCGGTGATCTCGGTTGGCGCCGATAGCATCGATGCTGGCAATGACGGTAAGCTTGTCCATGTCACCGGGGCGGTGACGGCGAGCAGCGGCCTTGCCGATCCGGACTTTGGCATTTCGGCGCAAGGATTGCGGCTGTCGCGCAGCGCCGAGATGTACCAGTGGAAAGAAGAACAGAAATCCGAGACGACGAAGAAGCTTGGTGGCGGCGAGGAGACGGTGACGACCTACAGCTATTCGAAAGTGTGGGACGACAGCCAGATCAACTCGTCGGAGTTCAAGAAGCCGGACGGCCATGAGAATCCGCCGATGGAGATCCACAGCACGAGGTTCCAGATCCCGGACGGCAAGCTCGGTGCCTTCACGCTCGACCGGCCGGTGCTGGACCTGATCGGCGGCGACAAGGAGTTTTCACTGTCACCGGACCAGTCGGCTACCATCGATGCCGCCTACACCGGCACCAAGCGGGTCAACATCGTCGACGGAAAGATCTATCTCGGCTTCAACACCACGTCGCCGGCGCTGGGCGACTATCGCATTGGCTACGAGTTGGCGCCGCTCGGCCTGGTCAGCGTCGTCGCGCGCCAGGCAGCGGGCGGGTTCGAACCCTACCAGACAAAGGCCGGCGACCAGTTGCTGATGGTCGACATCGGCAATGTGCCGGCGGAAAAGATGTTCGCCGACGCGGTCAGCCAGAACACGCTTATCACCTGGCTGCTGCGCGCCGCCGGCCTGCTGCTGTTGGCCATCGGCTTTGCCCTGCTGCTCAGCCCGATTGGCGTCGTCCTCGACGTTATTCCTTTGCTCGGCAGCGTGGCGCGGATGGGCACCGGCATCATTGCCTTTTTCCTGGCGATCCTGGTCGGCACGACGACGATGGCGATCGCCTGGTTCTGGTACCGGCCGGTGCTGGCGGCAGGCATCCTGGCCGCCGGCGTCATCGCGGCGGCGGCGGTCTATTATCTTGGCCGCTCGCGCAGGCAGGCCGCACCGCTTGCCACGCCGAGCGCCGCTACATGATTGCAGGCACCGGCGGCACTTCTAGCGGTCCTCGAAGCCGGTCAGCACGCCGACGGCGTTGACGCCGATCTCCTCGACGGCGTAGCCGCCTTCCATGACGAACAGCGTCGGCAGGCCGAGCCTGGCGATGCGGCGGCCGATTCTGGGATAGTTTTCCGTTTTCAGCTTGAACTGGCTGATCGGGTCCTTCTCGAAAGTGTCGACGCCGAGTGAAACCACGACGACGTCAGGAGCATAAGCCGAAAGCCTCGTGCAGGCCTCCTCGAGTGAGGCGTTCCACACGTCCCAGCCGGTGCCGAAGGGCATCGGATAATTGTCGTTGAAGCCTTCGCCGTCGCCCTCGCCGCGTTCGTCGGCATGGCCGAGAAAGAACGGATATTCGGTCATCGGATCGCCATGCAGGTTCAGCACCTGCACGTCGCCGCGGCGATAGAATATCTCCTGGGTGCCGTTGCCGTGGTGATAGTCGATGTCGAGGATCGAAACGCGCCCGGCGCCATGGTCGCGAAACCTTTGCGCGACGACGGCGGCGTTGTTGATGAAGCAATAGCCGCCCATGAAGGCCGCCCCTGCATGGTGCCCCGGCGGGCGGCACAGCGCGAAGGCGGAAGGCTCACCGGCCTTGACCAGCGCGGCGGCTGTCAGCGCGACATCATAGGACGACTTGATAGCGTCCCATGTGCCTTTGACAAAAGTCGCGCCGCCGTCGAAGGAGTAGAAGCCGAGCAACGCATCGATGCCTTTCGGGCGCACGTCGCCGCGCAGGCCGCGCGTCGGCCAGGTGAAGGGAATGGCCGAACCGGTGCGGCCCGACGCTTCCCAGAGCGGCCACACGGTCGGCAGGAAATCGATGTAGTCGCTGGCATGAACCTTCTTGGCGGCGGCGAGGTCGTGACTTTCCGGTGACAGGATCGGACCGAGCTTTTCGCTCTCCACCCGCGCCCTGATGAACTCGGCGCGCGAGGGCTTTTCAAAAGCCGGCACGATGGCGCCGGCGATCAGTTCGACATTGCCGGAATGGCCGGCATGGAGAGGCGAAAAAACAGTCTTCATGAAATCTTTCCGTGGTGAGACGCGGCGACCCTAACCGTCCTGCATGGCCCTTCACAAGGCGCTGGGCCAACCAGCCATGGCTTGCTGGCACGGCAGCCGGTCGTCTAGCCTGCCGGCAGCGCAACCAAACCGTGGGAAATCATGAGTTCAAATGCCGACCTGATCGTCACCAATGCCCGCGTGCTGACCATGGATGAAGGCAATCCGACGGCCGAAGCGGTGGCGATAAAGGACGGCAACATCCTGGCGGTTGGCGACCGCCGGACGATCGAGGCGCTGAAAGGGCCGGCCACGAAGGTCATCGATGCGCAAGGCGGGTCGGTGGTTCCGGGCTTTATCGAAGCGCATATGCATCTTTTCGGCGGCGCGGCCGAACTCGACAATCTGCACCTTCAGGGCGTGCATGGCTTCGATGCGCTGAGCGACGCGATCCGCGCCTACGCGGCGGCACGGCCGAACGCCAAATTGCTGCTGGGGGCCGGCGTCGACTACACTATCCTTTCCAAGGAAGAGCCGGTCACCCGCCATCATCTCGATCGCATCATCGCCGACCGGCCGTTCGCGATGTCGGCTTCCGATCACCACACGATGTGGGCCAACACAAAGGCGCTGGAACTGGCTGGCATCCTGCACGGCAAGCAACTCGGTCCCGGCAACGAGATCGTCATGGGAGCGGATGGCCTGGCGGCGGGCGAATTGCGCGAGGGCGAGGCGTTCGGGCCGATCCTCGAGCTTTCCGGGCAGAACCGCGTGCGGCTCGGCCTTGCGACAGGCGGCGAGCCCGAGCCGTGCCCTTCCGCCGCCGAAGTCGCTGCCGATCGCGACCTGATGCATCGCGGGTTGGAATGGTGCGCCCGCCACGGCATCACCTCGATCCAGAACATGGACGGCAATTTTTACCAGCTCCAGCTGCTAGCCGGGCTGGAACAGGAAGGGCGGCTGCTCTGCCGCACCAAGATACCTTTTCATTTCAAGAATTTCATGACGCTCGACGTGCTGGAAAAGGCATCGAGCATGGCCAACTCCTACCAATCGGAATGGCTGTCGTCCGGCATGGTCAAGATGTTTTACGACGGCGTGCTGGAAGGCTGGACCGCGGTCATGGTCGACGACTATGCCGACCGGCCGGGCTGGCGCGGTGAGCCGCTGTTTACGCCCGAGCATTTCGCCGAGGTGGCGCTGGAGGCCGACCGGCGCGGCCTGCAGATCGCCGTGCATTCGATCGGCGACGGCGCGGTGCGCGCGGTTCTCGACGGTTACGAGGCGGCGCAGCGGAAGAACGGCAGGCGCGACAGCCGGCACCGGGTCGAGCACATCGAGGTCACCACTGCCGCCGACGTGCCGCGCTTCGCCGAACTCGGCGTCATCGCCTCGATGCAGCCGCCGCACCCGCCCGGCGCCATGGACTTCCCGCTGGAGCCGACGCTTTCGCGCATCGGCCGCGAAAGATGGCCGCTGAGCTATGCCTGGCGGACACTGAAACAGGCGGGCGCGCATGTCGTCTTCGCTTCCGACTGGCCGGTGTCGCGGGTCGACCCGATCCTGGGCATTCAGGCGGCGGTGCTGCGCAAGCCTTGGGCAGAGGGCGATCCAGACCAGAGCTTCTCGCTGATCGAGGCGCTTGCCGGTTATACGGTCGAAGGTGCCTATGCCGAATTCATGGAACACCGCAAAGGCCGGCTGAAACCAGGCTATCTGGCCGATCTGGTGGTGCTGTCGGCCGATATCGAGGCAACTGAACCGGGTTTGCTACACAAGGTGCATCCGGTCAGCACCATCTGCGGCGGCAAGATCACTTACCAGGGTTGATGATGACGCTGACGATGGCACGGAGCTTGCATTCTGAACCGAGGTCCAGATGCATGGTTGCCAAGCCGACCGGCATATGCTGACAATCGAATGGGAACTGGATCCGCCATCAAGAGCGGACATGAAAATGGGGTAATGCGTGCCGGATCAACCGGGTAAGAGTGCAATCGAGGTCCGCGGCGTCCGCAAGGTGTTCGGTACCGGGGACGCCCAAGTCGCCGCTCTCGACACGGTTTCGGTGTCGATCCGCGAGAACGAGTTCTTCACGCTGCTGGGGCCGTCGGGCTGCGGAAAGACGACGCTGCTGCGGCTGATCGCCGGCTTCGATTTTCCCAGCGAAGGCGAAATCCTGCTGCACGGGCACGACATCGCGCCGCTACCGCCGTTCAAGCGGCCAGTCAACACCGTGTTCCAGTCCTACGCGCTGTTCCCGCACATGACCGTGGCCGAGAATATCGGCTTCGGCCTGGAGATGCTGGGCAAGCCGAAGACCGAAATCAAGGCGCGCGTCGCCGAGATGCTGAAGCTGGTCAAGATGGAGGCGCTGAGTGCCCGCCACACCAGCCAGATCTCCGGCGGCCAGCAGCAGCGCGTGGCACTGGCGCGCGCGCTGGCACCGCAGCCAAAAGTGCTGTTGCTCGACGAGCCGTTGTCGGCACTCGACTACAAGCTGCGCAAGGAAATGCAGATCGAACTGAAACGGCTGCAGCACCAGACCGGCATCACCTTCATCTTCGTCACCCATGACCAGGAAGAAGCGCTGACCATGTCGGACCGCATCGCGGTGATGTCGGCCGGCAAGATCCTGCAGGTCGGCACGCCCTGGGACATCTATGACAAGCCGGCCGAGCGCTTCGTCGCCGACTTCATCGGCGAAACCAATTTCCTCAAGGGCACTGTCGTGTCGAAGAAATCCGGTATCGCGATGGTGAAGATCGCCTCCGAAGCGACGGTGGCGGCGGGATTTCCGGAAAACTTCGACCCTTCCGGCGCGGTGACTGTTGTGGTGCGGCCGGAACACGCCGATCTCGTCGCCGATGCCGCCAAGGGCATGGTCTCGGGAACCCTGGCAAATGTCGTCTATTTCGGCACCGACACCCACTATCACGTGAAGCTCGACGGCGGCGACGATTTCATCGTGCGCCACCAGAACAGCCGCTCGGGCGCCGTCTCATTCGAGCCGGGCGCCAAGGTCGGTGTCGTGTTCGAGGACGATGGCGCGCGCATTTTGAGGGATTGATGGCAGTCACGTTTTCCAAGGCGGCGGTATTCGAAGCGGAGGCGGAGAAAGCCACTGCAAGGCGCCACCGCCTGCTTTCGCTACCGGCTTTGGTAATCATCGGCATCTTCGGCGTGCTGCCGCTTCTCATCATCCTCATCTATTCATTTCTCGCCGCAGCACCCTATGGCGGGGTGCAGTGGAAGTTCTCGACAGACGCCTATCTGAACTTCCTGTTCCAGCGCGATATTTTCGACGACACGCTGCAGTTCACGCCGGATTTCCTGATCATCTATTTGCGCTCGTTTCTGTTTGCCGTGGTGACGACGATCATCTGCCTGCTGCTCGGCTTTCCGACCGCCTATTTCATGGCGACGCGACCGCCGGCGCAGCGCAACTGGTGGGTGCTGCTGATGACCATCCCATTCTGGTCGAACCTTCTGGTGCGCACGCTCGCCATCATGTTCATCATCCGCGACGAAGGCCTCATCAACAACGCGCTGATGGCACTGGGGGTGATCGAGAAGCCGATCACCATGCTCTACACCAACTTCGCCATCCAGCTCGGCCTGCTCTATTCGTTCCTGCCGTTCATGGTGCTGCCGCTCTATTCCAGCCTGGAGAAGCTGGATTTCCGGCTGGTCGAGGCCGCCTACGACCTCTACGCGACACGTCGGCAGGTGCTGTGGCGCGTGATCATCCCGCTGTCGCGGCCCGGCATCATCGCCGGCTGCCTGCTGGTCTTCATTCCGGCCCTCGGCGCTTATGTGACGCCGCTGATCCTGGGCGGCGGCATCCATCTGATGATCGGCGATCTCATCGCCCAGCAGTTCGGTTCCGGGCGCAATTGGCCGCTCGGTTGCGCGCAGGCGCTGATCCTGATGGCCGCGGTGCTGGTGGCGCTCTACTTCTATGTCCGCAACACGTCGGGGAAGATGGCGCATGGCTGACCCCCGCAGTGCCGATATCAAGGACCAGCCGGGGTTCCGCTCGATCGCCATCATCTGCCTCTGCGTGCTCTACGCGCCGATCCTGATCCTGATGATCTTTTCGCTGAATACAGGGTCTCTGGTGACGCGTTGGGAGGGCATCGGGTTCGGCTGGTATGGCAGTGCGCTGTTCAACCAGGAATTCCACAACGCCGCCAAGAACACGCTGATCATCTCTGTCACCGCCACGATCGTTTCGACGATCGCCGCGACGCTGGCGGCAATCGGCATGACCCGGGTGAAGCCGTGGCGCGGGCTGTCGGCCGCCTTCATGGTCATCAACCTGCCGCTGATGGTTCCGGAAATCATCACAGCGGTGGCGACGCTCTCTTTCTTTGCGCTGATCGCGGGCACTTTCGGGCTCAATTTCGGCATCGGAAATCTGATCCTCGCCCACACCGTTTTTTGCATTCCATTCGCCTATATGCCGATCCGGGCGCGGCTCGAGGACATGGACCTGACGCTCGAAGCTGCGGCGGCCGACCTCTATGCCACGCCGTGGCATGCTTTCAGGCGCATAACGCTGCCATTGCTGGTTCCCGGCATCCTGTCAGGTGGGGCGCTCGCCTTTATCGTCTCCTTCGACGATTTCACCATCACGCAGCTGGTCGCCGGCCCCGGGCAGACGACGCTGCCCCTCTACATCTGGAACCAGATCAGGCGGCCAATGACGCCGGAGATAAATGCCATCTCCACCATCCTGCTGCTGGTTTCGATCCTGTTCGTCTCAATCTCGTTCCTGATCGCGCGCCGACGCGCCAAGTAAATTATAGGCCAGTGAATCAATGCGAAGGCAAAGGAGAGTGTGATGTCTAGGAAAATGATGGCTGCCGTGTCGACGGCGGCGCTTTTATGGGCGGTGCCTGCGCTCGCCGACGGTGAGCTGCACATCTACAATTGGGGTGACTACACCAACCCGAAGCTGATCGAAAAATTCGAAAAACAGTACAACGTCAAAGTGACGCTGGACGACTACGATTCGAATGAGACGATGCTGTCGAAGGTACGCGCCGGCAATTCCGGCTATGACATCGTCGTCCCTTCCGACTACACCGTGAAGATCATGATCGATGAGGGCCTGCTCGAAAAGACCGAGCCCAATGCGATGCCGAACGGCAAGAACCTCGACCCGCGCTTCGTCGACATCTACTGGGACAATGGCCGTCACTACACCGTCCCGTGGCAATTCGGCACCACTGCGTTCGAAGTCAACACCGACAAATACAAGGGCGACATCGACACGCTGGCGATCCTGTTCGATCCGCCAGACGAGTTGAAGGGCCAGATCAACATGCTCGACGATGTCAACACTGTGATGCATGCGGCCGAGCGCTATGCCGGCGTGCCGCGCTGCGGCGCCGACAAGGCCAATCTGAAGAAGGTCAACGACATACTGATGGCCGCCAAGCCGTCATGGAAGACCTTCAGCTACGACACCATCACCAAGATCACCTCCGGCGACGTGATCGTTACCGAGGCTTGGAATGGCGCAACCTATCGTGCGCGCCAGAAAATCCCGGCGATCAAATATGCCTATCCCAAGGAAGGCATCGAAGGCTGGATGGACAATGTCGCCGTGTTGAAGGGCGCCAAGAATCTCGAAAACGCCAAGCTGTTCCAGGATTTCGTCATGGCTCCGGAAAACGCGGCGCTGATTTCGGAATTCGCCGGCTACGACAACGGCATTGCCGGCAGTCACAAGTTCCTGCCGCCCGATTTCGCCAGCGCGCCGGAAATCAATCCGCCGGCCGATGCACCGGCGGCGGAATTCGTACCGCCTTGCCCACCGGAAGTGGTCGAGATCTACAACAAGATCTGGACCAATTTGCGCAAGTAGCCTTGCTCTAGGATCAGACTGAAGGGAGGCTTCGGCCTCCCTTCCTTGCGCAAGGGGGTTGGATGAAATCTTACCGCAACAGCGAACCGGCGCCGCCGATCATGCAGGGTTCGCCGCCGCAGATGGTTCCGCCGAAGCTCGACTCGGACCGGCCGCCATGGAACCGATGGGCGTTCCAGCATATCCGCGAAATTCTGCCGACCGTCGAAGTCTGGCGCGGCAACGGCCATCGCCACAGGCTGGACCGGGCCGAGGTCGATTTCGATGCGCTGCCGGTGAGCGACAGCACGGGTAAGGCGACGACGCTGGCCGGGCTGCTCGACGAGACCTACACCGACGGGTTCCTCGTGCTCAAGGACGGCAAGGTCGCCTATGAGCGCTACTTCAACGGCATGACCGAGCGCACGCTGCATCTGTCGCAGTCGATGGCGAAGTCGGTCACCGCATCGGTGTTCGGCATACTGGTCGGACGCGGGCTGATCGATCCGGCTTTGCCGGTGACGACCTATCTGCCGGAGCTGGAGGCGACCGGCTGGGCAGGCGCCAGTGTGCAGCATGCGCTCGACATGACGAGCGGGGTGAGCTTTTCCGAGGAATACACCGATCCCTATTCGGACATCGGCCAGGTCGATGTCGCCACCGGCTGGAAGCCGGTGCCGCCGGACAGCGATCCGGCCTTCCGCTGGCCGTCGCACATGTTCGAGCTGATCCTGGGGCTTAAGGAAAAGAGCCGACCGCACGGCGCTGCCTTCGAATACCGCTCGATCGAGACCGACGTGCTTGCCTTCATCATGGAACGGGTGAGCGGCAAGCGCCTGGCGCAGCTGGTCTCGGAAGAGCTCTGGCAAAAGCTCGGCGCGGATGAAAGTGCCTGCTTCACCGTTGACAGCGCCGGTTATGCAGTTGCCGACGGGGGCTTCAACGCCACGCTGCGCGACTATGGCCGCTTCGGCCAGCTGATCCTCGACAATGGCGGCGGCGTCGTGCCGGCCGACTGGATCGAGGCGACGCGCAATGGCAGGCATGGACCGGACTTCAGTCCCAGCCTGCCGGAAGGCAGCTACCGCAACCAGTTCTGGATCGAGGACCCGCGCTCGCGGGCACTGATGTGCCGGGGCGTGTTCGGGCAGCTGATCCATATCGACTGGAACATGAAAATGGTCGTGGTGAAGCTTTCGAGCTATCCGGATTTTACCAACGTCGCCTATTCGGTGGCGACTTTGAAAGCCGTGCACGCGATCGCCGCGGCGCTCGCCTAGAACGCCAAGACCGAAGGAAGCGCCATGACCGGCAAGACCGCGTTCGAAACGAGATATGGCTTTGCCCGAAACCAGGTGCTGCTCGGCAATTGGCGAGAAAGCCCGTTCAGCCGGTGGTCGTTCCAGAATGCCGGCGAGCTGGTGCCGAGCGCTGCCGTGGCGGCAAAGCCGGGCAGCAGCGAGGCGCCGGCGCAGGATTTCGGCGAGCTACTTGGTGAAAAGGTCGCTCTTGCAGGCGGCGCGGAGACTGTCGCAGCTTTTCTCAAGCGCTCCGATACCGACGCGCTGACGATCATGAAAGGCGGCAAATTCGTCGGCGACTGGTTCGCACCGCATATGGAGTTCGGGGCGCGCCACATCGTCTTTTCGATCAGCAAGTCGCTGACCGCGATTGTTGCCGGGATATTGGCAGGCGAGGGGATTTTCGATCCGCAGGCTCCGGTAAGCCGCTATCTGCCCGAAGCTGCCGGCTCGGCCTATGGCGATGCGAGGGTGCGGCACGTGCTCGACATGGGTGTCAGCCTCGACTTCGAAGAGGCCTATCTCGATCCGGAAAGCGCCTTCGCCCGCTATCGCCGCGCCATGCTGTGGAATCCAGGCGGGGGCACCGAGAGCCTGGCCACTTTCCTCATGACGCTGCAGGGCCTGGCCGAGCCGCATGGCCGGACGTTCCGCTACCGTTCGCCCAATTCCGACCTGCTCGGCATCCTGCTCGAACGTGCGTCGGGCCGGCGCTTCGCCGATCTGATGCGCGAGAAATTATGGGCGCCGCTCGGCGCTGTCAGCGAAGCTTCGGTAACCGTGGACATGGAAGGCACGGCGCGTACGGCCGGCGGCATTTCGGTGACGCCGCGCGACCTCGCCCGGGTCGGCGAGATGATGCGGCAAGGCGGCATGGCCAATGGCTGCCGTATCGTGCCGGAGAGCTGGGTGCGCGACACGACCGAAACTGGCGGTGACGCCGAGGCTTGGCAACGCGGCACGATGGCGTTCCTGTTTCCGCGTGGCCGCTATCGCAACAAATGGTACCAGACGGGCGCGGCAAGCGGCGCCTTCTGCGGCATCGGCATCCACGGCCAGTGGCTGTACGTCAGTCCGAAGGCCGAAATGGTAATCGCAAAGATGTCGTCGCAGCCGGTACCGGTCGACGATCCGCTCGATCTGGATATTCTTTCTTTCTTCGAGGCGCTGAGCCGGATGGTCTGATCCGATCCAGACAGCCGCGCCTTTCCTGTGGACCTCTCGCCGGGTTGAAAATGGCGCGGTTGGCGCATCGGTGCTCTGCGCCTATGGTCGCGTCTCTTTTCGACAAACAGCAGGATCGACATGGCATCCGACATCAAGCGCATCGCAACCATCATAGCCGCCGAGATCGGCGCCCGGCCCGAACAGGCCGCGGCGGCGATCGGCTTGCTCGACGACGGTGCGACCGTGCCGTTCGTTGCCCGCTACCGCAAGGAGGTCACCGGCGGCCTCGACGACACGCAGTTGCGCGACCTCGCCGAGCGGCTCGCCTATCTGCGCGAGCTCGACGCGCGCCGCGACACCATCGTTGGTTCGATCCGCGAGCAGGGCAAGCTAACGGAAGAGCTTGAGGCAAAGATCGCTGCGGCCATCACAAAGGCCGAGCTCGAAGACATCTACCTGCCTTACAAGCCGAAGCGCCGGACCAAGGCCGAGATCGCACGCGAGCGCGGACTGGGACCGCTGGCGGAAACTATCCTGGCCGATCGTGCGGCCGTGCCGGCCGAGCTGGCGCTGGCCTACATCAGCGAAGACGTGGTCGATACCAAGGCAGCGCTCGAAGGTGCACGCGATATCCTGTCCGAACAGTTCGCCGAGAACGCCGACCTGGTCGGCAAGCTGCGTGCCTACATGAAGGAACGCGCCTTCCTGCGCTCGCGCGTCATCGACGGCAAGCAGGAGGCCGGCGCGAAATTCTCCGACTATTTCGACCATGTCGAGCGCTGGGCCAACGTGCCGAGCCATCGCGCGCTGGCCATGCTGCGTGGCCGCAACGAGGAGGTGCTGTCGCTCGATATCGAGGTCGATGCCGACGATGCCTCGCCGGTGAAACCGGTCGAGCGGATGATCGCCGACGCCTACGCCATCGGCCGCCAGTTGCCAGGCGACCGGTGGCTGATGGAGGTCGCCGGCTGGACCTGGCGCATAAAGCTGTCGCTGCACCTGACGCTCGATCTGATGCGGGACTTGCGCGAGCGGGCCGAGGAGGAAGCAATCCATGTCTTCGCCCGCAATCTCAAGGATTTGCTGCTTGCCGCGCCCGCCGGCTCACGGCCGACGATGGGCCTCGATCCGGGCATCCGCACCGGGGTCAAAGTGGCGGTGGTGGACGGCACCGGCAAGGTTCTGGCGACGACGACGGTCTATCCGTTCCCGCCGAAGAACGATGTCCGCGGCACGCAGGCCGAACTGGCCAAGCTCATCCGGCTGCACAAGGTCGAGCTGATTTCGATCGGCAACGGCACTGGCAGCCGCGAGACCGAAAGGCTGGTGGCCGACATGCTGGCTGATATGCCGGCCGGGTCCGGGCCGAAGCCGCTCAAGGTGATCGTCAGCGAGGCCGGCGCCTCGGTCTATTCGGCGTCGGCAACGGCGGCGGCGGAATTTCCCGGCCTCGACGTGTCGCTGCGCGGGGCGGTGTCGATCGCGCGGCGCCTGCAGGATCCGCTCGCCGAACTGGTCAAGATCGAGCCGAAGTCGATAGGCGTCGGCCAGTATCAGCACGATGTCGACCAGTACCGGCTCGGCCGCTCGCTGGAAGCGGTGGTCGAGGATGCGGTCAACGCCGTCGGGGTCGATCTCAACACGGCGTCGGCGCCGCTTCTGGCGCGGGTTTCGGGTCTCGGCACATCGCTGGCCGAAGCGATCGTTGCGCATCGCGATGCCTCCGGCCCGTTCGCCAGCCGCCGCGAACTGTTGAAGGTGGCGCGGCTCGGACCCCGCGCGTTCGAGCAATGCGCCGGCTTCCTGCGCATTCCCAATGGTAGCGAACCGCTCGATGCCTCAGCCGTGCATCCGGAGGCCTATGGCGTGGCGAAAAAGATCGTCGCCGCCTGCGGGCGCGACCTCCGCTCGCTGATGGGCGACAGCGCCGCACTCAAGGCGCTCGATCCGCGCGTCTTCGTCGATGAACGCTTCGGCCTGCCGACGGTGCGCGACATCCTGTCGGAGCTGGAAAAGCCCGGCCGCGATCCGCGCCCCGGCTTCAAGACCGCGACCTTTGCCGACGGCATCGACGACATCAAGGATCTGAAGCCCGGCATGCAGCTTGAAGGCACCGTCACCAATGTCGCGGCCTTCGGCGCCTTTGTCGATATCGGCGTGCACCAGGACGGATTGGTGCACGTCTCGCAACTGGCCGACCGTTTCATCAAGGACGCGCACGAGGTGGTCAAGGCCGGCGACGTGGTCAAGGTGCGTGTCGTCGACGTCGATATTAAGCGCAAGCGCATCGGCCTGTCGATGCGCAAGGACGGCGACGGTGGCGCACCGAAGCCGCGCGACAATGGCAACAGGCCGGTGCCGCGCGCGCCCACGCCCCAACGCCAGCCGGAGCGGCCGGCGCAGCAGGGCGCGTTCGGCGCCGCTTTGGCCGATGCGTTGAAGCGGAAGTAATTTCGCGAGCCGGGCTGTGGCAGGTCATACGGCGGCGCTCGACATTGATGATCCATCACCAATGCTCATGGATCGGCGAAGCTATTTCGTTTGATTTTTTGGGGACGGAAGCCGATAAGCCGCGCGTTTCAAGATTTCTGTTTGATGCATGTCGTTATCCCCAAGCTGCCGAACACCCTCGGGTCAGGCCCGTGGGCAAGCTTTGGGCGACATGCATGAGTTTGGGAGACCGAGAGCCATGGCCGCCGATAAGAATGCATTCGTCTGGGACGATCCTTTCCTGATCGAGGACCAGCTTTCGGAAGACGAGCGCATGGTGCGTGATGGCGCCGCGGCGTTTGCCGCCGACAAGCTCGCTCCGAAGATCGAGGAAGCCTATCTCGAGGAGAAGACCGACGCCGGGATCTTTCGCGAAATGGGCGAGGCCGGTCTGCTCGGCATCACCATCCCCGAGGAATATGGCGGGCTCGGCGCCAACTACGTCACCTACGGGCTGGTGGCGCGCGAGGTCGAACGCGTCGATTCCGGCTATCGCTCGATGATGAGCGTGCAGTCGTCGCTGGTGATGTATCCGATCCATGCCTATGGCTCGGAAGAGCAGCGCAAGAAATACCTGCCGAAGCTGGCGTCGGGCGAATGGATCGGCTGCTTCGGCCTGACCGAGCCGGATGCCGGTTCCGACCCGGGCGGCATGAAGACGCGGGCCGAGAAGACTGCGAGCGGCTACAGGATCTCCGGCTCGAAGATGTGGATTTCCAACGCCCCGATCGCCGACGTGTTCGTCGTCTGGGCAAAATCGGCCGCGCATGACAACGAGATTCGCGGCTTTGTCCTGGAAAAGGGCATGAACGGGCTGTCGGCGCCGAAGATCGGCGGCAAGCTGTCGCTGCGAGCGTCGATCACCGGCGAAGTGGTGATGGAAGGCGTCGAAGTCGGCGGGGACGCGCTGCTGCCCAATGTCTCGGGCTTGAAGGGGCCGTTCGGCTGCCTCAACCGCGCGCGCTACGGCATCTCCTGGGGCGCCATGGGCGCGGCGGAGGATTGCTGGCACCGCGCCCGCCAGTATGGCCTCGACCGCAAGCAGTTCGGCAAGCCGCTGGCCGGCACGCAGCTTTTCCAGAAGAAGCTCGCCGACATGCAGACCGAGATCGCGCTCGGCCTGCAGGGCAGCCTGCGCGTCGGGCGGCTGATGGATGAAGGCAAGATGGCGCCGGAGATGATCTCACTCGTCAAGCGCAACAATTGCGGCAAGGCGCTCGACATCGCCCGCCAGGCCCGCGACATGCATGGCGGCAATGGCATCCAGATCGGCTACCATGTCATGCGCCACGCCCAGAACCTGGAAACGGTCAACACCTATGAGGGCACGCATGATGTGCATGCGCTGATCCTCGGACGGGCGCAGACCGGGTTGCAGGCGTTCTTTTAGCATTGGCAGATGTCCTCCGCTTCCAGGACGCCACTGCTTGGCATCTTCCCTCGCAAAGCGGCAGATCGGCAATTTTCGCCGACGGTGCCACATTTTGTTCTTGCTTTGTGCCGGCAGCTATGCTACTAATTTGGCTATGGTGCTAATTGGCACCGGCGACCCGCCCACCGAGGCGGGTTTTCTTTTCAGCTCTTTTGGACCACGCATCGCGCGTGCTGCCGATCATCGATATCGGCGGGACAGCGCCCGGTGCTGACCCGCCGGCCTTCGGCTCTGCAGCGTTGCAACGTCTGCCGCCACGCTGCGGAATCCCAGGGTCGGCGCTCCGTTTGTGAGGCTGTGAAGGCTGCTTAATTTAGGTGCAGCGCAACATCTCTGCTTGGAGAATGGTCAGCATTCGTGTCAGGGTTCAGCGAACTCCTTTTGAAACGCCGACTTCAGGGGCACCATGGCAATTCTGGCAGCCGTCTATCACCTGACCCACTACAAATACGACCGGCCGGTCGTATTGGGCCCGCAAGTCATAAGGTTGCAGCCTGCGCCGCATTCCCGCACCAAAGTGCTCAGCCATTCGCTGAAGGTCGGGCCGGCAAACCACTTCGTCAATCTGCAGCAGGACCCCTACGGCAATTTCCTTGCCCGCTTCGTCTTCCCCGAGCCGGTAACGGAATTGAAGATCGAGGTCGATCTCGTTGCCGACATGACGGTCTACAATCCGTTCGATTTCTTCGTCGAACCGTCGGCCGAGACGTTTCCGTTCGAATACCCGGAAGAGATCAGGGACGATCTGACCATCTACCGGACGCCGGAACCGGCAGGGCCACTGTTGCAGGCGTTCCTCAAAACCATCGACCGCAGTGCGACCAATACCGTCAATTTTGTCGTCGACCTCAATGCGCGGCTGCAGCGCGAGATCGCCTATATCGTGCGCATGGAAACCGGCATCTTCTCGCCCGAGGAAACGCTGGCCGCCGGCAAGGGATCGTGCCGGGATTCCAGCTGGCTCCTGGTGCAGATACTGAGGAACCTCGGCATCGCCGCGCGTTTCGTCTCCGGCTATCTGATCCAGCTCAAACCCGACCTCGTCGCGCTCGACGGACCGCCCGGTACGGCGACCGATTTCACTGACCTCCATGCCTGGTGCGAGGTGTATCTGCCGGGCGCCGGCTGGATCGGCTTCGACCCGACCTCCGGCCTGCTTACCGGCGAAAGCCATGTGCCGCTCGCGGCAACGCCGCATTTCCGCAATGCCGCGCCGATCTCCGGCATGGCGAGCTTCGCCAATGTCGAATTCGGCTTCGACATGCGGGTCGACCGCATCGCCGAACATCCGCGCATCACCAAGCCGTTCTCCGACGAGAGCTGGCAGGCGCTCGACGCGCTGGGCGTCGAGGTCGATGCAGCACTCCAGGCCGGCGACGTGCGGCTGACCATGGGCGGCGAGCCGACCTTCGTCTCAATCGACGATTTCGAGGCGGCCGAGTGGAACACCGCCGCCGTCGGGCCAACAAAACGCGAAAAGGCCGATGCGCTGATCCGCCGGCTGCGCGAACGCTTCGCGCCGGGCGGCTTCCTGCATTACGGACAGGGCAAATGGTACCCCGGCGAAAGCCTGCCGCGCTGGACGTTCTCGCTTTACTGGCGCACCGACGGCGAGCCGGTGTGGAGCGATCCGTCACTGATCGCACATGAAAAGAGCGAGGCGGATGTCGGACCGAAGCAGGCCGAGAGCCTGCTGACCGCGATTGCCGACGAACTCGGCATCGACAAGACGATGGTCAGCGAAGCCTATGAGGATCCGGCCGAATGGCTGCTCAAGGAAGGCAAGCTGCCGGACAATGTCGATCCCTCCAATTCGAAGCTGGAGGACCCGGAGGAGCGCAGCCGCATGGCGCGGGTGTTCGAACGCGGGCTGACCAAGCCGTCGGGCTACGTGCTGCCCGTCCAGCGCTGGAACAGCCAGGCTTCCGGACCGCGCTGGCGCTCGGAGAAGTGGAAGACGCGGCGCGGCAGGCTGTTCCTGGTGCCCGGCGATTCGCCGGTCGGCTACCGCCTGCCGCTCGGCACGCTGCCTTATGTGCCGCCGGCGCAGTTCCCCTATATCGTACCGGTCGATCCATCGCTGCCGCGCGGACCATTGCCGGCGCGTGAGGCGATCTTGCCCGGTGCTGCTTCTTCGCCCGCTCCGGCCGAACTGGAAGGCGCCGACGAAATGGCGCGACGCCAGCAGGCGGTCTCCTTCACGGCCGTTACCGGCCAGCAAGACCGCGTCGAACAGGAGATTACCGAGATCGGCGGCGCCGTGCGCACAGCGCTTTCGGTCGAGCCGCGCGACGGACGGCTTTGTGTGTTCATGCCGCCGGTCGAGGCGCTGGAGGACTATCTCGAACTGGTCGCGGCGGCGGAGAACGCGGCAAGGGCTATCGGCCTGCCGGTGCATATCGAGGGCTACGGCCCGCCGCACGATCCGCGCCTCAATGTCATCCGTGTCGCACCCGATCCCGGCGTCATCGAGGTCAATATCCACCCCGCCGCGAATTGGCAGGATTGCGTGGCGACGACCACGGCGATCTACGAAGAGGCGCGGCAGACGCGGCTTGGCGCCGACAAATTCATGATCGACGGCCGTCACACCGGCACCGGCGGCGGCAACCACGTCGTCGTCGGCGGTGCCACGCCCAATGACAGTCCGTTCCTGCGCCGCCCCGACCTGTTGAAGAGCCTGGTGCTGCAATGGCAGCGGCATCCGTCGCTATCCTATCTGTTCTCCGGCCTGTTCATCGGCCCGACCAGCCAGGCGCCGCGCTTCGACGAGGCACGACACGATTCGCTCTACGAACTCGAGATCGCGATGGCGCAGGTGCCGCATCCGGACAAGGGCGCGGCACCCCTGCCGTGGCTGGTCGACCGGCTGTTCCGCAACCTCCTGACCGACGTGACGGGCAATACGCATCGCTCCGAAATCTGTATCGACAAGCTGTTTTCGCCGGACGGGCCGACCGGCCGGCTGGGGCTGGTCGAATTCCGCGGCTTCGAGATGCCGCCCAACGCGCGCATGAGCCTGGCGCAGCAATTGCTGGTGCGCGCCATCATCGCCCGGGCCTGGAAGAACCCGCTCGACGGCCGCTTCGTACGCTGGGGCACCTCGCTGCACGACCGTTTCATGCTGCCGCATTATGTCTGGGCGGATTTTCTCGATGTGCTGGACGACCTCAAGCTGAACGGCTTTGCGTTCCGTCCGGAATGGTTCGACGCCCAGCTCGAATTCCGCTTTCCGTTCTGCGGCGAGGTCCAGCATGCCGGCATCAAGCTGGAGCTCAGGCAAGCACTGGAGCCTTGGCATGTGATGGGCGAGCAAGGCGCGATCGGCGGCACGGTGCGCTTTGTCGATTCCTCCGTCGAACGGCTGCAGGTGAAGACCGAGGGGCTCAACCCGGAACGTCACGCCGTCGTCTGCAACGGCCGCCGGGTGCCGATGAAGGTGACCGACAACCGCGAGATCGCGGTGGCCGGCGTTCGCTTCAAGGCCTGGCAGCCGGCGTCGGGCCTGCATCCGGCGCTGCCGGTCAACACGCCGCTGGTCTTCGATATCTATGACCGCTGGTCGGGCCGCGCGGTTGGCGGTTGCGTCTACCATGTGGCACATCCCGGCGGGCGCAGCTACGACACGTTCCCGGTCAACGGCAATGAAGCGGAGGCGCGGCGGCTCGCCCGCTTCGAGCCGCGTGGCCATACTCCGTCCGGCTATGTGCTGCGCAACGAAGAAGCCTCTGAAGATTTCCCGATGACCCTTGACCTTCGGCGGCCGCAAAGACTCTGATCAGCCATGGCGAAGGGGAATCACAAAAAGCTGCGCAGCAAGCCGCAGACCCACAGTCTGCTGGAGCACTATCAACCGATCGACGGCGTCGTCGACGAGATGGTCGATGCGTCGGGCAATCCGCGGCCGGCCTGGCGGCACTTCATCGAGGCACTGGAGGACCTGGGGCCGGAAAAGCTTGCCCAGCGTTTTGCCCGCGCCGACCAGTACCTGCGCGATGCCGGCGTCTACTACCGCGTCTACGACAAGGCCGGCGCCAATGAGCGGGAATGGCCGCTGGCGCATGTGCCGCTGCTGATCGAGGAGGAGGAATGGGCTGACATCAGCGCCGGCCTGGTCCAGCGCGCCGATCTGTTCGAGGAGACCATCGCCGACATTTACGGGCCGAACCGGCTGGTCGAGAAAGGCATTCTGCCGGCTGGATTGATCGCGGCCAGCTCGGAATATTTGCGGCCGGTCGTCGGCACCAGGCCTGCCAGCGGCCATTTCCTGCATTTCTGCGCCTTCGAGCTCGGTCGTGGCCCGGACGGCCGCTGGTGGGTGCTTGGCGACCGCACCCAGGCGCCATCGGGCGCCGGCTTTGCGCTGGAAAACCGCGTCGCCACCACAAGGGCACTGTCCGACATTTACGGCGAGATGCATGTGCACCGCTTGGCCGGTTTCTTCCGCCGTTTTCGCGATGCGCTGATCGGCATGGCCAAGCAAGCCGGCGGCCGTGTCGCCATCCTGACGCCGGGACCGCTGAACGAGACCTATTATGAACATGCCTATATCGCCCGCTATCTCGGCATCATGCTGCTCGAGGGCGAGGACCTGACTGTCTCCGGCGGCAGGCTGATGGTGCGCACAGTTTCGGGGCTGATGCCGGTCAGCGTCTTGTGGCGACGGCTCGACGCTGCCTTTGCCGATCCGCTCGAGTTGCGGTCGGACTCGCAGATCGGCACGCCGGGGCTGGTCGAAGCGGTTCGGCAAGGGGCGGTTTCGGCCGTCAATGCACTGGGTTCCGGCCTGATGGAGACGCGCGCTCTGCTCGCCTTCCTGCCGAAGATTTCGCGCGCCCTGCGCAATGAGGAACTGCTGCTGCCGACCGTCGCGACATGGTGGTGCGGGCAGGATACGGAGCGCGAACATGTGCTCGCCAATATCGATGGCATGGTGATCGGCCCGGCACTGTCGACGCGGCTTGCCTTCGAGGACGACGGCTCGACCAAGCTCGGGTCAGCGCTGTCGGCCGAGGAACGGGCCGAGCTCGTCGCCCGGATCGAACAAGACGGCGGCGACTTTGTCGGCCAGGAAGCGGTGACGCTGTCGACCACTCCTGTCTATGTCAGCGGCTGGCTGGAGCCGCGGCCGGCAAGCCTGCGCGTCTATCTGGCGCGGACGCCGGAAGGCTGGACCGTGATGCCGGGCGGTTTTGCCCGTGTCGGCTTCTCGCTCGACCCGACGGCCATCGCCATGCAGCGCGGCGGCCAGGCGGCGGATGTTTGGGTGGTCAGCGACAGGCCGGTGGAGCGTGAGACGCTGCTGCCGCAGGAGCATGACAGCTTCACCCGAACCTTGCCGGGCAGCCTGCCCAGCCGCGCGGCGGAAAACCTGACATGGCTCGGCCGCTATATCGAGCGATCGGAAGACACGGTGCGCATCCTGCGCGCCTACCACGTGCGGCTGGCCGAGACATCCGATCCCGAGATGCCGCTGCTCGCCGACATCAGGGACTATCTCGCGCCGTTCGGTATCGACGTCGAGACGGCAATCCCGTTGGGGCTCATCGGCACGCTGGACAGCGCCGTGTACAGCGCCGGGCAGATCCGCGACCGCTTCTCGCCCGATGGCTGGCTGGCATTGAAGGACCTGTCGAAGACGATCCATCAATTTGCCGTGACAGTGGCGCCGGGCGACGACGCGACAAGGGCAATGACGGTCATCCTGCGCAAGCTGGCCGGGTTTTCCGGCCTGCTGCACGAGAATATGTACCGTTTCGCCGGCTGGCGTTTCCTGGAAATCGGCCGCAGGCTCGAACGCGGCATCCAGATCGCCCGCACGCTCGCCCGACTGACCAGGGCCGAGGCGCCGGAAGGCGCGCTCGACATGATGCTGGAGATCGGCGACAGCGTTATGACCCACCGCCGGCAATATCCGGTGCAGGCGGGACGGCGTACCGTGGTCGACCTTCTGGCGCTCGATCCGCTCAACCCGCGCTCAATCCTGTTCCAGCTCGAACGGCTGAAGGCCGAAATCGCGCTGCTGCCCTCTGTCGGCGGTGAAGGCCATATGTCGCCGGCGGCCAAGGAAATCCTGCAGCTCAACACGTCGATCGCCATCAGGGAGCCCTCGGACATGACGGCCAAGGCCCTCAGCGATCTCGCCAATGAAATCGGCGGCCTCTACAACAGCCTCTCCAAAGCCTATTTCGGATAGAGACGGCATGCTCTACGACATCAGGCTTCACCTGCGTTACGACTATGATGCGGCGGCCGGCGGCGGCCGCCATCAGGTGCGTGTGCTGCCGCCGACCATCCCTGGCGTACAGCGCGTCATCGCCGCTTCACTGTCTTTTGTGCCGGCGCCCAGCGAACGCTCCGACTTTTCCGACTTTTTCGGCAACAGTGTCACCTCGATCGCCTTTCGTGACGCACATGATGCGCTCGACATCAGGATGAGCGCGCGTGTTTCAGTGTCGCGGCCGGAGCCCGGGCTCGACGTATCGCCCGACCTACGCCGGCTGAGGGAAGAACTCGGCGCGGTGCACTCGCTGGCGCCGGCTTCGCCGCATCACTTTCTGGCCGCCAGCGATCATGCCGGCATCGACCCGGCAATCACTGCCTATGCGAAAGGCAGTGCCAGCAGTTCGACGGTCGGCACGGCCATGGCTCTGTGCAACCGCATTCACCGCGATTTCACCTATGACGGCGAGGCGACCACGGTGCAGACGCGGGCCAGCGACGCCTTCGGCCTGAAGCGCGGCGTCTGCCAGGATTTTTCCCATATCATGATCGCCGGCCTGCGTGGCCTCGGCATTCCTGCAGGCTATGTCAGCGGATTCCTACGCACCATCCCGCCGCGTGGGAAGCCG
Source organism: Mesorhizobium sp. M0778 (assembly GCF_040320105.1). Lineage (NCBI taxonomy): Bacteria > Pseudomonadati > Pseudomonadota > Alphaproteobacteria > Hyphomicrobiales > Phyllobacteriaceae > Mesorhizobium > Mesorhizobium sp. M0778. Next base: position 138,781 of record NZ_JAMYPA010000004.1, on the reverse strand, counting down.
CGGCTCGAAGGCGCCGACGCCATGCATGCCTGGGTCAAGGTGTGGTGCGGGCGCGATGCCGGCTGGCAGGAATTCGATCCGACCAACGGCATGCGCGCTAGCAACGATCATATCACGGTCGGCTATGGCCGCGACTACTCCGATGTGGCGCCGATCGTCGGCGTGCTGAAAACCACGGGCGGGCAGGTTGGCGAGCAGGCAGTCGACGTCATACCGGTCGTGCTCGAAAAGGCGTGACGGCACCTCCTCGTTGCACGGCGTCGTCGTTAATCTGTCCTGGCAATCAAAAGGCGGTGGAACCCGCAGCCAGCAGGCGGCTTATCTACGGAAATTCCGTGGAGAGGACATGCTGGACAAATCCGGGTCGTCGTCTGGCCGATCGGCTGTTAGGAAAGCTGCACCAAAGAACGGGGTGCCGCGGAACGGAGCGCTGGAGAACGGCGCGCACGCCTCGGCCGTTCGGGCCTCGCTCAACTATGTCGCCGACACCGAGCCCGGTATTCGCCGGCTGCGTTCAGGCAACGGGTTCTCGTACAAAGGGCCCGACGGACGTGCCGTCGACCAGGACGCGCTGGCACGCATCAAGGCGCTCGCCATTCCACCGGCCTGGACGGATGTGTGGATCTCGGCGGATGCCGACGGTCACATTCAGGCAACCGGTCGGGACCAGCGCGGGCGCAAGCAATACCGCTATCATCAGCACTGGGCGGAGGAGCGTGACGGGGTCAAATACTCGAGCCTCATCGCCTTCGCCGAAAGCCTGCCCGAATTGCGACGGCAGATCGATGCCGATCTGCGCCGTCACGGCCTGCCGCTGGAACGCGTCGTTGCGGCCATCGTCTGGCTGCTCGACAACACGATGATCCGCGTCGGCAACGCCGCCTACGCCCGCGATAACAAGAGTTTTGGGCTGACCACGCTGCGCGACCGCCATGTCGACATCAAGGGCTCGAGCCTGCGTTTTGCCTTCATCGGCAAATCCGGCAAGGAATGGAGATTGAAGCTTGTCGATCGCCGGATCGCCAAGATCGTGCGTGGAGCGCAGGACCTGCCGGGCCAGAAACTGTTCCAGTATCTCGACGAGGAAGGAAACAGGCATCCGGTGCGCTCCGACGACGTCAACCGCTATATCAGGGAGAATTCCGGTGTCGAGTTCAGCTCCAAGCATTTCAGAACGTGGGGCGGAACCATCCACGCGGCGTCGCTGTTTGCGCAAACCGAACGCCCGGAAGGCCAGGCACAACAAAAGCGGGCGATGAACGGCGTCATCGACAAGGTTGCCGAGCGGCTCGGCAATACGCGCGCCGTCTGCCGCCGCTGCTACATCCATCCGGAAGTCTTCCGCGCCTGGTCCGAAGGAGGGCTGCTTGGCGAAATGGCGGACGCCAACAGAGGCAAGCGCTCGATCGCCGGGCTCGACGACGAGGAGGCCCTGGTCTTGAGATGGCTGAAGGCGAGGGAATGACGCAGGACCGGGGGCGTATTTTTTTGTCGACGCCATGTCGGGATCGGTCCTAGTGTTTCGTCCTTTGACAGAGAAAAGGACGACCCATGCTCTACGCGATCCTCTGCTATGCCTCTGAAGACGTCGTCTGCTCCTGGAGCAAGGAGCAGGACGATGCCGTCATGGAAAAACTTATCGGCGTACAAGAGAAATATGCCAACGCCGGGCGGCTTGGCCCCGTGGCGCGGCTTTTGCCGACGACGGCGGCGACAACGCTGCGAAAGGTCAAGGGCGAATCGATCGTCATCGACGGCCCGTTTGCCGAAACCAAGGAACAGTTCCTCGGCTTCTACACGCTCGAATGCGCCGACCTCGACGAGGCCGTCGACTTCGCGCGCGAGCTTTCCGAGGTCAACCCGAGCGGCGGCTCCTACGAGATCCGGCCGGTCTCGCTCTTCAATCCCGCCAAGGTTTCCGCATGACCGAACTTGCCTGGATCAGCACGGCAATCAGCACCGCTCGCCCGCAGGCGATGGGAGCATTGCTGCGCTACTTCCGCGACCTCGACGCGGCGGAGGAAGCATTCCAGGACGCCTGCCTGAGGGCCCTGAACAACTGGCCGAAAAATGGCCCGCCGCGCGATCCGGCAGCCTGGCTGATCTTCGTCGGCCGCAACAGCGGCATCGATGCGGTGCGCAAGCGCGCCAAGCAGGCGCCGCTGCCGGAGGAGGACCAGATCTCCGATCTCGACGATGCCGAGAGCGACATCGCCGAGCGGCTGGACGGTGCGCATTACCGCGACGATATTTTGCGGCTGCTGTTCATCTGCTGCCATCCCGATCTGCCGGCCACGCAGCAGATCGCGGTGGCGTTGCGCATCGTCTCCGGCCTGACGGTCAAGCAGATCGCCCGCGCCTTCCTCGTCGGTGAAAGCGCCATGGAGCAGCGTATCACGCGCGCCAAGGCGCGTATCGCCGACGCCGGGGTGCCGTTCGAGACGCCGGGAGCGGTCGAGCGCTCCGAACGGCTCGCCGCCGTCGCCGCCATGGTCTACCTGATCTTCAACGAAGGCTATTCCAGCAACAGCGGCGAGGCGTCGGCGCGTGCGCCGCTTTGCGAAGAGGCGATCCGGCTGGCCCGGCTGCTGCTCAGGCTATTCCAGACCGAGCCGGAGATCATGGGGCTGACGGCGCTGTTGCTGCTGCAGCATGCACGCGCGCCGGCTCGCTTCGACGAGAACGGCGAGATCGTGCTGCTCGAAGACCAGGACCGCAGCCTGTGGAGCCGCAAGATGATCGATGAAGGCCTGGCGCTGGTCGATAAGGCGTTGCGCCATCGCAAGCCCGGTCCCTACCAGGTGCAAGCGGCGATCGCCGCGCTGCATGCACGGGCGGAAAAGCCCGAGGATACGGACTGGAACGAGATCGACCTGCTCTACGGGCTGCTCGAGCAGATGCAGCCGTCGCCGGTGGTGACGCTCAACCGCGCCGTCGCCGTCTCCAAGGTGCGTGGGCCGGAAGCCGCACTCGCCATGATCGAGCCGCTGGAGCAAAGGCTTTCCGGCTATTTCCACTTCTTCGGCCTCAAGGGCGGCCTGCTGATGCAGCTTGGCCGCGGCGACGAGGCGCGTGTCGCTTTCGACCGCGCCATCGCGCTTGCCAATACGGCCGCCGAGGCGGCGCATATCCGCATGCATATCGACCGGCTGATGAAAGAAGGCGCCAAGCAAACGGCGCATTGATCCGACGCCTCCGCCTGGTTCAACGGTCTGACCTTTGCTTAGACCATGCCGGGGTGGCGATTTTTCCCTGAAACGAGTAATGCCACGCCATGACAGTGCCCGATGTGCCGACCGGCACGGAGACGGCGTGCCACAAGGCTTTGACCGACGCCATATGAGCGACGGGATCTGAAAGGGATGAAAATGACGATTGCGAAGGAAACGGCCGGGCTTCTGGCGAAACTGGGCGTTGCCGAGGGCGCGCTTACGGGCGGCGATCTCATCGTGCGCAGCCCGGTGACCGGCGAGCAGATCGCCGCGCTGAAGACCATCTCGCCGGCCGATGCGGCGACGACCATCGACAAGGCGCACAGGGCTTTCCTGGCGTGGCGGCAGGTGCCAGCTCCCAAGCGTGGCGAACTGGTACGGCTGCTCGGCGAGGAATTGCGCACCCACAAGGCCGAGCTTGGCCGGTTGGTATCGATCGAAGTCGGCAAGATTCCATCCGAGGGTCTTGGGGAAGTGCAGGAGATGATCGACATCTGCGATTTCGCCGTCGGTCTCTCCCGGCAATTGTACGGCCTGACCATCGCCACCGAGCGCCCCGGCCACCGCATGATGGAGACCTGGCATCCGCTCGGCGTCGTCGGCGTCATTTCGGCCTTCAATTTCCCGGTGGCGGTCTGGTCGTGGAACGCAGCGCTGGCGCTGGTCTGCGGCGACGCGGTGGTGTGGAAGCCGTCCGAGAAGACACCGCTGACGGCGCTCGCCTGCGAAGCGATCTTCAAGCGCGCGGCAAAGCGTTTCGGCGATGCGCCGGAAGGGCTGGTGCCGGTGCTGATCGGCGATCGCGCCGTCGGCGAGATCCTGGTCGACCATCCGAAGGTGCCGTTGGTCTCCGCCACCGGTTCGACGCGCATGGGCAGGGATGTCGGCCCACGGCTGGCGAAGCGCTTTGCCCGTGCCGTGCTGGAGCTCGGCGGCAACAATGCCGGCATCGTCTGCCCGACGGCCGATCTCGACATGGCGCTGCGCGCGATCGCCTTTGGAGCGATGGGCACGGCCGGCCAGCGCTGCACGACGCTGCGGCGCCTGTTCGTGCATGAGAGCGTCTATGACCAGCTCGTTCCGCGCCTGAAGAAGGCCTATGAAAGCGTCTCGGTCGGCAATCCGCTGGAGACAAGCGCTCTCGTCGGCCCGTTGATCGACAAGGCTGCCTACGACAACATGCAGAAGGCGTTGGAGGAGGCGGCTTCGCATGGCGGTAAGATAACCGGCGGAATGCGGGTCGAGAACGGCCAGCCTGAGGCCCACTATGTGCGTCCGGCGCTGGTCGAAATGCCGAAGCAGGTGTCACCGGTGACCGAAGAGACCTTCGCGCCGATCCTCTATGTGATGAAATATTCGGATTTCGACGCCGTGCTCTATGAGCACAATGCGGTCGGCGCGGGGCTGTCGTCGTCCATCTTCACCCGCGACCTGCAGGAATCCGAGCGCTTCCTCGGCGTCGACGGTTCGGACTGCGGCATTGCCAACGTCAATATCGGCACTTCGGGGGCCGAGATCGGCGGGGCCTTCGGCGGCGAGAAGGAAACCGGCGGCGGCCGCGAGTCGGGCTCGGATGCCTGGAAAGCCTATATGCGGCGCGCTACCAATACGGTGAACTATTCCAAGGCGCTGCCGCTCGCCCAGGGCGTTTCGTTCGACATCGATTGAAATGCCAAACCTTCGTCGCGGCGGCGCCAAAGCCGCCACGACGGCGTTCGGCTCGCCGTTCAGCTGGCTTCGGAAGTTACAACACAATTGTCGAAGGCTGCATCGATGATGGCGAGCTTGACCGCCTGGGCGGTCATGTATTCCTGATAGAACTCGCTCGACACCCACATGACCGAGTGACCCCGCTGGCCCAACCAGCCGATGCTGCCGAGTTCCTCGGCATCGCGCAATTTGCGTGACAGGTGGGTCCGGGAAAGCTTGAGCCAGTTCGCGAAATCTCCGATTGAGACGACACCGGTCGGAATTCGGTCCAGGTCAGCATGATCGGGATCGACGCCAGACATCAGCCAATCCATGACGATGCCGCCATTGTCGAGCCAGGTGAACAAGGAAAAGGTCTGTCTCGGCTCCCGCACGGCATGCGACGAAAGCAGGCCGTCGGCCACCAGCGGCTGCAGTTTGGCGAGCAGGTCCGGTTGTGCGACGAATGCAGCCAGTCGAAATCCATTGTCCAGGCTGTCCAGCGTTTTCAGATGCGCCATGACCCAGCCGGCAACCGTCTCCAGAGTGCCCGCGGTCGGCTCAAAGGGGCGGATGCGCCCGTATTTGATCGGCAGATGCCGGATGAAACCGTAATGCAGCATCTCCTTCAGGAAGGCGTCGGCGGTGTTGCGGCTGGCCACCGAATGCCGGCAGATGTCGTCCATGAACCGTGCAGACGTAAGTCCCTTGCGATGATCGTCCGGCTCTCGATTGAAATACAAGCCAAGGCCGATATGGGCCATCAGCCAACGCTGTTGCGCGGCGAATACGGAGGCCAGCCGCGGGTTCGCTTCATAGGTTTGGAGAAGCGTCCGCGACTGAGCCTGGACATGGCGACGCAGTGCCGGATGGCTGGCAATGTCTTCAGAAACCAGCGCCATCCCCGCCGCGCCCAATCAAATTTGCAACTGGAAATGCCGGTAACAATTTCAGCCTTCGCGGGCCGTGTCCAGAGCCGGCGCATCAGGATACGAGCTGAATCCCGCCGGCTAGTGGCTTAATTCCGCGACTTGATCGCCGAGGCCCCTGATCTCGCGAGGCGCTGATCTCGCTGCAGAAGGCTAGCCTGCTTGAACCCACCAATGATGGCTTCGCCTGTCCAGCCCGTGCTCCCGCCGATGGCGACGCGGAACCAACACAAGTTTTGCTCGTTGAAGAACGCTGATTGGACTGAGACAGTGAGGAACTACAAAATGGAGAATGGCCTTTTCGCCACGCCGCCTGCAGCGTTCCGGAAAACAGAGTCGGTTTGGCTACGGGCGCTCAAGTGGCTGTTACGCCGGGTGCGCAGCGCCTCCGACAGCTCGGGAACCATGTTGAAACCAATCCTTTCCGGACCCGAGAATGATAGCGGGCCCACTACGCCTCGACGCGCTTGAGGCCGAAGCGCGCTGCGATCTTGACGCCAAAAATAACCGCTCACATGTCTCTTTATGGCTGCCGCCGCGGCCGAGAGCCATGACCGCTTTGAAGGCCCGCCACCGCGGCGTGTTCGCCTGATGCAGCAGGCGAGAGCGGCGGTGGCACGCAGCGGCGGGAACCATCGGGCATGCTTGGCTATTAGATACAGGCGGCTGCTGGTCTGCCGGGCCAGGAGCCATTTGCTATGATCATCAATCCCCCACCGGAAAGCGCCATCCCGGCATCCGTTCCGTCGGTCGATCCAAAAGCCGCCCCGACGCCTCGCAATGCCGAAGCGGAGGTCTTTTATATCGAAGCGATCCGCGAGCTTGTCGCGACGGGCATCCCCTTTCTCGTCGCCGGCACCTATGCCGTAAGCGCCTATACCGGGATCATCCGCCCGACCAAGGATCTCGACATTTTCTGCAAGGCCGGCGACTGCCCGCGCATCCTCGCCCATTTCAAGCAGATCGGCTATGCGGTCGTGGTCGAGGACGACCGGTGGCTCGGCAAGGTGTTCAGGGGCACGCATTTTTTCGACGTCATCTTCACCTCGATGAACGGCACAATGCCTGTCGACGACCAGTGGCTGGAGCATGCTCGCCAGGCCGAATTGCTGGGCAGCCACGTGCGGATCATCGGCCCAACCGAGCTTATCTGGTCCAAATGCTTCATCCAGGACCGCGGCCGGCATGATGGCGCCGACGTCGCGCACACCATCCTCAAGGCGCACGACCAGATCGACTGGCAAAGGCTGCTTTCCTACATGGAAGTTCATTGGGAAGTCTTGCTGATGCATCTCTTGAACTTCAGATGGATCTATCCGACGGAGCGAGACCGTGTGCCCGCGTGGCTGCTCGACGAGTTGCTCGACCGGCTGGCCAAGCAGCGCGAATTGCCGCCTTCCCGGATGCGGATCTGCCGCGGGCGCATGCTTTCACGAACCGACTATGAGATCGACGTCAAGCAATGGGGCTTTGCCGACGTCGGCGGTGAAGGAGAATATAGCGATGGCTGACGAGCTCGAATCTGCTTCGGCAAAGGCCGAAAACGGCGGCACACTCAAGGTCGCCGCCATCGGCGATCTGCATGTCGGCAAGGAGGACCAGGCGTCGTACCGCGATCTTTTCGGCGAGATGTCGCGCGAAGCCCAGGTTCTCGTGCTGACCGGCGACCTTACCAATCTCGGCAAGCCTCGGGAGGCCGAAATCCTTGCCGAGGAACTGCGTGCCTGCACGATCCCGGTCGTCGCCGTACTTGGCAACCACGACTATGAGTCAGGCGCCGTCGAGCAGGTCACCGACATTTTGCGTCAGGCGGGCGTTCATCTCCTCGACGGCGAGGCGACGGAGATTCACGAGGTCGGGTTCGTTGGGGTCAAGGGTTTCGTTGGCGGTTTTGGATCGCGCATGCTCGGCTCCTTTGGCGAACCGGCGATCAAGTCGATGGTGGCGGAAAGCGTGAACGAAGCGATGCGGCTTGAAAACGCGATGCGGCAGGTCCGCGCCAAACGCACGCTTGTCGTTCTGCACTACGCGCCTGTCGTCGAGACGGTCGAAGGCGAGCCGCTGGAGATTTTCCCGTTTCTCGGTTCGTCACGCCTGGCCGAGACAATAGACCGGTTCCAGGTCAGCGCAGTGGTGCATGGCCATGCGCATCGTGGCGCCTATGAGGGCCGTACGCCGGGCGGAGCGTCGGTCTATAACGTTGCCATGCATGTCGCCAAGCCGACCGGCCGCCCCTACGCCATGCTCGAAATCTGACAGGCGGCGCCGCTGGCGCAAGCAATCGCCAGACAGGCTGCAGAACGATCACGGCAACTGCCGGCTGAAAGACATCCGCTTCGGCGGAATATCGTTTTCATCCGGATTGGGAATGGGGTCCTCGTCGGGGAGCCTGTCGGGGTCCGGCTCACGCACGGGCTTGGGATCGGGGATGGGAGGCGGTGGTACCGGGGTCGGTGTTGGCTCGGGTGTGGGAATAGTGGCCATCGTGATCATCTCCTCTTGGCGCAGAACAACGCAATGGGTCAGCTGGTTCCCGGCTTCCTCGTTTTTGGAACCACACCGTCGCGCCTGCGGGTCAGCCCATCTCCGGATTCTCGTGTCTGCTGCCCGACTTGCCTGACCGCAGCAGCAGGGCAAGCGGAACGAGCAGGGCGGTTGCCACCGCGCAATAGCGGAAGACATCGACGTAGGCGAGCAGCGTGGCCTGGCGGGCGATCAACTGGCCGAGCCAGCCGATCGCCTGCTGCTTCGCCTCGACCAGCGGCGAACCATGAGCGACGAAATGCTCGGTCGCCTGCCTAAGCACCTGCTGATAGGCGGGCGACGATTGTACGGTGTGGCCGACCAGATTCGATTGATGGATCTGGGAGCTTTGCGCAATGACGGTGTTGGACAGCGAGACGCCGATGCTGCCGCCGATATTGCGTGCAACGTTGATCAGCGCCGATGCCTGGTTGGTCTGTTGCGGGGGCAGGCCGACATAGGCCGCGGTCGAGATGGGAATGAACAGGAACGGCAGCCCTACCATCAGGAAGACACGGGCAAAGGCAAAGAAGCGGAAGCTGGCGTCCGGGGTAAGCGAGGTCATGTGCCAAAGCGCGACTGCGACCACCGACATGCCCACCATGATCAGGTATTTGGGCTGCACGATGCTGCCTACAAATCCGGACACCGGCATCAAGATCAGCATGGCGATGCCGCCCGGCATCATCGAAAGGCCCGACAGCGTCGCGGTGTAGGCAAATGTCGTCTGCTGCAGCTGCGGCACGATCTGGGTGGTGCTGAACAGGATAGCACCGACCGCCATCATAACCAGGAAGGCCGTGCCGAACTGGCGCGTGAACAATAGGCGCATGTCGACGACCGGATCGCTGTGACTGATTTCCCATGGGATAAGCAGCAGAAACGCGATCGCGGAAATCACTGCGAAAGTCGTGATGAAATCCGAGGCGAACCAATCGTAGCGCTGGCCCCGGTCGAGGAAGATCTCCAGGCACCCCAATGCGGTGGCCACCAGGACGAACCCGACCCCGTCGATCTTCAGGCCACCTTTCAGCCGTTCCTTGCGTTCGCGTTCGAGTACGTCCGGTTCGACCAACAGCCATTGCACCAGTGCCAGCGAAAGGATGCCGAACGGCACGTTGATGAAGAAGATCCAGTGCCAGGAGAAATGGTCCGTCAGCCAGCCGCCGATCGTCGGCCCGACCGTTGGTGCGACGATGACGGCAATGCCGTAAAGCGCGAAGGCTTGCGAGCGCTTTTCCGGCGGAAAGGTATCGGCCAGGATCGATTGTTCGCTTGGCGCCATGCCGCCGCCGCCGAGGCCCTGAAGGATCCTGAACAGGATGAGCAGTTCCAGGTTGGGCGCCAGTCCGCACAGCAGCGACGCGACGGTGAAGGTCGCCACGCAAAGCATGTAGTAGCGCTTGCGGCCGATGACGCTTGCCAGCCAGCCGCTGACCGGGATGATCACCGAGTTGGCCACAAGATAGGTGGTAATGACCCAGGTGCTTTCGTCCATTCCGGCCGCCAGGCTGCCGGCGATGTTGCGCAGGGCGACATTGGCGATCGAGGTGTCCAGCACCAGCATGAACGTGGCGATGGAAACGACAATGGCGATGAGCCAGGGATTGTGCGTCCCGGCGGCGGATCGGCTTTCGCCCTGATTTCTGGCTGCTTCGCCGTTCATCGCACCTTGACCGTCGGCACCACCGACAGCCCTGGGCCGAGAAGCACATCCGGCGGCTTGTCGAAGACGATCTTGACCGGCACGCGCTGCACCACCTTGACGTAGTTGCCGGTGGCATTTTCAGCCGGCAGGAGGCTGAAGGCGGTGCCGCTGCCGGCCTGGATGCTGTCGACGCGGCCATGGAAGGACTTGTCCGGGTACGCGTCGATATCGATGTCGACCGGTTGTCCCTGCCGCATCAGGTCGAGCTGCGTCTCCTTGAAATTGGCCCTCACCCAGACCTCGTCGGGAACGAACATCATCAATACCTGGCCGGGTTGGGCGTAGGTGCCGTCAGCGGCCGAAATGCTCGTTGCCCGCCCGGCTGCGGGTGCTGTGATGGTCGTGCGCGACAGCGTCGTGCGTGCTTGCTCCTGGCTGGCTTTGGCCTGTTCGAGCTGCGCCTCGGCGCTCCTGGCTTGTGCCTGCAAGACCGAAACCTGGCTTTTTGCTGAGGCGACATTGGCCTCGGCACTGTCCAGCGCGGCCTGATCCTGACGCAGCGTCGATGCCGCTTGCTGCGCCTGCTGCTGCGTTGCCGTGCCCTTGGCCAGGAGTTCGCGATTGCGTTGATCCTCTGCCTTGGCGAAATCCAGCGCTGCCTTGGCCTGTGCAACCTGCCTCTGGGCAGCGTTCACCTTTGCGTTTTGAGCCTCGATCTGAGCGGTGACATTGACGATTTCGGCTTCGGCCGCGGCGACGCCGGCATCGGCCTGCTTCAGATTTGCCTGATAGTCGCTGTCGTCGATGCGCAGGAGGACATCACCTGCCTGCACGTGCTGATTGTCGCTAACCGCCAGCTCGGTAATGCGGCCGGCGATTTGGGCGCCGATCGTCACCGTGCGGGCGTCGATGAAGGCGTCGTCGGTCGATTCGTACTGGCGAGCGTTCAGCCACCAGATCACGACGCCTGCCGCGACGAGCAACAGCGCAAGCGCAACCGCCGCCGTCGCATAGGGATGGCGCTTGGGAAAGCCGAGCAGACCGGCCTTTCGTTGCGAGGCATCCCCGTCGGGCTTTTCCTGCCGCGGCTCTGCCGATCGCTCACGAGATTCTCGAACCCGGGCCGGTTGCTCCCGAGTTTCATTTACAGGCTCGACGTCTTGTTCGACGCTTTGAGGCTTCGTGTCCAACGGAATGGCTTTCAAGACTGATATTGCAGCAGCCGGGGCGGACGCAAAGCCAAACCGCGAGCTTCCGCAAAAGTTCCTGCCCGGAATGGGTTCGGTTACCGGGGCGACGTCGAACCCACTGAGCGGCGCCGGCGCGTTGGAACCGAGCGCCGCTTCACCGGGCAGGTGATCCGTACGCCTCATGTTGCGGTGATCCGGCCTTGTCAGCGCTCCACGGCGCGATAATTGCTCATATAGGCGTGGGCGAATTCACCTGTCGACAGGAGCCGACCATGAAACATCAAACACTCGACCAACTGCATGCCGTCGCGGAAGTTGAGTCCTTCGCGGCGTATCCGGCGATGAGCCGAAACCAGCGGATTGAACGTTGGGCAGAACTTCTCGAGCAAAACCCGACGCGATGCCTTGGGGCGCTTCCAGGCACCGAATATATGAACAGGGAAGCGCGCGACAGATCGCGTGGCGCTGGGACGCCGCTCACTGTCGCTTTCGAGGATCCGGTTCTGCGTGCCATGGGCTTGAACGACGATACCTATGGTGAGGCAAAGCGCTTCTTCGAACTGAGCGACCGGCAGTTGCACCAAATCGTTTGCCATTGCCACGTTGGCGCCACGATGCAAGCGCGATGGGCCGCTGCCAGGGTGCGCGGGATAGTTCGCGGCAACAGATTTGTTGCCTGGATGAAGGGCTTGATCGTGCATTGACGCGATACGAGGAACGGCGGAACACGCGTTCTTTCCGCGCTGCGGGGAGCGCTTCCGAACTTGGAAGGACTCGTGCCCGTCAGGCCGCGCAGATTGTGAAACTCCTTGACGCTTGGCTGCGCCTTGTCGCGGCCATGCGTCCGTCTTTGATGCGAGAATTTGAGTTGGCCCGCCGCAATTGAGAGCCTTCGTCCGACGGGCGTTCGAGCGCCGTCCAGGCATGTGCGATCTGGCTAGGGACAACAATCCCGCGATCGTGGAAGATCCTTCGACCTGGTGAGCGGCCGATCTCTCCAAACACCCTTCGATCCGCTCTAGCGGTCGATCTCTCCAAATACCCTTCGACCCACTTTAGCGGTCGATCTCTCCAAATACGATGTCGAGCGAGCCGATGATCGCGGCAACATCGGCGATCATATGGCCTCGGGACAGGAAATCCATCGCCTGCAGGTGGGCGAAGGAAGGTGCGCGGATCTTGCATCGGTAGGGAATGTTGCCTCCGTCCGATACGAGGTAGACGCCGAACTCGCCCTTCGGCGCCTCGACGGCGGCATAGACTTCACCGCGCGGCACGCGAATGCCTTCTGTATAAAGTTTGAAGTGGTGGATCGTCGCTTCCATCGAGCGCTTCATCGTGGCACGCGGCGGCGGCGTGATCTTGCGGTTCGGGATCGCGACCGGCCCCTGGCCTTCGGGTGAGCGCAACTTTTCCAGACATTGCCGCATGATCCGGACCGACTGGCGCATTTCCTCCATGCGTACGAGATAGCGGTCGTAGCAGTCGCCATGCTTGCCGACCGGGATATCGAAATCCATCTCCGGATAGCATTCGTATGGCTGCGCCTTGCGCAGATCCCAGGAGGCGCCCGATCCGCGCACCATCACGCCGGAGAAGGCCCAGGCCCAGGCATCGTCAAGGCCGATCACGCCGACATCGACATTGCGCTGCTTGAAAATGCGGTTCTCGGTCAACAGCCCTTCGAGATTGTCGCAGACCTTGAGGAACGGATCGCAGAAATTCCAGATGTCGTCGAGGAGCTCCGGCGGCAGATCCTGATGCACGCCGCCGACCCTGAAATAATTTGCGTGCATGCGGGCGCCGGACGCGCGCTCGTAAAAGACCATCAGCTTCTCGCGCTCGGCGAAACCCCAGAGCGGCGGCGTCAGCGCGCCGATGTCCATGGCTTGCGTGGTGACGTTGAGGAGGTGCGACAGGAGCCGGCCTATTTCGCAGAAAAGCACGCGAATGAGTTGCCCACGCTTCGGAACCGATATTTCAAGGAGCTTCTCGGCGGCGAGACAGAATGCGTGCTCCTGGTTCATCGGCGCGACGTAGTCGAGCCGGTCGAAATAGGGCAGGGCCTGCAGGTAGTTCTTGTACTCGATGAGCTTTTCGGTGCCGCGATGCAGCAGGCCGATGTGGGGATCGGCGCGTTCCACGATCTCGCCGTCGAGTTCGAGCACCAGCCGCAGGACGCCGTGAGCGGAGGGATGTTGTGGCCCGAAATTGATGGTGAAGTTGCGAACTGCAGCCTCGGCCATGACAGTCCTCCGCGATCAGGCGGGTTTCGGTTCCGTGCCGGAGCCGGCTTGTCCGCCTTCAGCCGCTCACGTCGTCGTCTGGATGATCAGCGTCAGCGTGCCGTCGCCGTCGATATTGGCGGCCACGACTTGCGTGGAATTAAGCCCGTTCGCCGCCAGTGCCGATGCCGCCTGCGGCGATGCGTCGATCGAACTTTGCAGGATACGCAAATCCTCGGCGCTGGTCTGGGTGACGACGGCCTCCGCCTGTGCCTTGATGTCAGGAGGCAGATCCTCCATCGCCACGATTGTCACTGCGGTGAAATTCTGGGCGGAGAAGGCTTGGTCAGGTGTAGCCTGGTCGGGAGTGGCCCCTTCGGGCGTGGCTTGCTCTGGCAGGGTTTGCGGGGCCGTCGGCGGGACAGGGGCAAGCTCTGGTCCCACGGATTGCGCATAGACCGGCGAGGCAAGAGCCAGTGCCGAGAGTGTGGCAATTGTCGTCGATAGCCGCATGGCCTTTCCTTCCGTTTTGCTCAGGGACGATCAATTCGGTGACGACACAACCCTCGTGTCGAAATATGGTTCCGTCACGGAGGTTGCAGTCTTGCCGAAGCCGTGATTGTCGCGGAAGCGAGCGCGAAATCCGGCGTTGCCTGTCTCAGGCAGCGGTGTGGCTGCGATGGGGCTGCGGCCAGCGCTGCAATGCTTCACGGCCCTGAGTGGTCAGTTCGTAGATCCCGCGATCGGTGCGCGCGAACCAGCGATACACGTTGTGCAGCAGGATTTTGGGCGCGTTCGGCAGGTTGGGCTTCAAGTCACGCGGCCGCTTTGGGCCGTCCGCGAGTGCTGCGGCGCATGCCAGGGCCTGCTGGCGATAGGCGGTCATGATCGGCGCACGCGAGCCGCCGCCGGCGACAGGATCGCCCTGCCGACGCCGATGTTCGTCGATTAGTTTCGAGCGGCGCCGGGAATCCCTACGCGGAGCCAATGCCGTCGGGCTGAGCAGCACCTGAACCTCGCCGTTCGTCCGCACGCCAAGCAGGCCAAAGCCGAGGCGACGGCAGAGATTGCGATACCTCACATCGCTCTCACGGCCTTTGCCACGGCCCGACATGCATGCTGCGAGCCAGACCTCGTCGCTCACCGCCATACGGTCGACGCCCTGAAGGACCAACTCGAGATTGAACTTCAGCTTTAGCTCGCAGATGACGACGATCGGTGGAGAGTCGGCACTCAGCGCCAGCAGATCGCAGCCGCCGATCTCGCCCTTGACCATGAATCCCAGGCCTTCGAGGAAGGTCTTGACCGGGCTGTAGAGTGAAGTCTCGAGCATGGGCCTTTGTTCGCTGCGAATCATCCCGCCCGATTGGCAGTTCAGCGCGATGATCGCTCATTGCCATTGAACAGGAGGTAAACGACGGCCAAACCCAAGCGATTGCTGCGGCTCGCCGGTGGCGCAGAGCCGTGCCACGGCCGCTTGCCAATTTGGTATGCTGGTATAATATGTACCTGAGGTAGCATGCCCCGCATAGCTGCGCTGTGCTGGACATCCGAGCGCCCGAGACATCGTCCAGGGCATCGTCATTTGAGCGGCGGCTCCCCGCCTTTTCTAATCCGCCAGCCGGCGGCAATGTGCATACAAGTCAATGGGATGACGATCGGCAGGGCCGTCGTTGGAAATCAGGAGTAACGGACAATGACAACGATTGCGCTGTTTGGTGCTGGCGGCAAAATGGGTTACCGCCTGTCGACCAATTTTCGCGGGTCTCCCTATACGGTACGCCATGTCGAGGTCGGCGACGCCGGCCGCGAGCGGCTTAAATCGGGCCTCGGCATCGATGCCGTCAGCGCCGATGAGGCGCTTGATGGCGCTGATGTGGTGATCCTGGCGGTGCCGGACACGCATATCGGCAAGGTCGCGGCGAGCATCGAGAGCAAGCTTCCATCAGGCACGATGGTCGTCGTGCTCGACGCCGCGGCACCTTTCGCCGGGCATTTGCCGCAGCGACCTGACCTGACCTATTTCGTCACCCACCCGTGCCATCCGCCGATCTTCAACGACGAGACCGACATGGCGGCCAAGAAGGACTATTTCGGCGGCGTCAAGGCCAAGCAGCACATGGTCAGCGCCTTGATGCAGGGGCCGGAGGAAGATTTCGCCAAGGGTGAGGCGATCGCCAAGATCATCTGGGCCCCGGTTATGCGCTCGCATCGAGTCACCGTCGATCAGATGGCGCTGCTCGAGCCCGGCCTTTCGGAAACGGTATGCGCTTCGCTGCTCGTCGTCATGAAGGAGGCCGTTGACGAGGTGGTGGCGCGCGGGGTCGACAAACAGGCGGCGCTCGACTTCCTGCTTGGCCATATGAACGTGCTTGGCGCCGTCATCTTCGGCGAGACCAAAGGCGTGTTCTCCGACGCCTGCAACAAGGCGATAGAGTTCGGCAAGCCGGTGCTGATGCGCGATGACTGGAAGCGGGTGTTCGAGCCGGAGGAGATTGCCGCGAGCATTCAGCGCATTACCTGAGGGCGCAACGCGTCGTCCGGGAACATATCACCTGAAATTGTCATTGACTCATCATACCAGTTAGCTTAGCTGTTCGATGGCTCGGACCGTCAAGCTTCGCAGCAAGCTCAGGGCCTGGACGAGTGGAGGATGGCGGGGAGACGATCGATCGAGGTGAAGCCGGCAAAGGGCTTGTGAACCTGACGCGAGCCGCGATCCGCGCTGGCTAACGAATTGAATGCATATAGCCTTGGGATCAAGGCACGGGTTTTCAACGGGAGGAATACATGAAACTGACACGCAGAATGACGCTTGCGGCTTTCGCCGGCATGCTGGCGCTTGGCACGGCCGCACCCGCCTATGCGGCGGATCTGATCGCCATCATCACGCCCTCGCATGACAATCCGTTCTTCAAGGCGGAAGCTGTCGGCGCAGAGGCCAAGGCCAAGGAACTCGGCTACGAGGCGCTGGTGCTCGTCCATGACGACGATGCCAACAAGCAGTCCGAACTTATCGATACGGCGATCGGCCGCGGCGCCAAGGCAATCATCCTCGATAATGCCGGCGCCGACGCCACCGTTGCCGCCGTGCAGAAGGCCAAGGACGCAGGTGTTCCTTCATTCCTGATCGATCGCGAGATCAATGCCACCGGCGTTGCCGTCGCGCAGATCGTCTCCAACAACTATCAGGGCGCCCAGCTCGGCGCGCAGGAATTCGTCAAGCTGATGGGCGAGAAGGGTAATTTCGTCGAGCTCGTCGGCAAGGAATCCGACACCAATGCCGGCATCCGCTCCAAGGGTTACCACGACGTCATCGACGACTATCCGGACCTGAAGATGGTGGCGCAGCAGTCGGCCAATTGGAGCCAGACCGAGGCCTATTCAAAGATGGAATCGATCCTCCAGGCCAATCCCGATATCAAGGGCGTGATCTCCGGCAACGACACGATGGCGATGGGCGCCTATGCGGCACTCGCGGCTGCCGGCCGCAAGGACGTCATCGTCGTCGGCTTCGACGGGTCGAACGACGTGCGCGACTCGATCACCTCCGGCGGCATCAAGGCGACGGTCCTGCAGCCGGCCTTCGCGCAGGCGCAGATGGCGGTCGAGCAGGCCAACGACTTCATCAAGAACAAGAAGTCTCCCGCCGAAGAAAAGCAGCTGATGGACTGCGTCCTGGTCAATGGCGACAATGCCGCCAAGCTCGAGACGTTCGCGCTCACCAACTGAGCCGGCGTAACATCAGGCAGCAAGGGACGAGCCTCCGGTTCGTCCCTTGCTTCCATTTCGCCCTTGCTTCCATTTCTCTGGGTGCTCCTCACCGCCATGCCGAACGAGCCGACATGTTCAACACGCTGACCCGGCCGATCTTTGTCGCGTTGTTCCTCGCAGCAATAGTCAGCCTGACCGCCTGCAAGATCTTGCCGACGCCGTCGGCGGAAAACGGCGGCACTGGCTCCGCGTTCAATCCCGACAAGATGGTCGAGGACATCTGGGCGGCGAAAGTGATACCCTATCTGCAGCAGAAGGCCGGGCCGTTTCCCGAGGTGCATGCCTTGGCCAAGGCCGATCCCGCCGCTGCCGGCGCCAAATACGGCAACCCGAAAAAGCAGGCGAATTCGCCGTGGACCTTCGCCGTTCGGCTCGAGGGCAAGGTCGTTGCAGCCAACACACAGTCACGTGCGGCGACGATGGATGTCGATGCCGACGGCGACGGCAAGGCCGATGCGCGGGTGCAGATCGGCCCCGCCATGCGTGGGACCGCCCTGCGCGACAGCCTCGACTTCATCCAGTTCAACGATTTCACCAATCAGATCGACTTCGCCCAGTTCGGCAAGTCGTTCAACGCCTATGCCGACAAGACCGTACTTTCCAAGCTGCCGCGCGAGGCACTCGAGGGCCGCAGCGTCAAGATCCTCGGCGCCTATACGCCGGGCAGTGGCCAGGACCTGCCGCTGGTGACGCCGGCGGAGGCAGAGATCGGGCCGAAGCCATGAGCGGCGATCAAGATGTCATCCTGAAGCTGGAGGATGTCTCGAAGGTCTATTCCGGCACCGTCGCGGTCAAGCGCGCGAATTTCGAGGTGCGCAAGGGCGCGGTCAACGTGCTGGTCGGCGAAAACGGAGCCGGCAAATCGACGCTGATGAAGATCATCGCGGGCGTCGAGCAGCCGACACTCGGGCGCATTCTGCTGGACGGCGAGGAGGTTTCCTTCTCGTCATCCGGGGATGCGGTGAATCGCGGCATCGGCATGGTGTTCCAGGAGCTGAACCTGTTCGGCAATCTGACTGTCGCCGAAAATATTTTCGCCACCCGCGAGATCACCAACCGCTTCCGCAAGATCGACCGCAAAGAGCAGGAGCGCCGCGCGGCGGAGTTCCTTGAACGCCTGGAAGCCGGCATCCGGCCCGACATGCTGGTCGAGGATCTGCGCATCGGCCAGCAACAACTGGTCGAGATCGCCAAGGCGGTTTCGCTCGATGCGCGCATCCTGATTATGGACGAACCAACCTCGGCGCTCAGCGCGGCGGAAGTCGAGATCCTGTTCAAGGTGATTGCCGACCTCAAGGCGCGCGGCGTGGCAATCGTCTACATCTCGCATCGGCTCGAGGAACTGATCCGCATCGGCGACACCATCACCGTGCTGCGCGATGGGCGCATCACCGGCCAGGCGGAGATGAAAGACGTCGATACCCAGTGGATCGTGCGGCAGATGATCGGCTCCGACGCCAAGGACTTCGCCAAGGCCGACGGCCATGTTCCGGGCGAAGAGATATTCCGTGCCGAGGACATTTGCCTGCCGCGTGTCACCGGCGGGCTCGCGGTCGACCACGTCTCGCTGTCGCTGCGCGCCGGTGAAATCCTCGGCATCTACGGGCTGATGGGAGCCGGACGCAGCGAGCTGTTCGACTGCATCATGGGCCGTCACGGCCATTCGACCGGAACGATATTCATTGCCGGCAAAAAAGTGCACGAGCGGGACACGACGCGACGCATCCGCCGCGGCCTGGCGCTGATCCCCGAAGACCGCCAGCGCGAAGGGCTGGTGTCGACCCTCTCCGTCGCCAGCAATCTGACGCTGGCCAGCCTGTCGCGTTTCGTGCGCCTGTTCCACATTCGTGGTGCCGCCGAACGACAGGCGGTGGCCCAGACCGTGCGCGAATTGGCGATCAAGGTCGCCGATCCGGCGCAGGAAGTCTCGTCGCTATCGGGCGGCAACCAGCAGAAGGTGGTGATCGGCAAGGCGCTGCTCACCGGACCGAAGGTGCTGCTGATGGACGAGCCGAGCCGCGGCATCGACGTCGGCGCCAAGGCCGACGTGTTCCGCACCATGCGCAAGCTGTCGCGCGACGGCCTGGGGATCCTGTTTGCCACCTCGGATCTCGATGAGGTGATGGCGTTGTCAGACCGCATCGCGGTGATGAGCAATGGAAAATTGACTGGTATGTTCGACCGCGCCGAGGCGACAGAGGCCGCAATCGTCGCTGCCTCGGCGCTCGGCCACGGACCGGTCCCGCACGGAGAGCAAGGCGCATGACTGACATTCCAGCCAAGGCGGCGGTCACCTCCCTTTCGAGCGGCTCGGTCCTGCTGACGCTGATGAAGGCGAGGACGTTCATCGCGCTGATCGCCGTGCTGTTGTTCTTCTCGATAGCTGCCCCCAATTTCCTCTCGGCCGCCAATCTTATCCTGATGTCGAAGCACGTGGCGCTGAACGCATTCCTCGCAATGGGCATGACCTTTGTCATCATCACCGGCGGCATCGACCTGTCGGTCGGCTCGATCGTCGGCCTGTGCGGCATGGTGGCCGGCTATCTCGTGCTCAACGGCATCGACCTGCAGGTCGGCTATACCATCTATTTCAACGTCTTCGAGATCGCGCTGATCACGCTTGCCGTCGGCATATTGATCGGCGCCGTCAACGGCTTGCTGATCACCAGGCTTAACGTTGCGCCGTTCATCGCCACGCTCGGCGTGCTCTATGTCGCGCGCGGCCTGGCGCTGCTGTCGTCCGACGGGCGCACCTTCCCCAATCTCGTCGGCAAGCCGGAGCTTGGCACCACCGGATTCGGCTTTCTCGGCGCCGGCCGGTTGCTCGGCCTGCCCGTCGCGCTGTGGATTTTGCTCGTTGTTGCATTAGGGGCCGCCTATCTCGCCAAGTACACCCCGCTCGGCCGCCACATTTTCGCCGTTGGCGGCAACGAGCGGGCGGCGCGGATTTCGGGCGTCCGCGTCAACATGGTGAAGATGTTCGTCTACATGTTCTCCGGTTTCTGCGCGGCGATCGTCGGGCTGATCATCTCGTCCGAACTGATGGCCTCGCATCCGGCGACCGGAGAGAGCTTCGAACTCAACGCCATTGCCGCGGCAGTGCTCGGCGGCACCTCGATGTCGGGCGGACGCGGCACCATTGGCGGCACCATTGTCGGCGCCTTCGTCATCGGCATTCTTTCGGACGGGCTGGTGATGATGGGGGTGAGCTCGTTCTGGCAGATGGTGATCAAGGGCCTCGTCATCATCGTCGCCGTCGTCGTCGACCAGGCACAGCGCCGGCTGCAGAGCCGGGTGACGCTGATGCAGATGGCAAAGGCCGGCTGACATGACGGAACTGCGGGGAGCGCTGATCGGCTGCGGCTTCTTCGCCGTCAACCAGATGCATGCCTGGCGCGACATAGAGGGTGCCTCGATCGCTGCCATCTGCGACCGCGATCCGGACCGGTTGAGGATCGTCGGCGACCAGTTCGGGGTCGCGCGGCGCTATACCGACGCGGCAGCACTGTTTGCCGGCGAAAGGTTGGATTTCGTCGACATCGCCACCACCGCGCCGAGCCACCGTCCCCTCGTCGAGATGGCGGCGCAGCACGGCGTGCCGGTAATCTGCCAAAAACCGTTCGCGCCGACGCTTGCCGACGCCAAGGCGATAGTGAAGGCATGCGCCGTCGCCGGTGTGCCGCTGATGGTGCACGAAAATTTTCGTTGGCAGTCGCCGATCCAGGCGGTGCGTGCCGTGCTCGACAGCGGCGACATCGGCACACCCTTCTTCGGACGGATCTCGTTTCGATCGGCTTACGACGTGTTTTCCGGCCAGCCCTATTTGGCGACGGGAAAGCGCTTCATTATCGAAGACCTCGGCATCCACATCCTCGACATCGCCCGCTTTCTGCTGGGCGACGTCTCGACGGTCACTGCGCGAACGGCGCGCGTCAACCCTGCCATTGCCGGCGAGGATGTTGCGACGATGCTCATGGACCACACGAGCGGCGCCACTTCGGTGGTCGACTGCAGCTACGCGAGCAAGCTCGCCACCGAGCCTTTCCCCGAGACGCTGATCGAGATCGACGGCAGCGACGGCACGATCCGGCTGGCGCAGGGCTACCGCCTCACCATCACCGGCAGGAGCGGGACAGTCATCAGCGACGTCTCGCCACCGCTGCTGCCCTGGGCATCGCGGCCGTGGCACAACATCCAGGAAAGCGTCGTCGCAATCCAGCGGCATTGGGTCGATTGCTTGACCAACGGAACCGAGCCCGCGACCTCGGGTGCGGACAACCTCAAGACCTTAGCGCTGGTCGAGGCGGCCTATGCCGGCGCCGCAAGCCGCGAGCCGGTGCAACTCGACGCCTTGCTGAAATGACAGCCGACGCCTTCCTCCTTTACGGCACGCCTGCGGTTGAAGTCGAACCGGTCAGGCTGCGCGCCGGTGCGCTGACGGCGGACTTCGTCAACGGCAATCTGCGCACCATTCGGCATGGCGGCACCGAAGTTCTGCGCGCCATCGCCTACATCGTCAGGGATCGCGACTGGGGCACTCACGAGCCGGCGCTCACCAACCTTGCCATCGAGCAGGATGCCGAGGCATTTTCCGTTAGCTATTCGGCAAGTTGCCAGGCACCCAACGGCAGCCGACTTAGCTTCCGTGCGACCATCAAGGGCTCCGCCGATGGCCAACTGGTCTTCGACGTGAGCGCTCGTCCCGACAGCGATTTCGAAACCAATCGCTGTGGCTTCTGCATCCTGCATCCGATTGCCGGCGTGGCCGGCAGCCCGGTCACGGTCGAGCATACCGATGGCAGCGTGGTGGCGACGCGGCTTCCAGAGCTGATCGATCCCTGGCAGCCGTTCAAGGACCTGCGGGCGATCACCCACCAGGTCCGGCCGGGCGTCACCGCCGAATGCCGGATGGAAGGCGATGCCTTCGAGATGGAGGACCAGCGCAACTGGTCGGATGCCTCCTACAAGACCTATGTCCGCCCGCTTGCGCTGCCATGGCCATACGTGCTGCCTGCCGGCGAGACCTTCCGCCAGACCATCAGCTTGCGGGTAGCGGGTCGCGGGAAAGTGCCGCCCGCCGCGGCAACCGCCGAACCGATTCGTGTCACGCTCGGCCAAGCCGGACCGGTGCTGCCGGATGTCGGCATTATCATCTACCCGGATGAGGTCGAGGCCGCGCTGAGCAAGCTGTCGGTGCTGTCCGAGCTTGGCCCGCAGCAATTGATGTTCCACTTTGACCCGACGCGCGGCCACGGGCTCGACGCCTTGCGGTCCTACGCCAGGCTGGCCGCCGCCTATCCGGCTCGGACAACGCTCGAATGTGTCATTGCCGGCGACGGCGATCTCGACACGGAGCTTTCAGGCGTCGCCGACAGGGTGCGCAAGGCCGGGCTCAAGCTCTCGGCCATTGCCGTTTCGCCCTCGGTCGACCGGCAGTCGACGCCGCCGGGCAGCGCATGGCCGCAGTGCCCGCCGCTCGAAGATGTCTATGCCGCGGCGCGGCGTGCCTTTCCCGACACCCGCCTCGGCGGCGGCATGTTCAGCTATTTCACCGAACTCAACCGCAAGCGTGTGCCGGCCGACCCGCTCGATTTCGTCACGCATTGCACTTGCCCGATCGTGCATGCCGCTGACGATCTCAGCGTCATGCAATCGCTGGAGGTGCTGCCTTTCATCACCGCGTCTGCACGGGCGATCTTCGGAACAAAACCTTATCGGATCGGGCCGTCGACCATTGCCATGCGCCAGAACCCTTATGGCGGCGCGACCAAGCCCAATCCCGACAGTCAGCGCATTGCCATGGCCGACCGCGACCCGCGCCATGCCGGACTGTTCGGGGCCGCATGGACGATCGGCTATGCCGCACGCCTCGCCCCTGCCGGGCTCGAAATGCTCACGCTCTGCAGCTTCACCGGGCCATTCGGCGTGCTGGCCTCGTCGGGTGAACCGGTCGAAGAAGGTACACGCCGGCCGATTTTCCACGCGGTGAAAGGACTTTGCGAACTGGCCGGCCATGCGCATATGGCGGCAACAACGACCGATGAGACGCAGGTGCTCGGACTGGCCGGCCGCGCCCAGACAGGCAAGATCATCGTCTGGCTGGCGAACCTTACCCCTGACGACGTTCCAGTCGATGTTTCCGGGCTCGGCTCCGATCAGGGTTTTCTGAAGATCTGGGATGGACGAACGTCACGCCAGATTCAGCGCGACGCGTCGGGCCGAGACCGTCTTGTGATGACGCCTTACGCAATCGTCCGGATCGGCTGAAGTCATATGCCGGGGTTCATGAATCGCCGCAATTCCGCAACGGTTGCCCGTAGCCGCACACTTCCGCTGCCGGCTTGTCACCGGATTTGCTTTCGAAACTCGCCTGGTGCCATTCCAGTCGTCCTGGAAAAAAGACGGCTGAACGAGGCGACGTCCTGATATCCCACCCGATAGCAAATTTCTGAAACGCTCAGTTTCGTTTCCTCAAGCATGGATTTTGCCAACTCCAGCCGCCTTTCCTGGATCCATTTTCCCGGCGTTGTCTGGAGTTCGTCGAAAAATCTGCGAGACAGGGTTCGCGAAGACATGCCCAATTCGGTTGCCAGAAATTTCAGATCGATTTTCGCCATCTTGTCTTTCGAGAGCTCGCGCAGCTTGTTCTCGAATGGGCTGGCCCCGTTCGAAATTTCGTCGAGAGAAAATTCGTAGGGACTCTGAAATGTGCGCGGCGGAGGAAGAACCAGAAGTTTTCGAATGATCCGCTCCTCCTTCGAGAAGCCCAGATCGATCAGCAAAGCCCTGGCGAGTTCGAGTCCGGAAAACCCGCCTCCGCATGTGTAAAGGCGGTCCTGGCGAATGAGCAGGCGGGAAGCGTCCCATCGCACTTGCGGAAACCGGCGGCTTGCCTCGTTCTTCAGCCACCAGGATATCGTTGCGCGCTTGCCGTCCAACAATCCTGAATTGGCGAGCAGATAACATGCGCCGCAATGGGCTGCGATGATTGCCTCCTGCTGCTGCGCGAGCGCGATCAGCGGTTTTGAATGCTCACTCTCCTCGTCGAGCGAGCGCAGAAGCTCCGGAATCTCGACACCTGGCATCGCAATGAGAATCAGGACATCCATTTTTCGCGATGGTTGAACCTTTGTCGGGAAGGAAATTCCGGTGCTTGATGTCGACGGCGTGCCCCTTGAAACGAACTCACATGAAAGAACCTGTGAACGGCAGACGTCATTCACAAGCTGAAACATTTCGACCAGAGTCGAGACAACGGCCGAATAGAAATTCGACGGCAGCCAGATCACAACGTGGAGGCTCCTGACAGCCATTGCGGTACTCCCGGTGTCGTTCTCGTCGGATGGCAAGTCTAGCATAGTCTTTGTCAAAATTGCCAATTCTAGAAAAAGAGCGGCGCCATCCAGGATGGCCGTATACGGGCTCGCTGACGAAAGCGGCCGCGGAAATCCATGGCTGGAAAGATGCAAATGCTGAAATCGCTGAATGAAAACAATGCGGCACATACATCGGATTCAAACGGCTACAGCAAACTGCGCCGGTCCCGACTCAGGCTGACCTGTGGTCAGTCAGTAGGCCGAGAACACAGTCCCGACCGCGACGCCGGTAGAGACCTGCGCTTGATTTTCAGTTGCCGGAATTCATCACGTAGAACGCACGCGAGCGTTCGAGGTGCTTGATCATCGCCTTCTCGGCGCCATCCGCATCCTTGGCTTCGATGCGCTCGATGATCTCTTCGTGCTCGGTCAGCGTGAACTTTTCCTTGCCGGTCCAGATCAGCATTTCGGTGTGGTATTCCTTTAGCCAGCCAAGCATTGCCTCGCTGACGGCGACGTAGATCGGGTTGCCGGATATTGCCGCGATCTGGGTGTGGAATTTCATGTCGGCGGATATGAAGGCTTCCGAGTCGCCGCGAAAGCTGCGCTGCTCGATGACCGTTGCGCGCAGCCGCTGCACGTCCTCGGCGGTGGCCTTTTCAGCAGCTTCCTTGACCATGCCGCGCTCGAAGAAGATGCGCGCGTTCTTGAGGTGCTCGAGCGTATCCTTCGACGATGACAGGATGATCTTCGCCGCGCCATCGACCTGCTTGATGATCGACTTGGCGGTCAGCTGCAGCACCTTGGCCCGCTCACCATGCGAGATCGCTACCAGCCCCATATTGCTCAGCGCCTGCATCGCCTCGCGGATCGCCGGCCTGCCGACCTCGAAGCGCTCCATCAGTTCGCGCTCCGACGGCATGTCGTCGCCCGGCTGCAATTCGCCGCTGGTGATCAGGCGCTTCAGTCTCAAGAATACTTCGTCGGAAAGCTTGCGCCGGACGATCGGCTCCGAACGGTTCATCGTCGCGAATCACTCCTATGACCGGCCTCTATCTAGCATTTCCGCCACGAATTCCGGAACGCCTGTAGCCCGCCCGCCTTTACCTGCCAAGCCGGATAAGGCTTGCAATGCTTATGTACTCATTATACCAGATTTCGAGGGCCAAGGAACCTTTTTCGAACCACCCCGGCAGGCCGCGCGAATATGATTGTTCTCACCTATCGCATCGAAACACGCGGCAATATCGAGGCGCTGGCGGCCAAGATCGCAAGCGACCAGTCGACCGGAACCTTCGTCGCGCTAGCCGGCGAGACCGAAGAGCTCAAGGCTAGGGTCGCGGCGCGCGTCCTGGCGATACGGCATCTGCCGGATGCGGATCGGCCGTCTCTTCCCGAAACCGGTCCCGAAGCCGGCAATGGCCCGGTCAAGCGCGCCGACGTCGACATCGCCTTTCCGCTGGAGGCCATCGGCACCGACCTGTCAGCGCTGATGACCATTGCCATCGGCGGCACGTTTTCGATCAAGGGCCTGTCCGGCATTCGTGTGATCGACATGAAGCTACCCGAGGAGTACCGGGGCGCGCATCCCGGCCCGCAATTCGGCGTCACGGGCAGCCGCAGGCTCACCGCTGTCGCGGACCGTCCGATCATCGGGACCATCGTCAAGCCGGCGCTGGGACTCCGCCCGCACGAGACGGCCGCGATGGTGCAAGAGCTGATTGCCGCCGGCGTCGATTTCATCAAGGACGACGAGAAGCTGATGAGCCCGGCCTATTCACCGCTGTCAGAGCGGGTGAGGGCAATCATGCCGCTGATCCTCGACCACGAGCAGAAGACCGGCAAGAAGGTCATGTATGCCTTTGGCATCTCACATGCCGATCCCGACGAGATGATGCGAAACCACGACCTGGTGGCAAAGGCCGGCGGCAATTGTGCTGTGGTCAACATCAATTCGATCGGTTTTGGCGGCATGGCTTACCTCCGAAAGCGCTCCAGCCTGGTGCTCCATGCCCACCGCAATGGCTGGGACATTCTCACCCGTCATCCTGGCCTCGGCATGGACTTCAAGGTCTGGCAGCAGTTCTGGCGGCTGCTCGGCGTCGACCAATTCCAGATCAATGGCATCGCCTCGAAATACTGGGAACCCGACTGGTCCTTCGTCGAATCCTTCAAGGCGGTGACCACGCCGATCTTTTCGCCGGCCGATTGCGCATTGCCGGTCGCCGGCTCCGGCCAGTGGGGCGGGCAGGCGCCTGAAACCTTCCAGCGAACCGGCCGGACGGTCGATCTTCTCTATCTCTGCGGCGGCGGCATCGTCAGCCACCCGGACGGGCCGGGCGCCGGCGTGCGCGCCGTGCAGCAGGCCTGGAAGGCGGCGGTCCAAGACATCCCGTTGGCGGATTATGCCTTGAGCCATGTCGATCTGGCGCGGTCGATCGAGAAGTTCGGCGACGGCAAGGCGGCCTGACGCCATGCAAAACCTGCTTCTGAGTTATTATGGCGACGACCTGACCGGCTCGACCGATGTGATGGAGGCGCTCGAGCTCGGCGGCGTGCCGACCGTGCTGTTCATGCGGCAGCCGGACGAGGCGCTGCTTTCGCAATTTGCGCATTGCCGCGCCATCGGGCTGGCCGGCACCAGCAGAAGCGAGACGCCGCAGTGGATGGACACGCATCTGCGAGATGCCTTCGCCTGGCTGAAGACCCTCAACGCCGAGATCTGCCACTACAAGGTCTGCTCGACCTTCGATTCCAGCCCGGCAATCGGCAGCATCGGCCGGGCGATCGAGATCGGCCGCTCGGTTTTCCGGCAAGGCGGCGTGCCGCTGGTGGTCGGCGCGCCGCAGCTGAAGCGCTACACCGCCTTCGGTCATCTCTTCGCGGCCTACCGCGACAAATATTTCCGTATCGATCGCCATCCCGTGATGAGCCGCCATCCGACCACGCCGATGGACGAATCCGACCTGCTGATCCATCTGTCGCGCCAGACAGACCTCAGCTCGGGGCTGGTCGACCTGGCGACGCTGCAATCGGCGTCGCGGTCGGAAGCATTCGACCGGCTTGTGGAGAATGGCACAGACATCGTGCTCTTCGATGCCGACAGCCTGGAAACCCAGGCGCTTGCCGGCAAGGAGATATGGCGCGCTCGCAGGCCGGGCGGTTATTTCGTCGTCGGCTCTTCAGGCATCGAATATGCCTTGCTGGCCGAATGGGCATCGAACCGGATCGTGGATGCCAAACTCGCGTTTTCGCCGCCGGGAGCTGCCGACAGGATCGCCGTGGTCTCGGGGAGCTGCTCGCCGACGACGGAACGGCAGATCCGGCATGCTCTAGCCGATGGCTTCGACGGGATCGAGATCGACCCGGTCGAACTGGTTTCTGAGGCTTCGAACGACGCTATTGCGCGCGCGGTTGCAACCGGCCGCTCCAGCCTGAAGGCCGGGCGCAGCGTCATCCTCTACACCGCGCTCGGACCGGCGGCCGACCGCGGTGCTGAAATCGATCTCCAGGAAGGCGCCCGCCATAAGCTTGGCCGCGGCCTTGGCGAGCTTCTCCGCGAATTGACGCTTCAAGAGAAGCTACTGCGCGTGGTCATCGCCGGCGGCGATACGTCGAGCCACGCACTTGGCCAGATAGGCGTCGATGCGCTGACGGTGCGAATGCCGCTGCCGGCATCGCCGGGCTCGCCGCTTTGTCTCGCGCATTCGCGCATCGAGGCGATTGACGGGCTGGAAATTGCCCTCAAGGGCGGACAGGTCGGAACCGACCGCTATTTCTGCGCCATTCGTGATGGGATCGGCGGTTGAGAGCAGAAATTTAGGTAAGTCGTTGGTGCTCAAATCGAGATCCGGCAGCATCCATTAGCCGGCAAATCAATCAGAGGCGCGTCTGATCCCGGTTACCGCGTGCGACCCATCGCCTTGACTGGATGGCGCTGACGGGCATAGGCGACACAGGCGTCCACCGTGCTGACACAGAGTCCGTCGCGGTTGTTCGGCAGGTTGTTGTCGCCGGCGTAGGCGACCTCGGCAACATGGCCGTCAACCATTCGAATTTGCGTATTGCAATAGCCGCCGGGGGCGACGTTGACGGAACCTCCGAGCGCCGGGACGGGGCCAATGGCCACGGTCGGAACCACAATGTTGAGATTGCCGCGTTGAACGACGCGCTGATAGGTCCAGATCTGGCCGGATCTGCCAACATCGGCGGTGGCTGTCGGAAAGCCGGCACACATTCGAACATCCGCTTCGCTAAGGCCGACCATCTCCTTGCGGGCTGCTGCCGCCGTGGCGTCCTCCTTCGCAGTGCTCGACGTGTCGTCGGGCATGACGCAGGAGGACAGGATGGCGGCGCTTACGGATAGAACGAGAAGGGCAAGCTTTCGTGTGTGGAAAGATGTCATACCAACTTCGGATTGCATGGGAGCCCCGAATGCCAACCTAGGAAGTGAGCCAGTCGAGTCAACCGGCAGAAATTCACGAAGTCGTTTGGTGCGCCACCGCCGCGCATCTGCTGCAAGGGGTTGACGCTGCTGCCATGACCCTCGCACCCTGTCTTCCGCCTGGACGCCGAGTACTGGCGCACGGTGCTGTGACTTTGGTTCGGCCGACGGTGTGCTAGTTTCCAGCCAATTGCTCCGGAGACGTCATGCTTATCAAGCTGCAAGAAATCGCCCTCGCTCTTCTGCTGTTGGCCGCCGGCGCTGGGGCCAGTCATGCGGAGGCGGCCCAGCGGCCGCCGCCCACAGGCGGGGTTCTCTCGCTCCTGCCGCCGCCGCAGACTTCCGATCATTCGATCGTCATCGCCGGACGCACGCTCGATTACGAGGCCAAGGCCGGCACGCTGTCATTGCCGTCCGGCAAAGGCGATATCACCGCCGAGATTTTCTATGTCGCCTATGCACTGCATCCCGGAAAAGAAACGGGACCGGATCCGCGGCGTCCGATCACCTTCGTGTTTAATGGCGGTCCGGGAGCAGCTTCCGCCTATCTGCACCTCGGCGCGCTCGGTCCGCGGGTCCTGGCGACGGCGGCCGATGGAAGTTTCCTGCCGCCGCCACAGAGGCTGTTCGATAACCCCGACACTTGGCTCGACATGACCGACTTGGTCTTTGTGGACCCTGTCGGAACCGGTTACAGCCGTGAAGCGCCCGGCACGGAGGCACACAGCTTCTGGGGCGTCAGTCAGGACGCCGCGTCGATAGGCGCGTTCATCCGGCTCTATCTGGCGCAGACCAACCGCACGGCATCGCCGGTGTTTCTTGCCGGCGAAAGCTATGGCGGGTTTCGGGCGGCATTGCTCGCCAGGAAGCTTCAGGAAGACATCGGCATCAGCCCGAGCGGCGTCGTGCTGATTTCGCCGGCGCTCGAATTCACGCTGGTGCGCCCGGACGAGTTCCAGCCGCTCCACTGGGCGCTGGAACTGCCGTCGCTGGCGGCAGTGCGCCTGCACAGCGAAGGCGTTTCCGGCCCGGCTCTGCAGGAGCGGCTGGCGGAAGTCGAACGCTATGCGCTCGGCGATTATCTGGCCGCGCTAGCCGGTGGACTGGAGCAAGGTGGACGGCTGGCGAGCCAGCGTGTCGCCGAAATCACCGGTCTGCCGCTCAACCTTGTCCAGCGGCACTTTGCACGCATTCCCATAGGGCTCTTTGCCAAGGAGTTTGCACGGGCAAAGGGCAATGTTCTCAGCGCCTATGACGGCAACATCGCGACGGCGGACGTGGCGCCAGAGAGCCTTGGAGTCGAGGGTCCCGATCCGGTGCTCGACCGAAGCGTGCCGGCGCTCACCTCTGCTTTCGTCGGCTACGTGCGTGATGAATTGAACTTCCGTACGGATATCAGCTATCGGCTTCTCAACCGCGAAGTTAGCGGCAATTGGGACTATGGAACGAGCCCGACGCGTCAGGGCTATGCGGGTGTCATGGACGACCTTCAGCAGGCGCGCACGCTGAACCCCAATCTCGGCGTGCTGATCGTCAACGGCTACAGCGACCTGGTGACGCCGTACATGGGCTCGCGCTACCTGCTTGGTCAAATTCCTTCACTTGCCGGCGCAAAGCCCATTCGCGCCGAGGTGCTGGAAGGCGGGCACATGATGTATCTGAGGCCGGATGGACGGGCGGCACTGAAGCAGGCCGCGTCCGAGCTTTACCGAACGACGCAATGAGACAGTTGCGCAAAAAAGCGCCGGATGCGCTGTTCGCCCTCTCATCAGGCCCTAGTTCCATCGCAATTGATCGGTTACACACCAAGGATGGCGTCTTTTAGCGACGTTCGACAGCAAATTAGCCGGTTCTCCAGAATCGCGCCACTGATGCGGCGTGTTGCCGAGCGGGCCACTCGGAACACTAGGCCACACTGGGTGACAAGCCTTGTCGGCCGCTGGAACGCGTTGTCGCTGGCCACGCAGTTCCTGCTCGCGGGTGGTCTATTCTCCCTGTCGGCCATGGTGGTGGTGGGGATTTCAGTCACGAGCCACATAGAAGCCGTGGTCACGCAGAATTCGGCATCCGCTACGGCTCTTTACGTGGACAGCGTTATCGCGCCGCTGCTTCCGGATATGCGCAAGAGCGAAGTCCTCGACGAGAGCGTCGCCCACGCGCTCGATGAAACGCTGGGACAAGGGGCACTCGGCACAAGGCTCGAATCCTTCAAGCTCTGGCGTCGCGACGGAACCATCCTGTATTCGACCGACAAGACATTGATCGGCAAGCGCTTTGAACCCAGCGGCAATCTCCGCGCGGCGTTTGCAGGCCAAATGGTTTCGGAGTTCGACAAGCTCGACGATCCGGACAGCGAGGCCGAAAGAGCCAGCGGCTTGCATCTCCTCGAGATCTACAACCCGGTGCTGCAGCCATGGTCGGGGGAAGTGGTGGCCGTTTCGGAATTCTACGAGGTCGCCACTGATTTCGAAAGAAACCTGCATCAGGCACTTATTCGAACCTGGCTGGACGTTGCCGCCGTCACAACGGCCTTCTTTCTCGGGCTGTCGGCAATCGTGTTCCGTGGCAGCCGCACGATCAGTTCGCAGAGCCGCTCGTTGAAGCAGCGCATTGCTGAACTCTCCGACCTGCTTGCTCAAAACAGACTGTTGAGGCTGAAGGTGCAGCGTGCCTCGCAGCGCGCCACCGCACTCAACGAACGCTATCTCAGGCGCATCGGTGCGGACTTGCACGATGGGCCCGCGCAACTGGTTGCTCTCGCAGCGCTGGGGATCGACAGCCCCGTCATTGCCGATCCCGCTACGCCGTCAGCCGAACGTGCACAGGAATTGCTAGCCGTCAAAGCACATCTGGACGAAGCCATGCGCGAGATCAGGAGTATCAGCAAGGGCCTTGTCCTGCCGCATATCGAGCATGCCGAGTTGGCCGAAATTCTCGAGCTTGCCGTGCAAGCGCACGAAGAACGAACCGGAGCCAAAGTGGCGCTATCGATGACCGGCGGCCATGCGACGTTGTCGCCGGCGGCCAAGATCTGCATCTTCCGCTTCGTCCAGGAGGCGCTGAACAATGGATTTCGCCATGCCGGAGGTGAAGGTCAGTCGGTCGAGAAACATTTCGACGGCGAGCGCGTTTGTATCGAAGTGTCCGACGCCGGCCCTGGCTTTGACCCACAAATCGTGCGTCCCGAGAGGCTGGGGCTCGTTGGGCTGCGCGAGCGGGTGGAAAGCCTCGGGGGCCAGTTTACCGTGACTTCCTCACAAAGTGGCACGATCGTGAAAATGGCTCTCAACATCGTTGAAATGGGGCAGACATGACCGCAGCCATCAAGCTTGCCATCGTCGACGACCACCCTCTGTTCAGGGAAGGCGTTGTGCGCACGCTCGATCAGATCGGCGGATTCGAGATAGTCGGTGAAGGAAGCAGCAGAGATGACGCCCTGCGGATAATCGAAGACCAGCGGCCCGACATTCTGCTGATGGACATCTCGGTTCCCGGAGGTGGCCTTGGTGTGATCGGACCGGCCCTGGAGCGGCAGCCGGCATTGAAAATCGTGATGCTGACCGTTTCGGAAGAAAACCAGCACGTGATGACCGCGTTGCAGAGCGGGGCAAGGGGCTATGTTTTGAAGGGGGTCGGGTCGAGGACGTTGGCTGCGATCCTGCGCACGGTAGCGTCGGGCGAACGATATGTCTGTCCACAATTATCGGCGCGCCTGTTGGCCGATCTGTCGGCTCAATCAAAAGAGCCGGCGAAAGCTGACGGACTTGCCGAACTCACCAGCCGCGAAAGGGAGATCCTGACGCTGGTTGCCGCGGGACTGAGCAACAAGCGGATCGGGCTTCGGCTGAACCTGCATGAGAAAACGATAAAGCACCACATGACGCGAATCCTGGCCAAGCTCAACGTCAGCAACAGGACCGAAGCCGCAATGACGTTGCGCGACGCGACTGAGCGCCGGCATCCGACTGTTCGCGATCATGCTTGAGCCAAAATTGCCGCACAGCGCAGCTATGTGAACTGGCCCTCAGTTGATCATTTCAAGCAATCTGTCCCGATCGGAACGCGTCGCCAGGCGCCGAATGATGGTGCGGCCCTTGGCATCCCGCATTTCATATTGGCCGCTGTCGATGCGTTCGCTGAGGCCGTTCGAATGCACCACGCCAATGCTCGGCCCACGCACCTCGACCCGGTCTCCTGTGGTCGCGTTGACAAAGAGTTTTGGCTTGCTGTCGGGGTTTACCGCAGGGGCGGGATCAGGGGGATTGTCGTCCTGCGACTTTGCTTTGCCCTTGCCGGCTCCAGCGTTCGAGTTTGAATTGCCGGAGTTTCCACCCGAATTGCCTGAATTCCCGTTCCCGTTTCCGCCATTGCCGTTGCCGTTCCCGCCGTCTTTGGCACAGGCGGCCTGCGGGCCGAGCGTCGGCGACGGTCCGTCGAACATGACGCGATACGGGCCTACGACGAGAATGAAGGTCAACACGATTACGGAAATACCGACACGACGTCCTCGTGAAGATCTGGTCCTTCGTCTCCGGGTCGTCATCAATGAACTTGCCAGTCGCATGTCGTAAATCCCCTTAATCATACGGACCTGTCGTGCTGCCTCCTGTTCGACTTCGTGTCATGCTTAAAACAATGGTTTGTATCCGGGACGTCAAGACCCACCAGTCCCACGATGGTAACTGGTGGGTCTCGCTGGCGCAGGAAGGGACTATTTACTGCGCAAGTCTTTTGCCTTCCGTTGGTTGCGTCTCTCGGTGATAGCGCCGACTTCCCACCGTCAGCCAACAATAAATCCAATGGCCGCGATCCCGAAACACAGGCCAAACAACGGAAAAAGCAGCCAACGTGCCTGATGAATGCTCGGGTCCATAGCGGCCTCCTGTACCAGTCGGCATCGCAACGGGGTTCTTTGGAACTCAGTTCCTGAAACTCTCGCATTTCGGGCTTTTGCGATAGCAGCCTCGGACCAAAGTTTGGCCGTGCAGGTCCTTGGTCGACAGTCTTACAGACTGAAGTCCCTATGCCAGGAGCAATGGACCCCGCCTTGCATTCGGCAACCTTTGTATCCGACTGGCAGCTGCGATCCACCGCTCCCTTTGAATGCTTTGCGTTCCTGGCACTATGGCAACAGCGACGTTGGTCCACTGCCATGTCGTTGAAACGTCACCAATACAGACCCATATCTAAGTTGCGTCGGATGTCTCCTCCCATTGCGTCCGGCGCGTTCCCCTCTGGAGGTTATAGACCTTCACGCTTGGCCGGACTTAACAGTCCGGCCTTTTTCTTTTGGTCATTTGTGCAGCAATCCGCCGGACAACTCGAATCTGCGAGGCGTCGGTAAAATCGATTTGCAAATGCATTCATGTGCTCATAACCTGTCACCATGAGCACGATTTCCAAGGTTGCCACGCGAGCGGGCGTGTCGCGCACGACCGTGTCGCATGTCATCAACCATGCCGACCGGGTGTCGAAATCGCTGCGTGAACGCGTGCAAGCGGCGATCGACGAACTCGGCTACACGCCGAACCCGCAGGCGCAAAGTCTGCGCACCGGCCGCACCAACATCATCGCGATGCTGATCCCCGACATCCGCAACCCGTTCTACCCGGAGCTGGTGAAGACGGCGCAGTCGACGCTCGAAGTGGTCGGCCTCGACATGCTGATCTTCAACACCGACGTACCGGGCGGACATTCACAGGATCACGGCCGCGAGTATTTGCGCCAGATCGGGCGCAAGCGGGTCGACGGCGTCATCGTTGCCGACTTCGCGCTGCACGGCATGCACAGCGAGCTGCTCAACCTCGATCTGCCCGCCGTCTTCATCGGCAATCTCCCCAATCAAGCCGTCGACAGCGTCCAGCTGGACGATTTCGGCGGCGGCTATCTGATGGGCGAGTATCTGGCGAAGAGGGGCCATCGCCGCGTCGCCCATGTCACCGGGCCATCCTTTTTCAAGGAGGCGATGGCGCGTGCCGCGGGCTTCGAGAAAGGGCTTGCCGACAATGGCGTGCCAATCGCCGCCGATCTTCGGTTCGAGGGAAGCTATCTTGCCCCGTCAGGACGGGAGGCGGTCGCTTGGCTCCTGGACAAGCACGGCGGAAACCTGCCGTCGGCGATGTTCTTCGCCAATTATCTGATGGCCTCCGGTGCGCTGACTGAATTCTACGACCATGCGATTAATATCCCTCAGGATATCGCCATCGCGGTCTTCGATGACCTGCCTCAACTGGAATATGTCAGGCCGAAGCTGACCCGTGTCGGCAACAGCCCGACAATGCTCGCCAAGCGCGCCACGGAAATGCTGCTCGAGCGCCTGGGCGGCAAAGTCGAGGGCGCGCCGCGCACCGAAGTGATCCCATGCGCGTTGAGCCCATCCGACAGCGCATGACGCCAAATGCCGGCAGAGGGAACGGAGGTCCTTCGCCAACGTTCGACCGAACAACACCCAGGGAGGAAATGATGACTGACAAAACGACCCTCAACCGCCGTCGGCTGATCCAGGGCGGCGCCACTTTCGCCGCCGCCGGCCTTACAGGCTTCCCGTTCATCAATAGGATGGCCTTGCGCGCTCAGGAAGCGCCGCTGAAATTCTGGCAGTTCTATGCGCCGGGCGGAGACGTGAAGCCACAGGTCCAGTGGTTCGAAAAGCTGGTGGCCGACTGGAACGACGGCCACGACCAGAAGGTCGAGCTCGAATATGTCGTCAACAGCGAATACATCTCCGGCTCCAAGCTGGCGACGGCCTTCGCGTCGGGCGAGGGCCCCGACATCTTCCTCATCAGCCCCGGCGATTTCCTGCGTTATTACAATGGCGGCGTACTGGCCGACCTGACGCCGCATATCGAGGATGCCGCCAAAGCC
This sequence comes from Mesorhizobium sp. M0778, assembly GCF_040320105.1. Taxonomy (NCBI): domain Bacteria; kingdom Pseudomonadati; phylum Pseudomonadota; class Alphaproteobacteria; order Hyphomicrobiales; family Phyllobacteriaceae; genus Mesorhizobium; species Mesorhizobium sp. M0778. The sequence goes on along the minus strand of NZ_JAMYPA010000004.1, from coordinate 102,967 downwards.
GATTTCCCGGAAAGCGTCATCGCCAACCGCATGGTCGACGGCAAGATCTACGGCGTGCCGATGGAGGTCGAGCCGATGGCCTTCTATTATTCGGTCAAAGCGTTCGAGGAAGCAAAGCTCAACGAAAACGACGTGCCGAAGACCTGGGACGAGTTGTTGGCGGTTGCCAAGAAGCTGACGACGCCCAACCGTTATGGCGTGCTGTTCGAAACGACGCCTGGCTATTACCAGAACTTCACCTGGTATCCGTTTCTGTGGCAGGGCGGCGGCGAATTCCAGGGTAAGGACGGCAAGAGCGCCTTCGATTCGGCGGCCACGGTCCAGGCGCTTAAACTCTGGGAGGATGCTATCAATACCGGTGTGGCGCCGCGTCAGGTGGTCGGCGGCGGCTTCGACATCGTCGCCAATCTCGGGGCAGGGCTGTGCGCCATGCAGAACTGCGGCATCTGGGGCATTTCGGCGATGGACAACAACGCCAAGGACGTGCCCTACGGCATCTTCAAATTGCCGACACCTGCCAATGGCAAATATGTCACCGTCGGCGGTGGCTGGGCCTTCGTCGCCAATGCCGGGGGCAAGAACCCGGATGCTTCCGCCCAGTTCTGCGCCTGGGCGCTGGCCTCGATGGATCAGGGATCGATCGACCGGGTCGTCAACTGGTGCACGGTCGCCAAAAGCGACATGCCGCCGCGCAACAGCGCACTGAAGGCCGGCGCCGATGTCTTCGGCACGGGTAAGTTCGGCACCTTCGCCAAGGAAATCCACCCGGGAACGCGTGCCGAACCGCGGGTTCCGCCTGAAGCCTACAAGATCATCTCGGATGCCATCCAGTCGGCACAGCTTGGCGGGGTCGATGCCCAGCAGGCCGCGACGGCAGCCAGTCAGCAACTCGACGCGTTCCTCGCTTCCTATTCCGGCGCGCCGATCCTTTAGGTCCCCTTCCAGCATGCACGCAGACGAGATGAAATCGCCGGCCGCGGGCGCCAAATCCGCTCGCTGCCTTACCGCCAAGCAAAGGGAACGCTACGCCGCATGGCTGTTCGTCCTGCCCGATGCGCTCGGACTGCTGGTGTTCGTCGGCGTGCCGATGCTGCTGTCGCTCGCCGTCGGGTTTTTCGAGGTCAACGGCTTCGGCGGCTATAGATTCGTCGGGCTCGGCAATTATCGGCGCATGTGGAGCGATCCGCTGTTCTGGTCGTCGGTGAAGGTGACCGTGGCCTATGCCTTCATGCTGGTGCCGGCGCTCTACGCCGCCGGGCTGGGGCTGGCGCTTCTGGTGCAGAAGACCAACCGCTTCAACGCGGTCATGCGCTCGATGTTCTTTGCGCCGCAGATGGTCAGCCTGGTCGTCGTGGCGCTCGTCTGGCAACTCATGCTGGTCGAGAAGGTCGGCATCGTCAGCCGGCTGGCGCCGCTCGTCGGCCTCAGCGGAATTTCGCTGCTCGGCGATCCAAATCTGGCGCTGTTCACGCTGGTGCTGGTCAGCGTCTGGTTCCTGATGGGCTTTTACATGCTGATCTTCCTCGGCGGGCTCCAGGACATCCCGGCAGAGTATTACGAGGCCGCAAAGATCGACGGCGCCGGGCCGGTGACAAGCTTCTGGTACATTACCTTGCCCTTGCTCAAACCGACCAGCTTCTTCGTCCTCCTGGTCTCGCTGGTCGCGGCTGTCGCCGGCGGCCAGGTCTTCGACCTGATCTATGTGATGACCAAGGGCGGGCCCGTCAATTCGACCTCGGTGCTGATCATCTACATCTACAAGCAGGCGTTCCAGTTCGGCGCCTTCGGCTATGCATCGGCAATGGCATCGCTGCTGGTGCTGGCGCTGATGCTGGTCACGGTGTTCTTCTTCCTGCTGACGCGCGGCGGACGTTTCGAGCATGACTGACAGCCGAACTCCTTCCACGCGTTCGCAGATACGAGCGGCGAGGCTTGCCTGGATGCTGGCGACCGCGGCGCTTGGCCTGATGACGGTGTTCCCGCTTGTCTGGATGCTGGTCATCTCGCTCAAGCCGGCGAGCGACGTCTTCACGCCGAGCCTCATTCCGGAACAGCCGACGCTCGGCAATTTCCTCTATGTGCTGACCGAGGTGCCGTTCCTGCGCTACCTTTTCAACTCGTTCTTCGTGTCGGCGACGGTGACCGTCGCTGCGCTGTTCTTCCATTCGATGGCCGGCTATTCGCTCGCACGGCTGCGTTTTCCGGGCCGCGACATCCTGTTCCTCGCCATGTTCTCGACGTTCCTGGTGTCGCTACCGGTGATCATCGTGCCGCTGTTCATTTTGACGCGGACGCTGCACATGCTGGACAGCTATGCCGGGCTGATCATTCCGGCGATCTTCAACGCATTCGGCATCTTCCTGCTCAGGCAATACTACCTGTCGCTGCCGAGGGAGCTGGAAGAAGCGGCGATCATGGATGGCGCCAGCTATTGGCGCATCTATTGGAGCATCATCCTGCCGCTCAGCCGGCCGATCCTGTCGGCGTTGGCGATCCTGTTCTTTCTCGCCAACTGGAACGCTTTCCTGTGGCCGTTGACGATCACATCGGACCTCAACCTCTGGGTGGTGCAGGTTGCCATCGCAAACTTCAAGAGCCAGTACGCCGCCGCCTGGAATTATGTCATGGCCGCCTCGACCATCGTCGCCGTGCCGATGCTGGTCCTCTTCGTGATCTTCCAGCGCCAGATCATGGAATCCATCAAGACAAGCGGCCTGAAATAACCGCTGAAGCAAGAGGAGAACCACATGGATAATGCCGGCCTGTCGCCGCTTCGCGGGCTCGCCAAATTGCGCGATGCCAAAACCCGCCGGTTCTCAAGCTACGACCGCACCGGCGGCAATGACGACCGGCTGCATATTGAACCTGGCCAGACGCTGGTGATTGCCGAGCATTATGGTGCCGGCATCATCACGCATATCTGGGCGACGCTCGCCTGCAAGAGCGAGGACTTCCTGCGCAAGATCGTATTGCGCGCCTATTGGGATGGTGAAGAACATCCGAGCATCGAAACACCGATCGGCGATTTCTTCGGCATGGGCCATGCCCGCACCCGCAATTTTGCCAGCCTGCCGGTGCAGGCAAGTCCAGAGGATGGCAAGGCCTTCAACTGCTATTTTCCGATGCCGTTTGCCAGCCATATGCGCTTCACCGTCACCAATGAAGCTGAGGACGACCTGCTTTTCTATTACTATGTCGATCTCGAACTGCATGAGGAACTCGAGGAAGGCCTGGGCCGCTTCCACGCCCAATACAGGCAGCAGCGACCCGATGGCATCGACGAGACGGGGCTGGCCAACGAGCAGGTCCTGTTTGGCGGGGAAAATACCGACGGGAACGGCAACTACACCATCCTGGAGGCGGAGGGTCACGGCCACTATGTCGGCCTGCTCTATTCGGTCTATTCGCGGCGCCGTTCCCCTCTATGGGACTGGTATGGCGAGGGCGACGACATGATCTTCGTCGATGGCGAGCCGGGCATTTCCGTGCCGGATGCGGTGCGCAAGCCCGATCCGCGTATCGGCCCGAAGGCCGAACTGGTCGGCGATCGTGGCGAGACCAGCCCCGGCGCCAACGACGCATGGCCGCCGACGCTGCACGGCACCGGCACGGAAGATTATTTCAATACGGCATGGTGCCCGACACAGGACTACAGTGCGTCCTATCACGGCATCATCGCCGCCGGCGGGCCGAACTGGACCGAGCCGGTTACGCTCTATCGCTGGCACATAGAAGACCCGGTCATCTTTCACAAACGCATCCGGGTGACCATCGAGCACGGTCACGCCAATCGCCGCTCTGACGACATCTCGTCGGTCGCTTTCTGGTATCAGGCGGAACCGCACAAGCCGTTCGAAGAGCTTGCCGATGTCGAGAACCGCATCCCCACCTTTCGCGCGCCTTATCACAATTGGAACGCCGCCTTCGACGAGAAGAGGCGTTAGGCCGGGATGCGTTCGAGTTGAAGCGTGCATCCCGCGCTATCTGCGTCGGGGCGCGACCCTGCCGTAGCGCGCCGCCTCAGCTGCGAGGTGGAAGTTGCTGGACAGACCAGGTGTTGCCGTCGGGATCCTCAAAGAAGACAAATCTGCCCCAGGGAAAATCCTTGATATCGCTGACCACGATACCTTGAGCTGCCAGGTGCCGGTGTGCCTCATCAATATCGGGCACGACCAGTTGCAGGCCTCTTATGGATCCCGGGGGGCTGTCGACGAGGCCCTTGCCCATGGCAATCGAACAGGCCGAACCGGGCGGCGTCAATTGCACGAAACGTATCTCGTCGCTTACGGTGTGGTCGTGATCGAGATGAAAGCCGACCTTGCCGACATAAAAGGCGATTGCTCTATCGACATCCGATACGGGGACCGGGACCAGTTCCAGCTTCCAATCCATGACAGGCCTTTCGCAGCTTGATCGGCAAGTGGTGCCGAACACCGTGGACGACATCCCGCCATCTTCCCAATGCCATTGTCGGCGCGGGCCGCTCATTCAGTCAAGAGATGTCCGGCAAGAGATATCCGGTTCGGGCAACGTGAGGACTGGTCTCATTGCCGGCCTAGACGGCGAGGCGTTCGGAACCGATGAGCGCAAGCCCAGTTAGGGGGACAAAGACGCATTTCGGATCAGCAGAGACGGCTTTCATGATCGGAACGCAGATGGCCGGATACGACCATGGGAAGGTTGCGCGCGCCGTTGACGTTCGAAGAGCTGCGCGCCTCGAGACGGCGCTCACCGAAGCTGGCGAAGCTCGTCGGCAGCGAAGCCGAAGCGCCAAGAGCAGACCTGACGCAAAGAGGCTCTCCGACCTAAACCGGCTTCCATCGCTTTGCCAGGCTATTTTCACAGGACCACGAAACAATTGTCTCCGGTCGCCGTTTCGCCCGCAGAACCTTTCGAGGAGGCGACGATGAGCACAACCGGCTTGGACGTTTTTGACAAAACGCTGCAACTAACAAACATCTGGCTCGACGAGATCATGGCGGATCTTGGTCCAGATCGCCACGTCGCCTGGCACACATTGGGCGCCGTTCTGCGAACCCTGCGGGACAGGCTACAGATCGGACTGGCGGCCAAATTGGGAGCCGAACTGCCGCTGCTCGTGCGCGGCGCCTACTATGATCGCTATCGGCCCGCCGACATGCCCGACAAGACACGCTCGCTCGAGGAGTTCCTGCAACACATCGCCGATGAATTGAAATCGACCCGTCCTGTCGATCCCGAGGATGCAGTACGCTCGGTATTTCGCGTGCTTGCACGGCATATCGACCTTGGCCAGTCGGCAAAGGTGCGAGATGCGCTGCCAAAGGAAATCCAGGCGCTCTGGCCTGAAAGCGTAGGCGTCAAATAGCGGCGATCCTGCTCATGCGGACGTGCGACGGACCAACTGCCACGAAACGCTGAAAAGGGTAGGTATTGCGCCCGGTGTTGCCGAAATCAATGAGATCAGATGATCGGCAAAATGGTCGTAGTGGGCCGTTTCAGGACCGATCGTCGTCAATGCCGTATGACTGAATTCGCCCTCGTCGATATTGCCACACCCGATGACCGCTATGTCGCCCGGCACGGAGAGCCCGGCCTCCTCGAATGCGTGCAGGGCGGTCACGGCGGCAAGATCGGATTCGACGAAAAGCGCGGTCGGCCGGTCCATGCGGGCGGCCAGCGCCGTGACATTGGCAAACGCAGCCTTGCGCGCCTCTGCACCGCCGATCACAAGGTCATCTCGCAGCGGAAGGCCGCGTGCTTGCAGGAAGCTGTGATAGGCGGCGTGACGGCTTCCGTTCACCGCTTGGGGGTTTAGAAACCTGCCGACGGTGTCCAGGTCGTCACGAACGCCGCACGATGTGTTCCGCAAGGCGATGGGCCTCCTCGGCAATCGCCAATATTATGCCTGATTTGCGCGTGGAGGCGAAATCCAACCCGGCGAAGTAGATGCCTGGCAGGGCGGCCACGCCATCCTCGTGAACAGGCTGTCCTTCCGGGTCGAGCAGACCGGAAAGCCTCACCCAACTGAAATCGCCCTTGAATCCGGTGCACCACACCACGGTCGTGATGCCGGACTCGGCAGCATCAAGAGAACGGACAGCCGGATTCGGCAGCTGCGCTGCGACAGTCTCCGCTGGGTCGGGTTCCGAAACGGGGGCATCGATTCCGGAGCGGCTGATGTATTCGTCGATATAGCGTTTGACGTTGGCGGAGGCCTCATCCGCAAAACGAACATGCTCTTCGAGATCGTCGGCGAATGACAGACGGCCGTCATCTTCGACGCCTGCGAACCGCCCCAGCAGCACGACACCTTGGGCGCCGAGCCCTTGCAGGCTTATCGTGTGTTCTACCCCAAGCAGACCACGAGGTGGAATGCGCCCCGCAAGTCGAATGATCTCGTCTCGACGCACGTCGAGAAATCCGCTTTCGACGAGCCAGAGCATGATGTCGCGACCTCGGTAGTGCCGCGAGAGCCGCCCGACCCGGCTGGTGGCAAGGAAGACTGTTCGGCCTGCTTCCGCCAGTTCTTCCGCGATCTGGGCACCGGACTGGCCGCTTCCGACCACCAGCACCGCTCCAGCCGGGAGATCAGCGGCGCTGCGATAATCAGAAGCATCGATCTGGCGCAGGCCCGGCGGCAACGCAGCGGCCCAAACTGGGCGCACCGGACAATTCAAGTTGCCGCTGGCGATCACCACGTTGCGTGCCAAAAGTGTTCCGCGCGAGGTGATCAGCCGATAGCCGCCATTCTCGTGCCCGCCGGCGAGCTCGGTCACCACAGTGTCCGGTTCGACCGGCAATTCGTTTCGCCTGGCGAAATCCTCAAGCAGGGCGACGAACTGGTTGCGCGTCAGGGCACCGAACGGATCCGAACCGTCATAGCAGTCGCCGGGCATGACGGTCTGCACGTTGGGCGTATTCATCCGGAAGGAATCCCACCGCTGGGTGCGCCAGGTCTCTCCGATGCGGCCGCGCTCCAATACGGCATGGCGCAAGCCTTGCCGAGCCAGCGAATAGCTGACGCCCAGACCGGCCCAGCCGGCCCCGACTACTACTGCATCAAGGACGTTGGCATTATCCGTCATTTGCCGCGGATCCGGAGGCTAGCGCCGTTGCAGCGCTGTGAGGCGGCACTGGCGCCATCAGCGTAACGCCTCTGCCAACGGACAACCGCCAAACAGCGGCCGATGCTGCCCGAACCCATCCCCTCGATCTGCATGGTTTCGCCCCCGACGCGAGGGCACGATAACAGTTTTATCGGGTCACGGCACGATCAAATACTCATCCGAAACCGGCAATGGTTGCGGCTTAACCTGGAAAGATTGTGAAACCGCCATCGACACGGATTACCTGCCCGTTGATGAAGCGCGCGCGCGGACCGGCGAGGAAGGCCACCGCTTCGGCGATCTCTTCAGGCTCCGCATACCGGTTCAGCGATTTCTTGCTCGAATCCATGCGCTGCGGATCGACCACGCGACTCGCCTGGAACCGTGCCGTCTTGGTGGCGCCAGGGCTTACCGCATTGACGCGTACGCCATCGTCGATCAATTCCTTGGCGAGGCAGCGCGTATAATGGACGACGGCCGCCTTAAGCGTTGAGTAGACCACCTCGGGTGAGCAGCCGATATGCGCTGCCGCCGAGGCGATGTTGATCACCGAGCCCGAGCCCCGCTTGACCATCGGCGGAACGAACGCCTGGCAAACCAACATCGTGCCGATGAGATTGTTCTCGGTTAGAACCTTGATGTCGTCGTAGTCGATGTCGAGTGCGTTGTTGGGACTGGGCTTTACGCCCTTGGCGCCGATGTCGCCGCCGGCGCAGTTGACCAGAATGTGCACGTCGCCGAGGTCCGCCTCGATCTTCCTCTTCATTTCGGCGACAGCTTGCTTGTCGCCTATATTGCCGGTGACCGCGGTCACCCGTGTCCCATGCTTCTCCAAGCCCCGGGCAGAGTCGCCGAGGTCCGCGAATTCACCATATTGAGATGGCCGGGCCCAATCGAGGTCGTGGACCGCGACGTTTGCGCCAAGTTCGGCCAAGCGGTCGGCCATCACGCGGCCGAGGCCGCGTCCCGAGCCGGTGACGAAGGCGGTCAGGCCGCTGAGGTCTCGGGTGGTCATGCTGATCTCTCCATTGCAATGAAACCGAACTTCTTCATATTGGCGGCGCTGCGGCGGATCATGTCGAGCTCATACGAAACGAGCGCGCCGTCATCGTCGCGCTCCCATGGCGTGCGGTAGTCGGCGTCGTCCGCAAGACGGTTCGCGCGCGCAGCACTCAGGCAGGCCGCGAACTCGCGTGCGGTCTTCGGCGCATATCCGTTCCACCAGTCGTCCGTGAGACAGCGAACGTGACGGGCCTCCAGCGCGCCCGGTTCGAGCACCGCCGTCAGCGTGTCGTGGTGCTCGCCAAGGATGGCTGCCAGTTCGCCAAAAGGCACGGCGCCGTCGCCGATCGCGCAGCGGACCAGACGGTAGCCCTCATCCGTGAACTGCACGCGATAGTCCTTGAGGTGAACGTGGCGGACATAGGGTGCGATCCGCTGCGTGAAGGCAAGCGGCGCCTCGCCGACAGGAAAAGTGTTGCCGGTGTCGTAGGTGATGCCGACGCCCGGTCCGCCGAGCTCGCAGAACGCGACCAGTTCGTCGCTGCCGAAGTCCTGATGGTTCTCGATGCCGAGTACCCGGCCCTCGGCCGCCGCACGCGGTCCCCAATCTGTCAACGCAGCGCGGATCGTCGTATTGAACTCACTCCATTTCCGGCCCCAGGCGTTGCGGTCGCCGCACAGGACAGGCGTCAGTGCGATACGGATCGTCGTCGCCTCGAGCAGGCGCGCAGCCCGAAATGCGTTGTCCAGCGGACCTGCCACCAGCAGCCCGCCGCTCACCACGGGGACAATATCGAGCGCACTCATACGCTTGCGCAGCGCGACGATTTCGGCATCCGGCAAGTCGGTCAACCAGGGTTCGTAGATCTCGAGCGTGCGTGCGCCCAGTTCCTGCGCCAGCGCGATGAAGCCTTCCAGTCCCACGCCGTCCGGATTGTGCCGCGGCGTGCCACGGCCCTGCAGTCCGAGATAGTAGGTCAGTCCGTAGGGGTTGAGGCCGAGACGAAGCATCAGCTTGGCGGTTCCAATGGAGGGCGGAGAGGGGTCACTAGCGCAGGCCGGCATCGACGGTGATGGACTGCTTCGTGATCATGCGGCTGTCATCCGCTGCCAGGAAGAGCACGGTCCGTGCAATCTCCTCGCCCAGGAGGACGCGACGGATCAATTGCCGCTGCACCGTCTGGTCGACTGCCTCCTGCGTCTTGAACCACAGCTCGCGCTGCCGCTCGGTCATGACGGCGCCGGGTTCGACTGCATTGACGCGGATGTTGTCGGGTCCGAACGACCGCGCCAACGCACGCGTCAGCGCCACCACAGCCCCTTTGGCGGTGGCGTAGGCCACCATCTGGTCCGCTCCGAAACGCCAGGCAATGGAGGAGAAGTTTATGATCGAGCCGAAGCCGAGTTCCTGCATATGCGGATGCACAGCTTGAGCGGCGAAGAAGTGATGCCGGAGATTGATGTCGAAGCTGCGGTCCCAATATTCGGCCGTCACTGCGTCGATGGGATGGCGCTGATCATTGGCAGCGTTATTCACCAGGACGGCGACCGGACCAAGCCGCGCGCGCACGCCTTCTACCGACGCCTTTAACGCATCGACGTCGGTCACGTCGCAATGGAGATATAAGGGAGCCCGCCCGGCGGTACCGCCGAGCTCGCGCAGCAACGCCTCCGCTGGTTCGTCCTGCACATCGAGAAAGGCTACCCGGGCGCCATTCGAGGCGAAGGCGCAGACCATATCGGCGCCGATGCCGGAGGCGCCGCCGGAGATCAGCACGACCCGATCGGCCAAGCTCGGATAGGTTGCGAATTGTACGGACATCAAATTACAGAAGCGCCTTGGTTGTTGGATCGAACAGGCAGGCGCGCGACATATCGATGCCCAGCGTTATCGTCTCGCCCATGACGGGAGCGTCGTCCGGCTCGAAGCGGCCGGTGATCTCCAGGTCACCCAGCCTGAGCACGGCAAGCGTCTCGGCCCCGGTCGGCTCGACCAGCTCGACCGGCGCCTGCATGGACGCCACAGCAGGTTTGCGCGACTTCAGGTCGGTCGTGAAACGGTAGATGTGTTCCGGCCGGATACCGAGCACGACGTCCTTTGGCGCACCGGCGGGCATCGGCGCAGCAAGGGCAAGGCTGGCGTCGCTGCCGTCAGCGGCGCGTACCGAGATGCTGGTCGAGCCGGTAAGCCGCGCCGGGATGAAATTCATCGCCGGCGATCCCATGAAACCGGCAACGAACATGTTTGTCGGCCGGTCGTAGATCCGCTTCGGCGTGTCGAACTGCTGTACCGAGCCCTGGTTCATCACCGCAATGCGGGATGCAAGCGTCATCGCCTCGACCTGATCGTGGGTGACATACACCGTGGTCTTGCCGACGCGATGGTGGAGCTTCTTGATTTCGGTACGCATGTCGACGCGCAGCTTGGCGTCGAGATTGGACAGGGGCTCGTCGAACAAAAACAGCTTCGGGTCGCGGACGAGGGCACGCCCCATCGCAACGCGCTGCCGCTGGCCGCCCGAGAGCTGGCCAGGCTTGCGTTTAAGCAGCTGTTCGATCTGCAGGAGTGCGGCAACGCGCTGGACAGCTTCCGCTTGCACCGCTTTGGGCACGCCGCGGCTTTCCATGCCGAAGGTGATGTTCTGGCGCACCGTCATCGTGGGATAGAGGGCGTATGACTGGAACACCATCGCAATGTCGCGGTCCTTGGGTTGCACCGAGTTCACCAGCCGGTCGCCGATCCAAATCTCTCCCGACGTGACGGTTTCCAGGCCGGCAATCATGGCGAGCAAGGTTGACTTGCCGCAACCCGACGGACCGACAAGCGCGACGAATTCTCCGGTCTTAGCCTCGAGATTGATGCCGGAAAGTATCTCGAGCGAGCCGTAGCTCTTGTGAAGGTTGCGGATCATCAACGCGGACATGGGCGACGCCTCATTTGATGGCGCCCTGCGTGAGGCCGCGCACGAAGTATTTGCCACCGAACAGATAGATCAGCAGCGGTGGCAACGCGCCGATCAGCACGGCTGCGCTCATCACATCGTAAGCACGTGCGGTCGTGCCGCCGGCCGTGAGCGCGACCAACGCCGCCGTAATCGGCTGCTGCTGGCCCGACGTGAAGACGACGCCGAACAGATACTCGTTCCAGATGCCGGTGAACTGCCAGATGACGGTGACAATCAGAATGGGCGGCGACAGGGGCAGGATGATCTTGCGGAAGATTCGCCAGAAGCCGGCGCCGTCAATGCGCGCCGCCTTGATAAGGTCGTCCGGTATGCTGACGTAGAAATTGCGGCAGAACAGGGTGGTGAACGAGATGCCCTGGACGACGTGGATCAACACCAGCCCATATGTGGAATTGGTCAGGCCGAGCTTGCCGAGCAGGAACGCCCACGGCATCAGCGAAATCTGGCCGGGCATGAATACGCCGAGCAGCATCAGATTGAAGATCAGTTCGGAACCCCTGAAGCGCCATTTGGAGAGGATGTAGCCGTTCATGGCGCCGAGAATGGTCGAGATGATTGTGGCGGGGATCGTCATCGCCAGCGAGTTGAAGAAATTGCGCTTCATGCCCTCGCAGGTACCGCTGACACAGTAGGATCCCCAGGCCTGCGCCCACGCATCGAACCGGAAGCTGCGAGGTACGGAGATGAGGCCGTTGCGGGCAATCTCCGACTGCTCGCGCAATGAGTTGAAGATCACCACCAGCAACGGCACGAGATAGACCATCGCGAAAAGCGCCAGCACGGCATAAACAAGGAAGCGGCTCCAGAAATGCCGGCGCGTGGCTGCGGCAGCTTCCGGATCAAAGCCGGTCGGATTGGGGCGGGCCGGGTCAAAGCTGGCATTGGGGGCAATTTCAGCCATTGCGGCCCTCCGCCCGCCGGCGCCAGACGATCCACAACGAGTACGGCACCAGCACCACCGCGACTGCCGCGAGCATCATCATCGCCGCGGCGGCACCCTCGCCGATTTGCCCGCGCTGGAACATCAGGTCGTAGACATAGATGGCGGGGAAGGTGGTGGACACGCCTGGCCCACCCCGCGTCAACGCCGCCACCAGGTCGAAGGTCTTGATGGCGAATTGTATCTGAATGACCGCCACCGCCAGGAATATCGGAGCGATGGTGGGCAGGATGACCCTGCGATAGGTCCGGAAAACCGACGCGCCGTCGATTTGCGCGGCTTTGACGAGATCCGGATCGACCGACCGCAGACCGGCCAGGAAAAGTGCCATCGCGAAGCCGGACGACTGCCAGATACCGGTTATGATCACCGCATAGATCGCCGTGTTGCGGTTGGCCGTCAGGGCGAAGCTGAAGTCGGTCCAGCCAAGCCCGCGAACGAAGGCCTGGATACCGTCGACAGGGTTATAGAGCCAGCTCCACACCGTACCGGTGACGATGAAGGACACCGCCAACGGATAGAGGAAGATAGTGCGCCAAACCGCCTCGCCGCGGACGCGTTGGTCGATGGCGATCGCGAGCAGCAGGCCAACCGCCATCGAGCCAACGATATAGAAGCCGCTGAACAGGAAGAGATTCGTATAGGCGATGTTCCAGCGCCGGTTTGCCCAGAGTGAAGCGTAATTGTCCAGGCCGACGAACCCATAGGTCGGCAACAGTGACGAATTGGACAGCGAGATGTAGAGCGTCCAGAGCGTGAAGACGAAAACATAGACGAAGCTCGCCGCTATCGACGGCGCCAGCACCAGAATGGGCACCATCGTGCCGAGGCGCTCGCGCCATGGCCGGGTCGTAGCGGCTGCTCCTGGCACAATCAGGTCATGGGTGGACATCGGGCTGCTCCGGCGAAGTCAGGCCGGGCGCTTCGCCCCCGGCCATCATCGGCAGCTTCACTTCTGCGCTTCGGCCGCATCCGCCATCGCATTGGCCGCGTCCTGCGCACTCATATCCGGCGTTGCTACAAACTCGGTGATTGTATCCATGATTGCGCCGCGGACTTTTTGCGGCACCGTCATGTTGTGCGCCATCGAACGCACGAGCGTGCCGGCGGCGATCGAGGCTTGCAGATCCTTTTGCGAGAGTTGCTGGCAGGGATTGAAGCCGTTCGAAAGATCGACGTCGAGGCGGGCCGGGATGGAGCCTTTGGTCTGATTGAAAATGGTCTGGAACTCGGGCGACAGGATAGTGCTGGCAAGCAGCTTCTGTCCTTCGATGTAGTCCGGATCCTTCTGCTTGAAGAACACGACCGAGTCCGAATTCAGGATGAAGCCCGGCTTGCCCCAATCGGTCGGCGCCTGGGCGCAGACATAGTCGGTGCCCTCCTTGAAGCCGCCGGCCGTTAGCAGGCCGAGCGTCCAGTCGCCCATGATGTGGAAGGCGGCCTCGCCACGGCCGACCAGGTGCGACATGGTATCCCAGTCGCGCCCGTTCATGCCGGGGTCCATGTACTTCGAGGTCATGGTGCGGAACTGCTCGAAGGCCTTGACCATGCCGTCGCTGCGCATGGCATCGACGTCGCCCTCGACGAAAGCTTTCTTGTAGAGATCGAGATCCTGACCGTACACGACCACTTCGAAAACCGTCGAGTCGGTCCAGTCGGCGGTCGAGTGCGAAATGCAGATCTTGCCGCTGGCCACGATCTTGTCGCAGGCGGCGTTGAACTCCGCCCATGTCTTCGGCATCTCGGTGACGCCCGCATCCTTCATGACCTTCGGCGATGCCCACAGCCAGTTGATGCGGTGGATGTTCATCGGCGCCGCCACCCAATTCCCCGTCGGCTTCATCACCGGCAGCAATTCGGGAGCGACGACCTTCTCCCAATTTTCCGCCTTCGCCAGGTCGTCGAGATTGGCTGTCATGCCCGTCTCGTTCCATTCGGCGATCTCGGGGCCTTTGAGCTGCACAGCGGGAGGTGCGTTGCCGGCGATCACATCGGCACGCAGTTTGGCCAATGTGTTGGCCGTATGGCCTGCGATGGAGGTCTGCTGCCAGGTGCCACCCTTGGCGGTAAACATCTCGCCGAGCTTGGCGATAGCCTGGGCGTCCGAACCGGTTGCCCATTGATGCAAGAGGTTAGTCTTAGGCTCCGCGAGCGCTGTTCCGGTAACCAAGGTGAAGGCGGTAGCGGCTGCAAAGGCCGTCCTCAGATATTTCATCGTTTCACTCCCATATGTGATGCACGGTTCGTATCGACCGCTTGTGGCCCGCGATTTGAGGTCGTGGCCGGTGAGATGCAGTAATCTCCGTTCTTTCCAAGATGACATATTTGGGCTATCAGTCAACGTGCTTTGTGCTCATCATGAACAAACCTTCGCTTAGAAATTGGCTGATCGACAGGCCGTCCGCGTCGCCGGAGAGCCTGATCGTCCGATGCCTGCGCGAGCGCGGCGTGCTTTCTGCGTCGCAAATTACCCGCATTACCGGTTTGGCGCGGTCGACGGTTTCAACCGCGCTCAATGGCTTGAGAAAGTCGGGGATGGTGATCGAATCCTCGGTCCATCATGACGCGGCCAGGGGTATCGGCAGGCCTGCCACGACATTGACGCTCAATCCCGCTGCGGGCACCTGCGTCGGCATCCATCTGGGCCTCGACGAGATGCGCTGCGTCGTCGCCGACGTCTCGCATTCTTTCGTTGCCGAACAAACTATCCCCATGGGTCTGGACTACCAGCCGCAACAGGCGGCCCAGCTCGCCAAGTCAGTAATTGCCCGATGCTACGAAGAGAACGGTCTGCCGATGGCGGGGCTCCTGGGGGTTGGGGTCTCCGTCTCGGGCCCAGTCAGCCGCGAAGGAGTGGTGCTGCGCGCGAGTATCGTTCCGACCTGGGCCGGGGTCAACATCCGCGATGTGTTCGGGCCGGTCCTCGAACAGCCGATCTTCGCCGACAATGAGAGCAACTGCTCGGCCATTGCGGAGCTGATGTGGGGGGCTGCCGTAGGCCAGGACGATTTCGTGCTGTTCAAGGTCGATCTGGGGGTCGGCGGGGCCATTGTCCAGCATGGCCGGCTGGTGAGCGGCATCGCCGGCGGCGCCGGCGAATTCGGGCATATCAGCATCGATCCCGGCGGTGACCTTTGCCGGTGCGGCAATCGCGGATGCCTGGAGCTCTATGCCAGCTTTGCCCGGCCGCTCGAGCAGATTTCGCGCATCGTGCGGCGGCCGGTCACGATGGACGACGTGATCATGATGGCCGAGCAGGGCGACGTAAGGGCGCTGCGGATGATCGAGGACACCGCCGAGTTCGCCGGCCGTGGGCTCGGCTTGATCGGTTCGGTGCTCAATCCGCCGCTCATTATCATCGGCGGCCGCATGGCCTTGGCGGGTGACATTCTCCTGGCGCCACTGATCGCGTCATATGAACGCCACACGCTCATCAAGTCCCGCGATGTGGCGCCCGCGCTGCGCACGCGGATAATCGTTGGCAAGCACACGGAGAACGATGCATTGCTCGGCGCGGTCGGCCTCGTGCTGCGCCACAATAGCCGACTGCGATGATATGGCTACGTTCCAGGTAAACCTTGCCGTCCGAAGGCAGAGGTCATGAGTTCGAATCCCTTCGGGTGCACCAAACACCGCCATTTGCCGCCGCCTACGGCGCACGCGCCGGCCAGAGCACGCCAGCCTAGCAGCGGCGGCGACTGATTGAGTTCGAATCCGTTGAGGCGATGACGGCTCAGCCCTCATTTTGCGACATTTGGGGTCTGGTCGCACGTAAGCGGACATCACACTTCGGCGCCCACGACACCCCAGCGATCGGCCCAGGATTCCAACGTGCCCGCCCAACGACTATCAGCCTGCATTGATTAGGTCTGCACCTTGTGGCCGTTGCGAGAGTTCAGCGATCAGATGGTCGGCAACGACCCTAACGGAGGGAAGCTGCCCGCGACGATGCGGCATCAGCAGAGTCGTCGCCACGCCACGCGCTGTCCAGTCCGGTAAGATGCGGACAAGCGCGCCGGACTCGATCAGCGGCGCACAGAAGCTACCTGCCAGGCAAGCCACGCCGAGCCCGGCCCTTGCGGCTTCCCGCAAGGAGACGGTTTCGTTGGCGATATAGCGCGGAGATGGCGTGACCTCCGCAACGACGCCTTGCCCATCGTGAAGCGTCCAGACCCTCTCCGACGACGATGCCATAACCCCATCGAGCCCGTTCGCTTCCTCGGGTCGAGAAGGCATGCCGTTCTTCCGAATATAGTCGAGCGAGGCGACGAGCCAGGCGGGGTCGTAATCGATGCGACGTTGCACGAGTTCGGTATCCGGCAACGGGGCGAAGTGGTTGCGGATGGCGATGTCGAAACCTTCCTGCACGATGTCCACGAACCTGTCGGAGACGTCGAGCATGATGCGGACCTTCGGATAGCTCGCCGCGAGACGCGGAAGGATCGGCGCTAGACGGAACTGGGCGATCGGCAGCGATGCCGTGATCCGCACCGTTCCGCTCGGTTCCGCAAGGCGACCCTTGATCACATGCTCGGCCGCCTCCGCTTCGATCAGCATGGCGGCGGCATGACGATGAAAATCTCGGCCGATCTCGGTCACGGTGAAGCTGCGCGAGGTCCGCTGGACCAGACGCACGCCGATCGCCTTTTCCAGCTCGGAGAGCCGCTTGCTGAGAGTGGACTTGGGGATGCCCAGGGCACGCCCCGCCGCAGCGAAGCCGCCATGATCAACTACTTGAACGAAAACGAGGAGGTCGTTGAGATTCAGCATCCGGAGCTCTCATCGTTCCTAAATGTGGATGATAGGTCTACAGATAACCCACTACTGCTTCTGCGTCCAATATTGCATCTCTTTGTAGCCGCCGCCGTGGGGCGGGGCTGCAATTCGGAACGTAGAAGGACGCACGTACATGGCCAATATCTCGATCCTCGGCCTCGGGGCTATGGGGCAGGCGCTGACCGCCCGATTTCTTTCGCAGGGCCACACGGTCACGGTCTGGAACCGCACGCCCGGCAAGGCCGCATCACTGCTTGCCAAAGGCGCGCGCGAGGTGAAGTCCGCCGCCGACGCGACCGCCGCAAGCGACGTCACCGTGATGTGCGTGCTGGACTATGCCGCGTCGGATTCGGTGATCGATGATGCGGCATCGGCGCTCTCCGGGCGTTCGCTGGTCAATCTGACCAACGGCACGCCGGCACAGGCGCGCGCCACGGCCGAGCGGATTGCCAAGCTGGGCGCCGCCTATCTCGACGGCGGCATCATGGCGACGCCTCCGATGATCGGCGGCGAACATGCGCTTATCCTCTACAGCGGCTCCAAAGCGGCCTTCGATGCGCACGCCCGAACGCTCGAGGCGCTTGGCGCCGCGAACTATCTCGGCGGGGATGCCGGGCTGGCATCGCTGCACGACTTGGCCCTTCTTAGCGGCATGTATGGCCTTTTCGCCGGCTTCTTCCACGCTACCGCGCTCGTAGATTCCGAAGGCATTGGCGCGGGCGCTTTCCTCAAGCTCCTTGGCCCATGGATGACCGCGATGATGGGCGAGCTGCCGGGATATGCGGAGAAGATCGACAGCGGCAGGCATGGCGTGAATGTGGTGTCGAACCTCGGGATGCAGGCCGCCTCACTGGACAACATCCTCACAGCTACCCGGGAGCAGGGCGTCGCCACCGATCTGCTCGACCCCATGCTGGACCTGTTCCGCAAACGGGTGGGAGGCGGATTCGGAGATGAGGATATTTCAGGTGTTTTCGAGCTGATCCGGCGAAAGAGCGGGAAAGGCGGGTGAAGCCGTCGTGGATGGCGCCATATCCCTCGCCGCTGCCGACATTCTCGGCCTCCCGGGGAGGCGGTGCACCAGCGTCCAAAATGAACCCAGCTTCGGGGTTCGCTGCCCGCCGGCAAGCGGTTCGTCATCCTCTCCTCGCGCGGCGATGCGGGATACACTCCCGGCGGTCGGCTGGAATTCGAGTTTTGCACGGGATGATGGCTGGAACACTCGGTCAGGCTCCGCTTGATCCGGACGACTTCCCTGCGTCCTCAATGACGTCGTAGTGGCATACACGCGGATCGAAGGAGAGCAGCTCGGCGACAGCGCCCGGTTCGACGACCGCCTTTTCGACATCTGACCCGGCAAATCTGCCGATGGCCTCCATCGATTGCCACCGGGTCTGCACCTGAAATTCGATTTCGGCATCAACTTTGCGCACGCTCAACTGCGCTCCGAGAAATCCGGCCGTCTGGAGCAATGCCGGAAGGACACTGGTTCTGAAGTGGTTGGGATAACCGTGCGGATTGGACGCCGCGGCGCGAGCGCGCCATTGACGAATAACCATCTTGCTCTCCTCGATGCGTTGCCGCCAAGCAGCGGCATGTGGACCTCAAATATCTAATGCACAACTCTGGCCGCGCTGAGCCAGGCTGGGCAACCACGTCGGCGACGTCAGCCAGCGTATCGTCGTCGACGCGGGGCAACTACAACTCGATTCGCTGTCGGCCCAAGGCGTCGCGGAACTCGATCGGGCCGGGGCGCGCGCTGCTGAGCAGTTCTGGTTTCGTAGACGCGTCTAAGCATCGGCACAGCCTACATATTGACTTGTATGATGCAACCCATATGGCCCGTCGCAGGCTGTGCCGCCTCGCGTTTGCGCATCTGGTAGGGGAGCCGCGACGGCGGCTCCCCAATTCCTCATACCCCGACGTGCACCGGCGCAGGGGCCGGCGTTCTGTCCCGCGAAAGAAGGAGCAGCGCAAGCGTTGCACCGGTGGCGGCGATGATCACACAGGCCCAAAAGCCCGCCGCATACCCTGCGGTCAGTGCTGCGGGGGTATCCGACGTCCCCGTCATCGAGACAGCGACGGTGGCGGTGATAGCTACCCCCAGAGCAGCGCCAATCTGGAACATCGCGCTGTTTATCCCGGACGCGAGGCCTGCGTCGGCTTCCTTGACCTTCGAGAGAGCTGCAACGGAACCGGCAACGGCAGCCATTCCGATACCAGGCCCGAAGGCGATCAAGCCCGGAAGCAGATGCGCGAGGTAGGTGCCTTCGGGAACAATGAAGGTGAAGAGTGCGCACCCAGCGCCCATCAAGAGCATGGCGATCACGGCAATCGCACGCGCCCCGGCCCGGCCGATCCATTTACCCGTCAGTGTTGAGGAGACGATCGACAGGATTGCATAGATCATCGTGCCAAGGCCAACGACAAGCGGCGAGTAACCCAGGACCTTCTGGGCATAAAGCGACACCAAAAGTGCCATGCCGAATACGAGCGCCCCGGCGAAGAGCATGGTCAGGTTCCCGCCGACAAATGAGCGAGACCGAAAGATGGCAAGGGGAACAAGCGGGTTATTCACCCGCCTTTCGATCAACACGAATGCGCCGAGCAGTCCGAGCGTTGCACCCAACAGGCCCAGGGTTTGCGGATGGGCCCAGCCAACGCTGGGAACCTCGGTGATCGCCAGTACGAATGCCACGAGCGCCGCGGTAATCGTCACGGCGCCGCCGAGATCGAAGCCACCGCGGCTGCCGATAGCACGGCTCTCGCGCAGCGTGAACGGGCTGAGCCCCAGGATCATGGCGCAGATGGGGACATTAATGAAGAACACCCAGCGCCAACCGAGCCAATCGGCAAGCGGTCCACCCACCAGCAGCGCGGCGGTGGCCCCGCCGGCTCCCATCGCGGACCATAGCCCCAGGGCTCGATTCCGTTCATTTCCCTCGAAGGTGGTCATGAGGATCGATAGGGCGCTGGGGGTCAATACGGCAGCGGCAATTCCTTGAACAACCCGGGCACCGATGAGAAATCCTGGATTGCCGGAAAGCCCGCACGCCAGCGAGGCGACAAGGAAAGCAGCTGTGCTCGCCATAAACAGGCGCCGCCGACCCAACAGATCCGATACTCGACCCCCGAGAAGAAGAAGCCCGCCCAGAGCCAGCATGTAGGCGCTCATCACCCACTGCACCGCGGATGGGGTGAAACCGAGTTGTGCCTCGATCGAGGGTAAGGCGAGGAGGACGATCTGTCCGTCAAGGCAAACCATAAAGAAGGCTACGCAAAGTACCGCCAATGCAATCCAGCGTCGTGGATCGGGTGCGGCGGAAAAATTCTTGGATGGGATATCCATGGGAAAGTCCTTTTGCTTGCCTGCGGCGCGATAACGCCACGAGGGAGGCGCAAGGTGATTGACTTACCGCCGGTTTGGCAAGTACCTACTATTTTGTAGGTACCCTATCGGAGCGATGTGATGGCAACGAACTTACCTGAAGCCTGCGGCCTGGGGCCGGCATTCCTTGTGATCAGCGGCAAGTGGAAAGGCACGATCCTCTGGCTTTGCCGGAAGCAGCCGCGGCGGTTTGGCGAGTTGCGTCGCCTTATTCCCGACATGAGCGAGAAGATGCTCATCCAGCATTTGCGAGAGATGGTGGCGGACGGACTCCTTGACCGACACGATTTTGGGGAGGTTCCGCCTCGCGTCGCATACTCGTTGACTGACCTAGGTCTGGAGCTGGACGACGCTCTTGCTCCGCTTGCGCACTGGGGTCTCAAGCATTCGGATCGACTGACACGGGATCGACCAATGTCGCTGGTCAAGGCGTAGCGCCTTAGGTGCGGCGGTGTGCTGTGCGCGAGTATCGTTCCGACCTTGTTTGGGCCGACCCTCGAACAGCCGATCTTCGCCGAAAATGAGAGCAACTGCTCGGCCATTGCGGAGTTGATGTGGGGTGCGGCCGTCGGCCACGACTTCGTGCTGTTCAAGGTCGATCTGGGCGTCGGCGGGCCATTGTCCAGCACGGCCGGCTGGTGAGCGGCATCGCCGGCGGCGCCGGCGAATTCGGGCACATCAGCATCGATCCCGGCGGTGACCTTTGCCGGTGCGGCAATCGCGGATGCCTGGAGCTCTATGCCAGCTTTGCCCGGCCGCTCGAGCAGATTTCGCGCATCGTGCGGCGGCCGGTCACGATGGACGACGTGATCATGATGGCCGAGCAGGGCGACGTAAGGGCGCTGCGGATGATCGAGGGACACCGCCGAGTTCGCCGGCCGTGGGCTCGGCTTGATCGGTTCGGTGCTCAATCCGCCGCTCATTATCATCGGCGGCCGCATGGCCTTGGCGGGCGACATTCTCCTCACGCCACTGATCGCGTCATATGAACGCCACACGCTCATCAAGTCCCGCGATGTGGCGCCCGCGCTGCGCACGCGGATAATCGTTGGCAAGCACACGGAGAACGATGCATTGCTCGGCGCGGTCGGCCTCGTGCTGCGCCATAACAGCCGACTGCGATGATCCGGCTTCGCATCGATCGGTGCTTTGAGACTCGTTGTTTCACATCGGTGCGCACCCGCAACACGGCCAAGTCCCTCCGGCCGTTGGACTGGTTCACTCTGGCGCGTTAGAGCGTGGCTGATGATGAGCGTGCCGAGAGGTGTTATAAGGGTCGCGTGCGTTTATGGTGTTAACGGGCAAGCTTGGGAGCGGTTGTCAATGCCATATTGCTGCAGCAGGCCAAGCCCCACCCCTCGCCCGGCCGAGAAAACTGCAAGATGAAGCAGAGCGGAGTTGTCTTGCCGCACGGTGGTGGGCGGGTGGTGCCGGCTCTCGGGATCGACGTCCATGTGTGGCGGGTCGCCCTCGATGCTCCCCTTTCGCAGTCGGACCTGGCCGTGCTCAATCCAGCTGAATTGACCAGGGGCGGCCGGTTTGTTTTCGAGCAGGATCAGCGGCGCCATCTGGCAGCTCATGCCGGCTTACGCGGGGTGCTGTCCATTTACACCGGTCGGGCGCCGGGAGAGCTCGATCTGCGGCAGACCCCGCAGGGAAAGCCGTTCCTTGCTGACGGGCGCCTCTCCTTCAATCTTTCGCATTCGGGGGAGCTTGCCCTTGTGGCCGTGGCTGCCGCCGGGCAAGTCGGCGTGGATGTCGAACGCGTCGCCTCGAGGAGCGGGGAGATGTCCATTGCCCGTTCTCTGTTCGCGCCTGGCGAGATCGCACAACTTGAGTCGCTGGCGCCAGAGGCCCGCCGCCTCATGTTCTGCCGGCTTTGGACTTGTCGCGAAGCCGCGCTCAAGGCTGTCGGCGTCGGCCTCTCCGGAGAGGGACTCGAGATAGGGATGGACGGGAGCGGCGAAGCCTATATCCTCTCGCCGCCGCTGGAATTGGTTGAACCCCTCAGGCTCATTGAGTTCCGCCCAAGCGGGCACCACGTGGCCGCTGTCGCCTGGAGTGCACGCGGTCCTCAGGCCGTCGCACGCCGCTTCGATTTCGACTTGGGATTGCCTTGACGCTCCGGAACCGGATCTCGGTGACCCCTGTTGTTGGCGACGAGGATCGAGCGGACGGGTCCTCTTCAAAAGCAATCAGATCGGCTTAATAACTAGTCAAATTAGCCTAAAAAGTAGTCAGATCGGCTTAAATGACACATTTTGCGACAAAAATGCCAGGCTGGTGAATTTTGCTCTTGGACCTTCCGTTGGGACATGCACTTAAATACGCCGTGACTTAAATGCGCCGGGGGTTGGGCAATCCACGGTGTATACTAGGCGGGGGTCTGGGCATGAACATTCATCGTGGGGGCGATGCCCCTCAGCAGGTCATTGAGTCAACACAGCCAATCGCAGTTATCGGGATTGGCTGTCGGTTCCCCGGAGGGATCCAGGACGCGGACTCGTATTGGAACTTTCTCCTGGAGAAGAACTGCGGCATCGTCGATATCCCGGCAGATCGCTGGAATGTCGATGCTTTCTATGATCCGGAGCCCGATGCCCGGGGAAAGATGCGGACGCGCTGGGGTGGTTTTCTTGCCAGCGACGTTTTCGGCTTCGACCCGAGTTTCTTCGACATGTCGCCCCGCGAGGTGACAACGATGGACCCGCAGCAGCGCCTGGCGTTGCAAGTGGCCTTCGAGGCCGTGCAGGATTCCGATCTCACATTGGCCGATCTGCGCCGTGGACGCACCGGCGTGTTCATCGGCATCTCGACCAACGATTTCGCGCAGAACCTGCGCCGCGGACGTGTTGGCGGCGGCGACATCTTTGCCGGCACCGGTTCGGCGTTCTCGATCGCGGCCAACCGAATATCCCACCGTTTCGATCTGAAGGGGCCGAGTATCGCCGTCGACACGGCGTGCTCGTCGGCGCTCGTTGCCATCGACCAGGCAGTGCGCCACCTGAGCACCGGCACCTGTGAAACGGCGCTCGCCGGCGGCGTCAACTGCATGCTCGATCCAGGGCCGTTCATCGCATTCTCCAGCGCCAACATGCTCTCGCCGACCGGCGGTATCTACACCTTCGACGAAAGGGCGGACGGGTTCGTGCGCGGCGAAGGCTGCGGGTTCGTGTTGCTGAAGCTTCTCGACCGGGCAATTGCCGACGGCGACCGGATCTATGGCGTGATCCGTCATTCGATGGTCAATCAGGACGGGTATACGCCGACCCTGACGTCTCCGAGCGGGGAAGCACAGCAAGCAATGCTGGAGGCGCTGGTGGAAGGCGCCTCCATCGATCCGGCCGATGTCGACTATGTCGAGGCCCATGGAACCGGCACGCCGGTCGGCGATCCAATCGAGGCGGCTGCTATCGGCCGCGTATTCGGGGTGAATTCACGCCCAAAACCGGCCTATGTCGGATCGTTCAAGCCCAATCTCGGCCACCTCGAATCGGCGTCCGGCATTGCGGGTTTCATCAAGACGGTGCTGACGGCGGGAAAGGGCATCGTGCTGCCGAACCGGAATTTCGAGCGCCCGAATCCGAGCATTCCGTTCGACGCGCTCAACATCGCTGTGGCAACGAAGCCGACGCCGATCGACCACCACGGCCGGCCGATCCTGGCCGTCGTCAACTCCTTCGGCTTTGGCGGTACCAATGCCTCCATCGCCGTGGAAGGATGGCGGGGGTTGTCCGCCAACGCCAACCGTGCGCCAAGGCCGGTGATAGCCGGCCATCCGATAGCCGTCCCGATCTCGGCCGGCAGCACGGCGGGACTGGAACTGTGGGCCGGCCGTCTAGCCGATGCGCTGGAGCAGGGAGGCTCCCTTGCGGAGACGCCGGTCGAAGACATCACCGCCCATTTGAGCAGCGCGCGCGATAACTTCGCCCAACGGGCTGCGCTCATCGTCGAGCCGGAGCGCGCCGCGCTCCAGACCCAACTGCGCGCATTGGCTAAGGGAGCCATCGAGCAAAGCGCGGAAGGGCCAACCATCATCACCGGCAGGGCATCCAACCGTCGGCTCGCCATCGCCTTCTCGGGCCAGGGCGGCCAGTGGTGGGCCATGGCGCGCCGCCTGTTGAAGGAAGACCGTGCGTTTCGCCGAACCGCCGAGATGTTCGACGAAGTGCTGCGTCCGATGGTCGGCTGGTCGACCGTCGAGGAGATGCTGCGGGACGAGAAAAAGACCCGCATCAACGATGCCGACGTCACCCAGGCATCCATCTTCACTACGCAGATATCCCTCTACGAACGCTGGATAAAGGCCGGCGTACGGCCTGAGCTTCTGATCGGCCACAGCTTCGGCGAGGTCGCGGCCACTTACGTTTCAGGTATCATCGATATCGAGACGGCGGCTCGCATCATCGCCAAACGCGGCCTCATACCGCTGAAGAGCGAGCGGCGCGGTGCAATGGCCACGATAGGGCTGACGGTTCAGCAACTCGAACCTTTGCTCCCCGGTGACGAAAGCGTCGTCATTGCCGCCTACAACGGCCCGATCGCGCAAACGATTTCCGGCATGGAGGACGCGGTGCTTGGCGTACTGGCCAAGGTCGCGGAAGCCTATCCCGATGCGACGGCCCGCCGGATGACCATGGATTTCGGATGGCACAGCGCGCATCTGGAAGACTGCAAGGAATGGTTCCTCGGCGAACTGGGTCCGGTCGGCTGGAAAGAAGGCCGTCTGCCGATCATCTCGACCGTCACCGGCATATTCGAGACGAAATTCGACGCCGACTACTGGTGGGCCAATTTGCGCCAACCCGTCAGCTTTACCAAGGCATTGGATTTCACCCTCGATTTCGGCATCAATACTTTCCTGGAAATCGGTCCGCACCGCACGCTAACGCCGCTCATCCGAGGCATCTCGCAGGAGCGCGGCGCAGACGCCGCCGCGGTGAACTCGCTCGATCGCAAAACTGACGATTTCTGGACGCTGGCGCGGGCCGAGGGCAGCCTGCATGTTGCCGGCGTCGAATTCGACCGGCCGAAATCGTCGAGTGGCCACGTGGCCGTTCCCAAGTTACCCTGGAACAACCAGCGCCTGCTGAATACATCCGAGGAAACCAAGAGCTTCCTGTTCGAGGCACCCCGGCACGCACTGCTTGGATGGCGCGACTTCACCGCGGGGCCGTCCTGGACGAACGAAATCACGCTTAGAGGCTTCAAATTCCTGGCTGACCATCGCGTCAGCGGCGATTGCCTGTTCCCGGCCGTCGGTTACATCGAAATCATGGGGGCCGCGCTGCGCGACCATTTCGGATCTGACTCCGTGGAGCTGCGTGATTTCAAACTGTACGAAGCGCTTTCCATCGCAGAGGACGACGTCATATTGTTTACGACGACGTTCGATCCGGTCGGTAGCAGGCTGCGCATCTCCACGCTCCATCGGGGTTCGGACGACGGCTGGAGGACTCGTGCCGAAGCTTATGGCTTCAGCCACAAATATGAACTTGCACCAGCTCCCGCCGACCTCCTGCTGGATCGCCCGAACCTTGTCGAAAAGACGGAATTCTACCGTCTCGCCGAACGGCACGGGCTTGAATACGGTCCCTATTTCCAGTCGGTGAACGCACTCGACATTGTCGGCGACCGCCTAGTTGCCAAGCTGTCGAGCAAGGACCCCAACTTGTCGAAGCAGTATTTCGCCTTCCCCGGATTGCTCGACGCGGTGCTCCAGGCCGGCATCGGCCTGGCTTCGCATCGAGACGGCGTGTGGGTTCCAGGTGAATCGCTGCCGCCGGCTAATGAAGACAAGGCCCAGTATCAGTTGCGCCTGCCAACCGGCGCGCGCAAGATCCTGCTGGGCGCTCCGATGACGCCCGAGGTGATCGTCGACATCCGGCCGGGTCTCGACCCGTACTCAATGCGGTTCAGCGTATTCTCGCCGGAAGGGCAGCCGCTCATCGTTCTCGACAACCTTCAGACAAAGGCGCTGGGCAAGGTCAGGGGCAGCAGGGCCAAGCAGGGTGCCGGCTCGGGCTCCAGTGTTTTTGAGGAGCATTTCGAGAAGCAGGAACCCAAACCCGCAGCGCCCTCATTGCGTTGCGCCCACTGGTTGGTGGTGGGTGATGGAACGCAGCGCCTCGAAACGACATTGGCTGAGTTGGTTAGCCGTGGAGCGACGGTCGAGGTCGCAAACCCGGCGCCGTTCCTGAACCTCGATGCGGATGAAGCGCTCGCCACGATCCGGGCATTCATGACCAAATCGGGTGGGAAAGGCGGCATCCTGTTCAGCGCCGCCGCCCCCGAAAAACTCGACGACAAAGCAGGCGGGGACGAGCTTCTCGCCAGGATCACGCCTATCGTCCACCAATTAATCACGCTTGGAAAAGTCATCGACCGGCTGCACAGTTCGTCCGAACCGCGGCCCGAACTGGTTGTCGTCACGTCCGGCAGCCGGCTTGTGCAAGGTGACCAGCCGATGAGCCTTTCAGGCCTGAGTGAGAGCGCCTTAATCGGCATTGCTCGCACAATGGCAAACGAGTTCAAAGGTTTGGGCATCCGTCTTATCGATGCGGATCCCACATCGCTGCACTCGGGGGTGAGCATTTCAGGTGCCGTGCTGGAGGAAACCGCAGAGACGGAATTCGTCCTGCGCGGCGCCGAACGCTACGTCCCGCGGTTGGAGCAACTGGCTTTGCACGAAGTGGCGCCGTTGCGGCGGACGCTGGAGACGGCGCGGGATTCTTCCAACTTCGCCGTCACCATGACGGGGCCCGGTACCATCGACAACATCGTACTGCGCGAAATCGCTGATCCCGAATTGGCTTCGGACGAGGTCATGGTCGAGGTCGCCGCGGTCGGACTGAACTTCCGCGACATTATGGCGGCCACCAGCATCTTGCCGGACGAGTTGGAGAGCGACGAGGCATATTGGCGCAATCTCGGGCTGGAGTTCGCCGGCACCGTCCGCAGGGTCGGCGAACGGGTGACCAACCTCAAGCCCGGCGATCGCATCATGGGTATGGGCAAGGGCTACCTCAGGCGCTTCGCCAAGCTCCGGGCGGATCTCGCCATGCGCGTACCCGACGGCATCGATCTGATCGAGGCCGCGACCCTCCCGACAGCGTTCCTTACCGCTCACTACGCACTCAAACATATCGGCCGATTGGCACAGGACGAAATCGCGCTGATCCATCTGGCTTCGGGTGGTGTCGGCCTCGCCGCCATCCAGGTCGCGCATGATGTGGGGGCTCGAGTCTTCGGCACTGCAGGTAGCGACACAAAACGCGCCTTCCTGAAGAAATGGGGCGTGGACGAGGTCATGAATTCGCGCGCTCTCGATTTCGCCGACGAGGTGCGGTCCCTGACGCGTGGCCGCGGCGTGGACGTGGTGCTGAACGCGCTGTCTGGCAACGGCATCGACAAGAGCCTGGAGTGCCTGGCGCCCTTCGGCCGGATGGTCGAAATCGGCAAGCGCGATCTCGCCGACGACAAGCCGATCGGGCTTCGCTCGCTTTATCGCAACAACGCCTATTCGGTCATCGACCTCTCGACGCTCCCCGTGGAGAGGGAGAGCCTCTTCAGGCAATTGCTGGCGGAGGTCGAGGCAAAGGTTGCCGCCGGCGTCTACAAGCCGCTGGAGGCGACTCGCTTCCCGGCATCGCGCACGGCGGAAGCCATGCGCATGCTTTCGCGAGCGCTGCACATCGGCAAGGTGATCGTCACTTTCGACGAACCTTCCGTGGACATCGAACTTGACCTCGGCGCACAGTTCGCCGTCTCCGCTCGGGCCTCCTACCTCGTCACGGGTGGGCTCAAAGGCTTTGGCGTTGCGATCGCCGATTGGCTCAGTCAGAAAGGCGCGGGGACTATCATCCTTGCCAATCGAAGCGGTGTTCCAGATGCCGAAGCGGCTGTGGCTATCGAGATCATGGAGCAACGCGGCACGCGCATCGTTCGCGCGGCGCTGGACGTGACCGATGCTACCGCCGTTGCCAGGCTGATCGGCGAATATGCTGGGGGTGACGCTCCTCTGCGCGGCATCGTGCATGGCGCCGCGGTGATCGAGGACGCTTTCGTCTCGCAGCTCGATGCAGGCAAGATCGACCGCGTGCTGAGGCCGAAGATAGCCGGCGGGTGGAACTTGCATGTCGCCGTCGTCGAACACGATATCCCACTGGATTTCTTCGTGAATTTCTCTTCGATCGCGCAGGTTATCGGTTCGTCTGGGCAGGCCAACTACACAGCGGCCAACTCTGTTTTGAACGCAATCGCTACGTACCGCAGGGGTCGCAACCTGGCCGGCTCGTCGACCGCTTGGGGCATGATCGCCGGCAGTGGATTCGTTGCCAGGTCGGAAGCAATGACCAACTATCTCGATAGTGTCGGCATCAAGCCGGTTCAGGATTCTGAAGCGGCGGCGGCCCTGTCCTATCTCGTGCGCGCCAGATCGGAGAATCTCGGCTTTGCCAATATCGACTGGGCTGCGATCGCGCGCACGAACCCCGGCGCAGCGACGAATCCGAGGATTTCGCCGCTGCTTGGAGACAGAACCGGAGGGCGCTCTCGCATTCAGGCCGAGCTTGCAGCCGCGCCACGCGAGGCGTGGGACGACCTGCTCGCCGACATGATCCGGCGCGAAGTGGCGAAAGTCCTCAAGGTCGAGGCAAGCGCCTTGGCGGATGACCGCAAGCTCAGTGAGCTAGGTCTCGACTCCCTCTCATCATTCGAGCTGAAAAACCGCGTCGAGGCTCAGGTCGAAGTCGACATCCCTGTCGCCAAGTTCCTGCAAGCGCCGACGATCGCGGGACTATCGCGCCTCGTCGCTTCCGCTTTCGAGGCGAAGCTGAAGGCGTCCGCCTTGCAGGTCCTGGCCGCACAATCGAGTTCCGATGGCGTTACAGCGCAGGAAGCCTTCCGGCCTCTGGGCCGCCAGGTCGATGCGATGATGCTGGATGGACGGCCGATGTCGTCGGCCGTCGCAAAGGCCGACAATCAGATCCTGGTCGAGACGAGTATTGAGCCCGGCGTGTCGCTGGCTGCGCTTGCGACAAGATTGGCGCGACTGGTCGAGAGACACGATGCGCTCCGGATGACGGGTGCGATATCGGCGTCCGGCGCCGTAGAGATCGGCTTCGAGGCTCAACCTATTGTTGAAGTGCTTTCGCCGGGCGGTCGTTTGGGCGATGTGGCACTGCCTGGTCCGCTATGGCGGATCGGCGCGTGGCAGCGGCAGGATGGCGGTCACGACCTGCAAATCCGGGCTCATCGCGCGGCTGCCGACATGTTGTCGGTTCACCTTTTGCTCGCGCAGCTTGTGCAAGACGAAGCGGAAGCGGTCGAAGCAGCGCCTAGTTTTGCCGACTATGCGCGCGCAGTTCATCCAGTGCCCGGATCGAGCGAGTATCGTCGCGATTTCGCCTACTGGAAGGAGATCCTTCACCACGCGCCTGCGATCACACCGATCCCCGGCCGCAGTCGTGCCTCGTCTCCCGCCGGTATGGGAACGAACAGGGGCCGTGTCGGGTTGCTGGAAATTACGCTTCCCGCAGCAGCATTCGCGTCGAGATCGGAGTTGCCGGCCGCGCGCTTTCTGACCGCCTATGCCAAGGCCTTGGCAAACCGCCTCTCGCTCCAATCAATCGTCGTCGACCGCTGGTATAGCGAGCGCGGGGAGGGAGCACCAAGCGGATTGATGGGCCCCTTGGATGGGTCCTATCCGATTGTCCTGCGAGCCATGAATGAACTCGGTTACGATCTGCTGAGGAAGGTCGAGCGTGCCGACGCAAACGGCCACGCGCATCGGTCAATGGATACGTCGTCCCTGGAACTGGCGCTCGAAGAGGATCTGCGCATCCGCCATGTTTCGCTGCGCCAATTCGGCTTCGCTTTTCTCGACGGCAGCCAAGTTACGGCGCTCGCCGCCTTGGACCATCCTCTCGATGCGATCCCCGCATCCGCGCACGAGATTCAATTGTCCGCAGCGGCAAGCGACGCCGGTGTTGTCTGCCGGCTGAGCGTGGATCTCGACGTCGTCGAAGAAGCAACAGCGCGGTTGCTACTCGATCAGTTTCTGGACGAGCTTTCCTCCGAGTTCGAAACGTCAGGCCGCCTGCTGCCCACCGCAACGGGCTGGAGGCTGCGCGAGTGGTCTGGTCAGCCGAGTGGAAGCCAGGACGTCGAGCGCTCGCCGCTCGACGGCGTGCCCAACGTCGAAAGAGAGATTGCTGTGACCAGCACACAACTGGGGTTACTGCGTTTCCAGGAACATCCAGACGCGACTTCGCATGCGCGTGCCGCATTCATTGTAAGCAAGGAGTTCAAGATCCGGCCGCAGATGGACGCCGATCGTCTCAGACGAGCGATCGAAACGGTCATGGCGCGCCACGAGGTGATGCGTACCCGGTTCTTCCGCAAGGGGGCTAGATACGGCGCGTATCTGGAAAGGACGCCGACCGATTTCTTCAGGGTCGAGCAAGTCGCCGACGAGGCCGAAGCGATGGAGCGCGCAACCGAACTCGCGCAGGAAGGCATAGATATCGAGGCGCCGATGTTCCGTGTCACGATCATCCGGTTCGGCTCCGAGAGCGACCTTATCGTCGCCAAGGCACATCATCTCGTCGTTGACGGCTATTCCCTCGGCCTCATCGTCGAGGAGACAGTCAAGGCTTATCTCGGGCTGCCTCTTGATCCGGTGGAAATGAGTATCGACCGGTTCATCCGGGATTTCGACCATGTCGGAAAACCCGGTTCGTTCGAGCGGCGCGACGCATTCCTGCGCAAGGTATTCGTCGAGCCCTTGCCGCAGGTTCCCAATCTCGGGCGCAAGGCGAAAGGCTGGCGGACGAATGTCAATCTGATCGATTGCAGCCTCAGCGAGGACGTGACGCTCTCGATAGCCAGCGACCAGCAGGATGCGCTGCGCAAGCGTGCCAGGGCAGCCGGCACGACGGAAACGGCCATGATCATCGCGGCCTTTGCGCAGACCATCGGGGCGCGCGGCGGCGTGGACGACATGGTGATGCAGGTTCCAGCAGCCTTGCGCCACGACCGGCGGCTGGAGAACTATGTCAATTTCGTCGCCTCGGACGTGCCCGTGCGCGTGCGGCTGTCGCGGTTCGAGACGATCGAAGCGTTAGCCGGTTCGCTCGGAGAAGGGATCGAAGAGGCTATCCATTTCGCGCCCTTCATGGATTCGAACTACTTCGGAGACGTGCATGACGATGTCGTAGCCATGGGGTCCTATACCTCCCTCTTCGTCGCCGGCACCCAAACAGTCGACAGATGGACACGCGCCACGCAGTCGGCCCCGCTTCAAAGGGCCCATGCCAGTGGCGAGCTTGATCTCGGCATGTTCAAAGTGACGCCCCTGCCTGACATGCGACGAGAAAAACCACGTACCAGCGAGATGGATCTGTGTACCTTTCCGACCGCGAACGGTCTCGGTCTGACCTTGATATTCGACCAATTAGGCTATGACCATGCGGAAGCAGAAGATATCCTAAGGGAAGTCATCGAACGGCTGTTGGCTGGGCAACCGGCGGTCGACGCCGCCGAGCAGGCGGCGATATAGCGATGCGTCGATCCAGGATCAGCGGGGCCGGTGGAAGCCGGTGCAGGTAAAGATACGTGATTCGCTTCATCTTAATTTTGTTTGCCGTTCTGGCGGCAGTCGGGCTCTTTTCTGGTTGGTATATCTGGCCTGCTCAGGTGGAGTCCTATGTCGCCCAGCGAAGGCTGATCGCGCGTGAAATCGCCGGACCCGGCCTCCTTGGTGCAACCAACCAGGTCATCGTGACGGCACGGATCCAGGCATTCCTGGCCGACGTTCGCGTCGACCGGAATGACGAGGTGAAGACCGGCGATATCCTCGCCACGCTAAACGCGACTGAAATCGAGTATCAGCTTGCCGCCGCGGTCGCCAACGACCGGGCTGCGGCGGAGAGCGTGCGCGAGGCCGAATTGGAGCGTGACCGGCTGGCTATCGCCGCCCGTACTGCAAAGGCAGATCTGGATCGCAGGAAGAGCCTGCTCGCCAGCAAATCGATTTCTCAGGCCGAGTTCGACCTCTTCGAAGGTACCCAGAAGCAAGCCGAGGCCGCATTGGCGCGAGCGACCGCTAGCATCGAGCGCGCAAAGGCCCAGGTCGCGGCCGCCTCCGCCGAGGTCGAGCAGATACGAAGCCGTTTCGGCGAAACCTCCATACGCTCGCCTGTCAACGGGGTGGTGGTTTCCCGCAGCCGCACGGTGGGGGACCTGCTTTCTCCGGGCGTCGAACTGATGCAGATTGTCGACCCGACGTCATTGCTGGTCATGGCACGCTTCGACGAATCCGCAATGGGGTCGCTTCGGCCGGGGCAAGTAGCCAAAGTCACCTTCTCATCGGATCCGCAACGACCCTACGCTGCTTCCATTGCGCGGATCGGCCGGCAGGTCGATCAAGAGACCCGCGAGTTTACGGTCGATCTTAAATTGCGTGAGGTGCCGGCGAACTGGGCTGTGGGTCAGCGTGCAAGCGTCACCATCCAAGCGGAATCGCCGTCACCAGGCATTGCGGTGCCACAGCGGTTCCTGGCGAGAAACCAGGGACGGGTGGGTCTATGGATTGCACATGACGGGCGGGCCTATTGGGCTCCTGTTTCACTGGGCTACTCCAGCGGCACCGATATCGAGATCACGCGCGGCCTAAAGGTAGGTGATGTCGTGCTCAGTCCGACAGGCCGCTTCCAGTACCAGGCGGTTAACCTCCAGGCATTGGGCAGGTGAATCTCGCGGTCAAAGATATCAGGCATAACCTGCTGAGGTTCATCCTGACCGTTTTCGGCGTCGGCCTGCTGATGGCGGCGACGATCGGCATGCTGGGCATGTATCGCGGCATCGTCTACGAAGCCTTGATCGTGATCGACGGCATTGGTGCCGACCTCTGGGTCGTCGAAGGGGGAAAGTCCGGACCGTTCGCCGAATCTTCCGCCGTTCCGGCCAATCTCGATCGCCGCGTGGCCGGTGTGGCCGGTGTGGCGGCAACGCGGCGGTTCATCCAATACAACCAGCAGTTCGAAATTGACGGGCTTCCGCTGCGCATGTCGGTCACTGGTGTGGACTATCCAAGCGACAGTGGCAGCTGGATACCGTTGATCGCCGGCCGGTACTTCCAATCAAATCGCTATGAGGCCATCGCCGACAAGACTCTCGGCCTGGTTGTGGGTGACGAGATCCGGCTTGGACGAGATAGCTATACGATTGTCGGCGTGTCGACCGGGCAGGTCGACATGGGTGGCGACGGATTGTTGTTCGTCACCATCCCGGACGCGCAGGTCATCAACCAACTGCTGCCCAGCGAGGCGATCCTCCTCAACCGTGCGGCCAAGGGCAAGACGCGCATGGGTCTCGGCGACGAGACCGGAAGTGTCGCTGCCGTCATCGTCGAAACTCTCCCGGGCGCGGACAAGGAGGTCGTGCGTGACTCGATCAAACGCTGGGGCGACGTCGAGGTCCTCACGCAGCAGGACCAGGAAACGCTTCTACTGGACGGCCGCCTCGGCAAGCTCCGCGTCCAGATCCTGGCTTTCACGACGATGACGCTGCTGATCTGCTGCGCCGTCATAGCACTGACCATCTATACGATGACGATCGAGAAGGTCGCGCAGATAGCACTTCTGAAGCTGATCGGCGCGCGTGACCGGGTGATCATCGGCATGATTGCGCAGCAGGCGGGGTTGATCGGCTTTTGCAGCCTCGTTCTGGCCATAGCCATCTCGTTTACGATCTATCCGAGGTTTCCAAGAACTGTGCTGATCACCGAATCCGATCTTAGCGTGTTGTCGTTCGTGCTGATGGCACTCAGCCTTGCGGCCAGCTGGTTTGCGATTCGTCGCGCGCTCGCGGTCCGTGCCCAGGAAGTGTTGGCCTGATGTCGAAGCGCCGCCTCGCCACGCTGGAGGTTCGGAACGCCAGCAAGGTCTACCAGAGCGGGGGCTCGCCGGTCACCGCGCTGGCGGCAGGTTCGCTGACCTTGAGCCCCGGCAGCGTTACCGGCATCGTCGGGCCCAGCGGCTCCGGCAAGACGACGCTGCTGATGATCGCCGGTCAGCTGGAGACACCGACCACGGGAGAGGTCCTGTTCGACGGCAAGGTGATTTCGCGTCCCGGTGCGAAGCTCAACGAGCTACGAGCCTTCAGGCGGAGCCATCTTGGGTTTGTGTTCCAGAAAGCGAACTTGATCCCCTTTCTCACGGCCGCCGAAAACATTGCCATCGCCATGCAGGTCAACGATGTCGGTCGCCAGCAGGCGCAGGCGCGAGCCAGCCGGCTTCTCGCCGCATTGGGCATTGAACATCGCGGCTCCAATTATCCTTCCCAACTTTCCGGCGGCGAGCAGCAGCGCGTTTCAATCGCCAGGGCCTTGGCAAACGATCCCACCGTTATTCTGGCCGACGAACCTACCGCCGCACTGGATGGTACACGGGCGGAGATGGTGATGAAGGTTTTCAGGCATCTGGCGGACAGCCGCAATGTCGCGATCTGCGTTGTGACTCACGATACGCGCTGGAAAACTTATTTCGATTCGATGCTCGAGCTCGAGGATGGGCGGGAACGAGCGCCGTCTCCCTTTGGCTTGATGGCTGAACGGCATTAATCAACGGGCGGCGTGGGCCAAGGCGCGGTACAGAGCCGGCTTCAATGATCCGGCTTCGCTTCGGGTGGTGCTTTGATTCTACGAATTGCTGGCCGAAGCGACGGTGCTGAGGTTCGCTATGCGACACGCACCGTGCGCTGCCTCGGCTTGATCGCGGTGGCGAGCAGCAGGCCGGCGACGATGAAGGCGGCGCCGGCGAGATCGTAGTCGTGCAAGCTTTCGCCAAGGAACAGATAAGCGAGCACGGCGACGAAGGCGGTCTGCAGATAGAGCAGCATGCTGGCGCGCCCGGCGCCAAGCGTCTCGACGCTGCGGTTGTAGAGATAGTACATCAGAGCGCCGCCCGGGCCGGCAACATAGGCGAGGGCCAGAAGGCCGTTCGCATGCAGCGCCGAACGATCCCCGGAAAACAGTTCCCAGAGATAGAGAGGCAGTGCGGCCAGCGCGCCGGCTCCCAGCAGCAGGACCACCATCGGCAGAAGCTCAATGCCGAATTTCGCGCGACGCAGCAGCACGGTGTAGAGGCCCCAGCAAAGCGCGCTGCCGACGATCCACAACTCGCCGGGATTGAACCGTAGCTGCATCAGCGCGGCAAGGTCGCCGCGCGCCACGATCACCACCATCCCAGCCAGAGCGACCAGCGCTCCAAGCGCTTTCCAGACACCGAGGGGCTCGCCAAGCACGAAGCGGGCAAGCACCATGGTCATGATCGGCGACAGCGCCATGATGATGCCGGCGGTTGTCGCGTTGGTGTAGTTGAGGCCCGTGTAGATCATGCCCTGACACAAGGTCAGCCCGATGGCGCCGATGGCCAGCACCTCGATCACCCGGGATTGGATCAGCACGAGCATCGCCCCGTGATGACGATGGACGATAGGCAGCAGGATCGCGCAGGCGAGCGTCAGCCGCCAGAAGCAGAGCGCCCAAGGCGGCATCTCGGGGGCAACCCACTTGGCGGCAATATAGACGCCGGCGGACAGGAGCCAGCAGAGCGTCGCGAGGGAATAGGCGAGCGGAAGTGATGCGCCGGGTGTCGCCTTAGCTACATTTGGCTGTGCTATCGGCAGTGATTGGATATCCGTCTCCTCCCATCGCAGACTTTAGCAGATTTGCAGCGTCTTGCTAAGCAGCAACAACAGCTGGTTCACCGGCTGGTGCAATCGGTGGGTCATTGTGGGTCCCGCCGTTCACGGTCTCGTTCCATTCGAACGCATGTTGGCCCATGAGCAACTCGATACCGAAAAGCGCAAGCCGTATCGATTTCGCGCGATACGAATCTGAGATTCATATTGCGCGACAGATATTCGCGCGGTTGCCACAATCTTCTCGCGCCATATTTCTGCCGAGAGCAGATCTGTCGCGAATTCCTGGCCCTCGGATCCGAGCGCCGCTGTTTTTTTCGAAGCAATTGGAAGAATAAGCCACTGACTTCCGTTTGCACAAAGAGCGCGACACATATCCATGCGGAGGACGTCCGATGCATGCCGGCTTCCGAGGGAGCGTACTCGTAGCGGTGTTGGGCGCCGTCATGGCAAGCTGCGCCGGCATCCCGGCGCAAAAAACCGGGGCAATAACCGGCTATGGCCCCAACCCCACTTTACCGAAACCAAGACCGACGCTGATCCCGACTGTTAACATCGCCGAGGCGAAAGGCTGGCAGAAAGGAGGTATGCCGACCCCGGCGAAGGGGCTGACAGTGAACGCCTTCGCCACCGGCCTCGACCATCCGCGCTGGCTGCATGTGCTTCCGAACGGCGACGTTCTGGTTGCTGAAACCAATGCCCCTGCCAAGCATGACGAAGGCTTCAGTCTTAGAAAGGTCTTCATGGACCTGGCTATGAAGCGGGCTGGCGCCGCGACCAAAAGCGCCAATCGCATCACGCTGCTGCGCGACACCGATGGCGACGGCATTGCGGATGTGGGCACGACGTTCGCGGAAGGCCTCAATTCGCCCTTCGGCATGACGCTGTCCAAAGGCAAGCTCTTTGTCGCGAACACCGACGCGCTCGTCGCTTTCCCCTACTCCAATGGCCAGACCCGAGTCAGCACGTCGCCGGAAAAGATCATCGACTTGCCGGCCGGGGACCTCAACCATCATTGGACCAAGGACGTGATCGCAAGTCCGGATGGACGCAAGCTCTATGTCACCGTTGGTTCCAACAGCAACGTTGGAGAAAACGGCATAGCCGCGGAGAAGAACCGCGCCACTGTCCTTGAAGTGGATCGGTCGACCCGCCGCACGCGGGTCTTCGCCTCGGGCCTGCGCAACCCGAACGGGCTCTCCTGGAATCCTGAAACTGGCGAGCTTTGGGTCGCCGTGAACGAGCGTGACGAGATCGGCGACGATCTCGTGCCGGATTACATGACCTCGGTTCGTGACGGCGCTTTCTACGGCTGGCCCTACAGCTACTACGGACAGAACGTCGACGAACGCGCTAAGCCGCAGCGCCCCGATCTCGTGGCGACGGCGGTCAAGCCCGATTACGCCCTGGGCTCTCATACCGCCTCGCTGGGACTGACCTTCTCCAAAGGCGCCCGGCTCGGTCCGACCTACGGCAACGGCGCCTTCGTCGGCCAGCACGGCTCGTGGAATAGAAGCGTGCACAGCGGCTACAAGGTGATCTTCGTGCCGTTCCATGGCGGCAAACCGAGCGGTCCTCCGAAAGATGTGCTCACTGGCTTCATCGGGCGTAATGGCGAGGCGATGGGCCGTCCGGTCGGCGTTGCTATCGATCAGACTGGCGCACTGCTCGTCGCCGACGACGTCGGTAACGTCATCTGGCGGGTCCGCCGGGCGAATGGCCGTTGAGCGCAGGTGCCTTTCTGATTCCGACCTCACCAGCCTTCGGCTACAGCGCCACGCCCGATATGGCTGCATTCGGCTACGATCTCGATGCATATGGCAGGCTGAGCGACCCGAGACATAGGTGACATTTTGTACCGGACACATGGGTAACACTTTTGGCTTTTGGCCGGAGGCATTTGGCTCGTCAGCTTCATGCACTATGATCTGGGATATCTCGACCTGGAACAGAGGACGTTGCAGACCATCGGCAATCCGTTCGGCACGAGATTGTCACCCATGTCTTAGGTACAAACTGTTACCCATGTCTCCGGGCTGGACAAATATCTGAATTTGGTAGCGGGAGACCGCTACATCGCAATACCCACTATCGAAGACGCGTCTTCCATTTTCGCCGGCATGCGGCGTAGCTGCAAACTACGAATCTGGGGTCAGGAGTTCGAATCTCTCCGGGCGCGCCAACATTTCAATGACTTAGAAGGACATCGCAGACTAGAGAGAGAAATTAGTCTGCGATTTAGTCTGCGGAGTTCATCGTCTTTCTCTGGTCTCGACATGTGAACGACGGAGAGTTCCTAGCCAAGGGTCCAGTCGCTAGGCTGATGCGCTCACCTCTCGACGTGAACGGTGCGCTGAGGCTTCTAACCAGGATTACACCTGCCGTAGCAGTAGGGAAGCTGAACGTCCGAAGTTGGCGCAATCGCGCAGTTCCCGAAACGAAAAGTCTGACCCGCAGACGACGAACGTCTGCCGCGACGTCAATGTCGGCTTTGCGGGGGCCTCGCCCTACGCCGGAATCCGTTTCGGCAACAAGGCACGAGCCCGGGATCCCAAACAACAACTGCAGAGGAGAGCGCTTTGATCCGGCGTTGCGTACAGGATCGAATGACGCAACGGATCGACAGCCGCACACTTGTGCCAGGAAGCGGATCGCCAGATTTGGCTCGAGAGCAGGCATTTCGGACTTTTGGGATAAGTCCGGTTCGGGGCATAGTTCATGCCGATGCTCGCGGGGCGCTTGAAGGTCTGGCTCTGACCTTCCGAGCCACGGAGCCGCAACTCCACTTTCGGCTACAGAACTGCTGGCCAACTCCAAGTTCAGATTCTGCCCAAAATGAGCGCCGCCAAGGAGAAGATGACCTTCGCCGATCTGGAGCCGCTGATCTGTGACGCGGACAACGTGGCCGACGTCTTGCTGACCATGCTGGAGGTCTTTTCCACAGTACCTGACGGGAATTTCGTTCTGACCCAAGCGAGGGGGAGCGCCTTTTCTTCATTGCCACCATTGCAGAGCAGATGACGCGGAAGGTTAAGAACGCCTACTACGAAACCCTCGGGGGCGCCGCCTCATGACCGCGCCTTCAGATGACCTCGACGACCTGCAATTCGATACTGGGAACCTGCACCACTTGCTCGAAGTGCTCTATGGCCAGACCATGGAACAGGAGTTCGAGCGCGACGGGAAGAGGGTCGCTTTGGCGGACCAAATAAGCGCGCTGGCCATGATCGCCCGCGACCTCGCCGAACGTCTGAACGAAGCGGCTGGAGCGTGTATCGACAACGCGATGGCCGACGCCAAGGCCAGAAAGGCGGCATCATGAGCGCCGTCCCGACCGTCGAACCGTTCTGCGTCTCTGACACGTTCGTCACTGGTGCCGGCCCACTCCAATTTATGGGCGACAATCTCAGGCTGACGCTGCATGTCCTGCAGCGCTCGACTTATGACGGCGGCACAGAAAATGCCGTGGTATCAAAGATTGTTGGAAGTCGCACCGATATGCTGAAAATCGCCGCCGCCATTCTCAGTGCTTGCAACTCCCGGTCAACGCCAGCGGACAGAGCGGTGGAAAACTTCATGGAGTTCCTTGAAGGGCCCGCTGGGCGCCACTGAACCGGCACCCAGACGGAACTGCTAAGCCGCCGCCTCACGGTGGCGGGCTTTTTCCTTGCGTGTTCCTGTCGCTTTTGTCACTCCCCGCCTGCAGCAGCGTATTTTTTCGCCACTAAATCTCCGTCCTTAAGCTTCTTAACGGTAGTGGTAACATACCCGCTCTTTAGATCCGGCTTTGATCCATCATAGTGGACAGACCAAAGGTCATATATCCTTTTTCCAGAACGCCAAAATTTGTTGCAGTCCCTGTAGATTTTTGGATCACCCTTTGGCTTATTCTTGGCGCACATCTCATTGCCACTTACGCTCCAAGTGCCCTTAAAAGTTGCCGTTACCTTAGGTTTGCCAAAGATTCCTTTGGTTGTGCCGTCAGATGCATAGTAAATGCTAGAGACGTCATAAATACCGGTCTTGCCTGAATATATCGCCTTGACCTCGGCTGCGGTTAATTCGACCGCGTCCTTCGGCAGCTTGCCGGCCCATGCGGACGCACACACAAAACTAGTCAAAGCGCCGCCTAACAGAAAAATTGCAAATGCACGCATAAAGACCTCCCTCTCTTTGCCCAAGCAATGACTAATTTAGCATTTCCTCAGAGGAGAATCGAGGCAGGAAATCGCCGACGTGAGGCACTTGCGCTGGCACACCCCGCTGCGCTGCGGCGCCTGCGGGTCGGGCATGTCGGTCAAGGACAGGATGGGTCGCCTGACGCGCATCATGTGCACGCGCGCCAAGGAATCGCGCTCATGCACCAATGTCAGGCCCTATGCGCTCGATCATATCGAAGCGACGGTCATCGACGGGTTGCGCGCCAGGTTGAACGACAAGGCGCTGATCGACCACTATGTCGCTGCCTACAATGACGAGCATCAAAAGCTCTATTCGGGGCAGGGCGCCTCGCGAAAAGGCCGCCCAGCGGCTCGACGCCGCCAGGCGCGAATACGACCGCGTGCTGAACGCCTATGTCAAAGGCATGATTTCGGAAGCCGAAGCCGAGCAGCGCTTGCCAGTGCTACGCGAGGAGCGCCAGCACCTCGAGGCCGAGCTCGCCGTGCTGCCGCAGCCGCCGAAGGTCGTGACGCTGAAGCCGGCGCTTGTCGCCCGCTACATCCGCGATCTGGAAGCGCTCGCCGCCGCGATCGGAGAGAATGGCTTCGTCTCGGAAGAAGCCAAGAAGATCGTCCGCGACGTCGTGTCGACCGTGACAGTCTACCCGCCGAAGGCAGGCGAGCAGCCGTCGATCCTGATTGATGGATACCTGTCAAACATGGTCGACCAAGGCCTTGGCCACCTCGTCTCCGTTCGGGGGGAGCGATGGTAGCGGGAGAGCGCTACCGCCTTTCCCCAGACCCTATAATCTACCAGTTCAGGCTTCGTTACTGCGGTTGAGTAGAGCCGTCTGCTGGGAATCAAATTCGGGGGTCAGCAGTCTAATCTCTTCGGTCGTGCCAGATATCTTAAACGAATCAAAATCCAGCGCTTTGGTCCGGTGTTGAAAGGCAGCTTCGCGCCTGATTTCGGTCATAGAGATCAGCTTCGCCGCGTCCTGAAAGCAGACATCGCAAGCGAGGACTCCAGAGGTCGCGGTTGTCGCGCAGATCGTGGCCGTTACCGCGCCGCCGATTTTCTGGAGTGATAAGCCGCGCCCGACGCGGCGAATTCGTAACCCTACTCGGCGGCCGTCTCCGATGGCGCCTCTGCCGGCCCCGAAGGCTCGGCCTCGGCACGGGGCTTGCGCCGTGAAAACAGCGACCTGAGCGTGACGTAGAACACCGGCGTCAGGAACAGGCCGACGAAGGTGACGCCGAGCATGCCGGAGAACACCGCGGTGCCCAGCGACTGGCGCATTTCTGCGCCCGGGCCCGTTGCGATCATCAGCGGCACGACGCCCAGGATGAACGAGAAAGCGGTCATCAGGATCGGCCGCAGCCTGAGCCGGCAGGCTTCGACGGCAGCCTCGGCGGCCGACAGGCCGCGTTCCTGCGCCTGGCGCGCGAATTCGACGATCAGGATCGCGTTCTTGGCGGCAAGCCCTATCAGCACGATGAGGCCGATCTGCACGAGGATGTTGTTGTCCAGCCCTCGGAAAGACACGCCGAGCAACGCCGCGAGCACGCCGAGCGGCACCACCAGCACAATCGCGAACGGCAGCACCCAGCTTTCATATTGCGCCGCCAGCGCCAGGAACACGAACAGCACCGACAGTCCGAAGATATAGACAGCGGCATTGCCGGTGTTGCGCTCCTGATAGGCGAGCTCGGTCCATTCATAGGAGGTACCGGCCGGCAGCGTCTTTGCCGTGATCCCTTCCATCAATGCCAGCGCGTCGCCCGTGGAAACGCCGGGCGCGGCGTTGCCCTGCAGCGGCACCGAGACGTACATGTTGTAGCGCTGGACCAGCGCCGGGCCGGTGACGTCGCGGATCTCG
The DNA here is from genome assembly GCF_040320105.1 of Mesorhizobium sp. M0778. Taxonomy (NCBI): domain Bacteria; kingdom Pseudomonadati; phylum Pseudomonadota; class Alphaproteobacteria; order Hyphomicrobiales; family Phyllobacteriaceae; genus Mesorhizobium; species Mesorhizobium sp. M0778. Next base: position 61,062 of record NZ_JAMYPA010000004.1, on the reverse strand, counting down.
ATCAACGTGCCGAGCGGAACCAGCGCGCCGGTCGCCGAGCGCACCTTCAGTTTCAAGATGTCGGCGCGATCGAGGCGGAACGCCTGGTCGGCCTGCGCCCGCACCTGGTAGACGCGCCCGAAAGCGTTGAAGTCGTTGACGTAGGCGGTGCCCAAATTGATCGACAGCGTCTCGAAGATGTTGGGGATCGGCACGTTCAGGATGCGCGCCTTGTCGCGATCGATCGCCAGGAAGAATTGCGGGCTCGACGCGGAGAACGTGGTGAACACGCCCGTCAGCCCCGGCGTCTTGTTGGCCATGCCGGCGATTTCGTTGGCAAGCGCCAGGATCTGCCGCATGTCGGCGCTGTTGCGCTCCTGGATCTGCAGCTTGAAGCCGCCGGCATTGCCGACGCCGCGGATCGGCGGCGGCGGCAGTGCGATAATGAAGGCTTCCTTGATGCTTTGCAGGCTGCCGAACAGATTGCCGATGACCTGGGTCGCCGACTGGCCGGCTTTCAGTCGCTCGTCAAACGGCTTGAACCTGGCGAAGATCACGCCCGCGTTGCTGGCGTTGGTGAAGGTCGCGCCGGAGAAGCCGGCGAAGGCGACTGCGTAGTCGACGCCTGGCGTTTTCTGGATGATCTGCGACGCCTGCTGGATGACCGCATCGGTCCTCGACAGCGAGGCGCCGTCCGGCAACTGGACGACGACGATCGCATAGCCCTGGTCGAGCGACGGAATGAAACCGCGCGGCACCGCCTGCACCATGTAGACCGTGGCGTAGATGAGGGCCGCGAAAACGGTCAGCATGGCGGCGATCGTTATCCACGACCCGACTAGCACGCGGATGATGCTCGAATACCAGTGGGCGACCCTGTCGAAGCCGCGATTGAAGCCGTCGGCGAGCGCCCGTCCGAACCGCGCCAGGAAAAAGCGCGGCGGCGCCGCCGCAGCGTGATGCGGCTTGAACAGCAGTGCCGCCAGCGCCGGCGAAAGCGTCAGCGAATTGAATGCCGAGATCGCCGTCGACACCGCGATGGTGATCGCAAACTGCAGGTAGAACTGCCCAGAAATGCCGGGGATGAAGGCTGTCGGTACGAACACGGCTATCAGCACCAGCGAGATCGCGATGACCGCCGTTCCGACTTCGTCCATGGTCAGGTGCGACGCCGGATTGGGCGCCAGCCCTCTGGCGATATTGCGCTCGACGTTCTCGACCACGACGATCGCATCGTCGACGACGATGCCGATCGCCAGAACGAGGCCGAACAGCGTCAGCATGTTGAGCGAGAAGCCGGCGGCGTAAAGCACCGCCAGCGTGCCGATCAGCGACACGGGGATCGCCACGATCGGCACGATCGCCATGCGCCACGATTGCAGGAAGACGATGATGACGATGATGACCAGCAGCATCGCCTCGAGGATTGTCTTGTATACCTCCTGGATCGACTCGGCGACGAACTCGGTCGGATTGTAGACGATGTCGTAGCTCAACCCCTTCGGGAAGTCGCGGGAAAGCTCCTTCATCTTGTCCTGGATCTCCGCGGCTGCGGCGAGCGCATTGGTGCTCGGCCGCTGGAAGATGGCGAGCGCCACGGCCGGTTTGCCGTTGAGATAGGAGTTGGTGACGTAATCCTTGGCGCCGAGCTCGATGCGCGCCACGTCCTGCAGCGAGATCAGACGGCCGTCGTCGGTCGATTTGACGATCACGTATCGGAAGTCGCGTGCGTCGTTGAAGCGGCCTTGCGTGGTGACCGTGTACTGGAACGCCGTGCCGGTGCTGGTCGGCGGCGCGCCGATCGAGCCACCCGACACCTGGACGTTCTGGTCGCGCAGCGCCTGCACCACATCGCCCGAGGTCATCCCCAGGGCGGACAGTTTTTCCGGATCGAGCCAGATGCGCAGCGAATATTCGCGTTCGCCGAAGATGATGAGGTCGCCGACGCCGTCGAGTCTGAGCAGTATGTCGCGCACCCGCGAGCGGGCGTAGTTCGAGACGTAGAGCTGGTCGTAGGTATTGTCGGGCGACAGCATGTGCACGACCATCATCAGGTCGGGCGAGGTCTTGGTGGTGGTGATGCCGAGGCGGCGGACTTCTTCGGGCAGGCGCGGCTCGGCGACCGACACGCGGTTCTGCACCAGCACCTGCGCCTGGTCGAGATCGGTGCCCAGCTTGAAGGTGATGGTCAGCGCCATCGCCCCGTCGCCCGATGAATAGGACGACATGTAGAGCATGCCCTCGACGCCGTTGATCTCCTGCTCGATCGGCGTTGCCACCGTCGCTGCGACCGTCTCGGCGTCGGCGCCCGGATACTGCGCGCGAACGACGATGGTCGGCGGCGCGATCTCGGGATATTGCGCGACCGGGAGCTGGGTATAAGCAATCCCGCCGAGGATCAGCAGGACGATCGAAACGACCGATGCGAAGATCGGACGGTCGACGAAGAAATGTGCGAACCTCATTGCTGCAACTCGGCGGTCTCGGCCTTGGGCGGCAACGTCACCATCTCGACCTTCACCTTGGTGCCGGGCCTGGCGTGCATCAGCCCGTTGACGATGATCGTCTCGTCGCCGGTCAGGCCCGCGCGGATCACCCGGTAGCCGTCGAGAAGCGGGCCGGTGCGCACAGGCTTGGCCGACACCATCCCGGCCTCATCCACCAGGAACACGATGCGGCGATCCTGATCGGCGCCGATCGCCTTGTCGGGCACCAGCACGCCGCTATGCGGCAGCGACCCCGGCACGTTGATGCGCCCAAACATGCCTGGCTGGAGAATGCCGTCGGCGTTGGGAAAACTTGCACGCACCCGCATGGTGCCGGTCGCGTTGTCGATCCGGTTCTCGGCAAAATCGAGCTTGCCTTTGAATACCGCCTCCGCGCGGTCGGCGACGCGAACCACCACCTCGAGCCCGCCGGCGCCTTCCTGCATGCTGCCGCCACGCTCCTTCGCGTCGCGGGCGTAGCTGAAATACAGGCGCTCATCGACGTCGAAATAGAAGTCGATCGGATCGCGCGTAACGATGGTCGTCAGCAAGGTAGAATCCGGCTGCACGAGGTTGCCGACCGACACCAGCCGGCGGTCGATGCGGCCGGACAAGGGCGCCTTGATCTCGGTGAATTCCATGTTCAGGCTGGCCGTCGTCAGCGCAGCCGTCGCGCCCTGCATCTGCGCCTGCGCCGAAAGGTATTCCCGCCGGCGGTCGTCGACCGTCGCGGTTGAGATATTGCCGGTCTTGGCGAGTTCGTCGGCGCGATCCAGCTGCATCTTGGAGAATTCGAGCAGACTCTTGGCGACGTCCACTTGCGATTTGGCGGCATCATAAGCCGCCTGGTACGGACGCTGGTCGATGGTGAAGAGCAGGTCGCCCTTGTTGACCAGTGCGCCGTCCTGGAAGCTGACCTTGTCCAGATAGCCGCTGACGCGCGAACGGATGGCGACCTGGTCGACGGCTTCGAAGCGCCCGACGAACTCGTCGTCCTCGACGATTTCACGGACCACCGGCTTGGCCGCCGTCACCGCGGGAAGCTGCTGGTCCTGCGCAAACGCAGTGCTGCTGAAAGCCATGCCGAGCAGGAATGCCGTCGACATGGCGGCGCGGGCAAGCCAGCCGGCCGATCGACGGGGTCGCCCGCCCGCGTCGCGATGCAATTGCCCATTCTCTGGGGTGTCCATTTGCGTCCTCGCTCGCTGGACCGGAGGTCGGTTGATCCGCTTCTACGCTCAGGCTTCTCGTCGAGATCAGAGCACTGCAGTGTTGTGCATGGCAACATGATCATTTTCCATGTGGGCTGAAATGTCCACCCTGTGGCTGCCCCGCCACCGGGCTAAAAGTCAGTCGCGAATTAAGGGATTCAGGATTCCTTTGATGGACGGCCTATGATTCATATTGGTCGAAGGAGACCGATATGGGCATTACCACGCCGGCCGGATTCTAATGGACTGCAACACTTCGGCATCGAGCAGTGCGTTGACATATCCCTCCCGCTGCAGCCGTTGTTCCGTCTCGCTCGTTGAAGACGATACATCGACACAAAGAACCAGTTCGAGATCCACCGAGGAAACCTGCTCCGCCGTGGCCGACAGCGACGTTGTCAGGCTCACCGCCACAGCGAATAGCACGCCTCGTGCCCGTTCGGGTTTTCTCCGACCAGCGAAGCGTGGAATGAAGGACATCATCTCGGCGCGTCCATCCGGTTGGTCAAACGGGAGGATGCTGCGGCGGCAATTGCACGCGGCGTCAGCCGCGAAACCGCGCGCACCCAACTCGGCGACGGAAATGAAAAACCCGCCAAGGGGCGGGTCTAAATTACGTTTATGGTAGCGAGAGCCCGTTTTGCTGCTTCCCCCCCCGAATGTTCCAATACCATTCGGCTGGCAGGACTCGGTCAGGAAGTAAGACCTCCATGCGCCTTCAGAATCCTGGCTTCTTGCAGCAGCGATGCACGATCGGTGCCAACCATGTCGATCAGGTCTCGAGCAAATCAGTTATGTGCGCGGCCGTCTCAACATCGTGCCGATGCGGAGGCGGACATGAGCGTGGCCCTACTGATGCCGCGCGAGCCGGTCCATGGGTGCGTTTGCTTCGGCCAACCTAGCCAGCGCTTGCTCGACTTTTTGAGCCGAGGCGTCTGTGCGCTGGATATGCCTCACCATTTCCCGCCTCAGCTGCGCGAGCCTTGCTGCGCGAAATACGTCGCCGTATCTCGCAGTTTCAAGGTGGAGGGTCGCGAGCCTCATGGGCGACGATTCCAATTATCTCGCAGTAGAATTCGCGGAGCCGACTTTCGTTCCGATGTCCGACCTTACGCTCGCAAAGGGCTGGCCGGAAGGCCGGGACGAGATCGTCCGATGATGCTGCTCAGTCGACCTGCTCAATCTCCGGACCTGGTTCAGTCGGCAGACCTGCCCGCAAAAGGCAAAGACAAACCTTCCGACCAGTGGAAGACCGTGACGCGGGAACGTGTCGAGCGGCTCGTCAACGCCTATCGCTCGGCAGAAAAGTCAGGCAACTAGAAAGCGCGTTCTGGTCTGCGGTCCAAGTCGAGATGATCAGGCAGTCCTGTCGTGGCAGTCAGCCCGGAGGGACCGCTGCGTGACCCGTGCGAACTCTGTCAGCGCTGCAGGGATCGATCTTCGTCAGCCGCGATCTCGCCTCTACCACGCGCCGTTGCGCGGCCTGTATTCTTCTGCACATCGCGAGATTCTCGGCCAGCATTTCTTCAGTGCGTTGAAGCGCGAGCTCGGTCCGGTGAATGCGCTGCCTGGCGTTGGCAACTTCTGACGTCAAAATATCGGCCGCCATCCCGTGGCCGTGGGGTTCCATAGTGTCCATTGATTTCTAATACATGGGGGCCGATATCGTTCCCTGATTTCGGGCGAAACGGCGGGCCGCAGACGGGCGGCGACACATTTTGAATCATTACCGTTAGGAGCCCGGAAGAAGAAAGTAGACGACGAAGTGATTGTTCGCCTCATTGATAGGTTGTCCGTTTAGCCCGCACTAGGCTGTGTCAGAGCGGGGCGGTTAGAATGCCGGCGTGACAGGCCAGTGAAAAGGCCATTCTGATCAACGACAGTTTCGATTGTTCGTCAGGCCGAATTCGCACGAAAATGGACAAAAGTTGAAACCAGAACCCCCAGGCCATGGTCTATCAAAGACCGAGGCCAGTGTTAGCGGCAATCAATCTTCGACCATCTCAAAATTGGAGCCGGAGATGTTGCGAACTCGCCAGTTGTGGCCTGCATTAGCCAATTCTGTGTTTAGCCACTTGGCAGGAGGAAGCTCTAGTCCTGCCATCATACGAGAAGTTATGCCGTCGTGGCTTAGGACGTACAGTCCGGCAAATTGCCGGACGATTTCAACGCGATTGGCGATTAGGTCCTTTTGAGCAGCATCCTTATCAACGGCCTTCGTCGTCGCGCTCAATCTCTCTTCAACTTCGGCCTGCAGTTTCGCGGGCACAGTAAGAAGTTTCGACACAAAGAAAATCGCCGCCAGCACCGTTGTCATACCTACGGCCGCCACAAGCTTTACTAGCGCTCCGGACATATCGCCAAGGAAATACCAAGTGGCAAAAAACACAGCGAAAAGCGGAGCCAGAGTAACTAGAATGCGCTCCCAATTGTTCCATCTGACCGATGCGAGACTTTCCCGCCAGGCGCGCTTTGCAATGGTCTTCCAGTAGGTCTTGGTCATTGCCGGTTCATAGCAGAATCGAGTTTCCAATTCAAACTGAGGGCAGATAGGCGTTCAGCTTGGGAAGCTAGCCCTTTCGACCCGATTCCAAGGACTTGCCTGTAAAACAGGCGGAAAGTCGGTTGTATGATATCAACGGGTTACGGCGGGATTGTAAAACCGTCGCGGCATCAGCACCGGTACTTATCAGTCTCGGCGATGAAGCACGTGAACTCGCGCTCGACCTCGAAGGCCGCCTCGTCTCTTGTGGCGGCGGTTCCTCGTCTCTTGTGGCGGCGGTTCCTCGCTGCCCGCGGCGCTGGCGCGCCTCGTCGAGGCCCTTGCGCGTCAGGCGGCGCGCGACGCTTATGAGCGCCGCCAGGAGAACACCCATGAAACGAGCGGCACTCTATGCCCGCTATTCAAGCGACCTGCAGACCGACAGGTCGATTGAGGACCAGGTAGCGCTCTGCTCGGACTATGCCGCCAAGCAGCAGCTGACCGTCGCCACCGTCTTTCACGACCGCGCCCGCTCCGGCGCCTCGATCATGGGCCGCGACGGCGTGCTGTCGATGATGGACGCCGCGCGCGACGGACTGTTCGACGTCCCCATCGTCGAGGCGCTTGACCGCCTGTCGCGCGACCAGGAAGACCTCGCCGGCATCTACAAGCGGCTCACCCATCTCGGCATCGAAATCCGCGCCGTGCATGACGGCCGGGCAGACATCGTGCAGATCGGCATCCGCGGCCTGGTCGGCGCGCTATATCTACAGGATCTTGCGCAGAAGGTGCGGCGCGGCATGGCCGGCGTGGTGCGCGACGGCCGCAGCGCCGGCGGCAAGGCCTATGGCTATGCGCCGGTGCCGGGAAAGCTTGGCGAACTGTCGATCTTGCCGGAAGAAGCGGCGATCGTGCTGCGCATCTTCGAGGAGTATGCGGCCGGCCGAACGCCGCGCGACATCGCCGGCGGGTTGAACGATGACAACATTGCCCCGCCGCGCGGTCGCTACTGGTCGGGTGGGACTATCAACGGCAACCCAAAGCGAGGCTACGGCATTCTGCAGAATGCCATCTATGACGGCCGCATCGTCTGGAACCGTGTCCACATGGTCAAGGATCCGGATAGCGGCCGGCGCCAGTCGCGCGTCAATCCGAAGTCCGAGTGGCAGGAGCATGCCGCCGAGCATCTGCGCATCGTGCCGGCCGAGCTGTTCGCCGCGGTCAACAACCGCAAGCCGCGCAATCGTTGCGAGACGCCGCAGCGCAAGAACACGCGGCTGCTTTCAGGTCTGCTTCGCTGTGGCGCCTGCGGCTCGGGCATGTCGGTGAAGGACAAGATGGGACGGCTGACCCGCATCGTCTGCACGCGCGCCAAGGAATCGCGCTCGTGCACCAACACGCGGCCCTATGCCGTCGATCATATCGAGGCGACGGTGCTGGACGGTTTGCGCGCCAGGCTGAACGACAAGGCGCTGATCGACCACTATGTCGCCGCCTACAATGATGAGCATCAAAAGCTCTATTCGGGGCAGGGCGCCTCGCGCGAAAAGGCAGCGCAACGGCTTGACGCTGCCAAGCGCGAATATGGCCGGGTGCTGAACGCCTACGTCAAAGGTATGATCTCCGAAGCCGAGGCCGAGCAGCGCCTGCCCGAGCTGCGCGCTGAGCGCCAGCGCCTCGAGGGCGAGCTCGCGGTGACGCCGCAGCCGCCCAAGGTCGTTACGCTGAAGCCGGCGCTGGTCACCCGCTATATCAGAGATCTCGAAGCGCTCGCCGCGGCGATCGGCGACAACGGTTTCGTCTCTGAAGAGGCCAAGAAGATCGTCCGCGACGTCGTGACCACAGTGACGGTCTACCCGCCAAAGGCGGGTGAGCAGCCGTCGATCCTGATCGATGGATATCTGTCCAACATGGTCGACCAGGGCCTGAGCCACCGCGTCTCCGTTCGGGGGGAGCGATGGTAGCGGGAGAGGGACTTGAACCCCCGACCCCAGGATTATGATTCCCGTGCTCTAACCAACTGAGCTACCCCGCCAGGGCGGCGAAGGCCCGAAATCCAGCTTAAATCGGCAGGCATATCGGCGCGTTCGCCAAGGTCGCGCGGATATAAGGTTGCGAGGCCAAGCCTGTCAAGCATCGAAGTGGCTGCCGCGCCGGCATATTGCTGGCGCCTAAAGCTTTGCCGGGCAGACATTTGGGCGCACAGGCCGGGGTTGAGTTCGGCGAGGCACGTCGCTATGTCTCGCCCACGAAAGCCATGGTCAGAAATTGATGAAACCGCGCATTGCAGTCCTGGGTTGCGGATACTGGGGAAGCAACCACATCCGCACCCTCAAGGCGCTCGGCGCGCTGCACGCGGTTTCGGACGTCAACCCTGCGCGTGCGGAAGGTTTTGCCAGCGAGCAGGATTGCCTGGCGATCGAGCCGGAGGCGCTGTTTGCCCGCGACGATGTCGACGCCATTGTCATGGCGCTGCCGCCGCAGTTCCATGCCGACATGGCGGTGCGCGCCGTGCTCGGCGGCAAGGACGTGCTGGTGGAGAAGCCGATCGCGCTGACGGTGCCCGACGCCGAGCGCTCGGTGCAGGCTGCCGCCGACAATGGCCGTGTCTTCATGGTCGGCCATGTGCTGCGCTTCCATCCCGCATTCGAGACGCTGAAGGCGCTGATCGACAATGGCGAGCTCGGCGAGGTCCGCTACATCCATTCGCACCGGCTCGGCCTCGGCAAGTTCCACACCGAAAACGATGCGTTGTGGGATCTGGCGCCGCACGATCTGTCGATGATCCTCGCCATCACCGGCACCGAGCCGGTCGAGGTGCGCGGCGAAGGCGCTGCCCTTCTCGACAATCTCAGCGACTTTGCGCATCTGCACATGCGCTTTCCCAACGGCCTGCGCGGCCATCTGTTCGCCTCGCGGCTCAACCCTTACCGCGAACGGCGGCTGACCGTGGTCGGCACCAAGGCGATGGCGGTGTTCGACGATGTCGAGCCGTGGGAGCGCAAGCTTGCCGTCTACCGCCACGCGGTGTGGCAGGACAGCGGCCAATGGGCGTTCACCGCCAACGAGCCGTCCTATGTGGCGGTCGGCGAGGGCATGCCGCTGACGCGCGAGCTGGAGCATTTCATCCACTGCATCGAGACGCGGGCCGAACCGCGCACCAGCGGCGAGGAAGCCATCCGAGTGCTGCGCATCCTGACCGCCGGCACCGTCGCCCACACCAGGCCCTAAGCGAAAAACGCCGTCTATTCGGCGGGAACCCGCGCCGGCTGGACGGCAAGCCGCGTCAGCATCGCCTCGGCTTCGGCGCCGCGCTCGGAGCGCTCGATGAAGCCGCCGCCGAACACGCGCGCCTCGTTGCCGTCGTCGGAATAGAGCACGCAGGCCTGACCGGGCGCGATGCCGGACTCGCCGTCGACCAGCTCCACCGAAGTGACGCCCGCGCGGTGATGCAGCACGGCCGGGCGCGGCGGCCGCGTCGAGCGCACCTTGGCGAAAAGCTCGAGCCCGGCCGCCAGGATCTCGGTCAGCGGGCCATCGCCCAGCCAGTTCATGTTGCGCAAGAAGATCTTGTGGGTTTCCAGCGCCTCGCGCGGGCCGACGACGACGCGGGCCCGGTCGGCGTCGAGATGGACGACGTAGAGCGGCTCGCCGGAGGCGATGCCGATGCCGCGGCGCTGACCGACGGTGTAGCGCAAAATGCCTTCGTGGCGGCCAAGCACGCGCCCGTCTATATGGACGATGTCGCCCGGATTGGCGGCAGCCGGCTTCAGCTTGGCGATGATGTCGGAATATTTGCCCTGCGGCACGAAACAGATGTCCTGGCTGTCCTGCTTGGCGGCGACCGTCAGTCCCATCTCCTCGGCGATGGCGCGAACCTCAGGCTTCGACAGGCCGCCGAGCGGAAAACGCAGATAGTCGATCTGCGCCTGGGTGGTGGCGAACAGGAAGTAGCTCTGGTCGCGGTCGGCGTCGACCGGCCGGTAAAGCGCGCGGTGGGCGCCATTGGCGCCGGAACGGATGTAGTGACCGGTGGCCAGCGCGTCGGCGCCGAGTTCCTTGGCGGTCGCGAGAAGATCGGCGAATTTCACCGTCTGATTGCAGGAGACGCAAGGGATCGGCGTTTCGCCGGCGACATAGCTCTCGGCGAACGGGTCAATCACCGCCTTGCGGAAGCGCTCCTCGTAATCGAGCACGTAATGCGGGATGGCGAGCGTCTCGGAGACGCGGCGGGCATCGTCGATGTCCTGGCCGGCGCAGCATGAGCCGGCCCGGTGCGTTGCCGCGCCGTGGTCGTAAAGCTGCAGCGTGACGCCGACGACGTCGTAGCCCTCGTGCTTTAAGAGACCGGCAACAACCGACGAATCGACACCGCCCGACATGGCGACGACGACACGGGTGTTTTCGGGGCGTCCGGGAAGATCGAGGCTGTTCATGGTTCTTTCGTTCTGCGCGGCGCTTCAATGCCAATGGCCGGAATATAGGTCAAGCGTCCCGGCCGCGCCAGCTTTGCAGGCCGGCTCATTTTTCCAGCCGGGTTCAATGCGCGTGCCGGCAGATATCTCAAATGCCGATGAAAAGACTAACGCGGCGTTCATGATCCTTACCTATCCATTAGGGTCTGCTTAGCCAAATTTTAAAGCTGTGGCGGTAATGTGGTGGGGATTGGGTCTTTGAGTTTTTTGTAGAGAGTACGATGACCGATCTAATTAGACCGCGAGTCAAATACGTTATCGGGCCTGACGGCAGCCCACTTACCATCGCCGATCTGCCGCCGACGAACACACGTCGCTGGGTTATCCGGCGCAAGGCGGAAGTGGTGGCGGCGGTGCGTGGCGGGCTTTTGAGCCTGGAAGAGGCGTGCCAGCGCTACAAGCTCACCACCGAGGAATTCCTGTCCTGGCAGGCGTCGATCGACGAATACGGCCTTGCCGGGCTGCGCACCACGCGCATCCAGCAATACCGGCATTAGTCCGATAAGGGCGCTGATCCGCGCCCTTAAAGTTTGCCGGAGCGACGATCTGGGATTTCAGACCGTCAGCACCACCTTGCCGATCGGCCTGGTGGCGAGAAAGGCATGGGCGGCACCGGCCTGTTCGAGCGGAAACGCCTTTGCCACGTGGACGGCCAGCTTTTTCGCGTCGATCAATTTGCCGAGTTCCACCAGAGCGGCACGGTCGGGCACCACGGACATGCGCTCGACGCGGATGCCTTGCGTCCTGGCCTTTGCCTTGGTGGCATCGCTGACATCGAGCAGCGACACCAGAACACCGCCGGCCTTGAGCACTTTTAGCGATTGCTCCGCATGCTCGCCGCCGAACGGCTCCAGAACGAGATCGATGTCGCGAGCCTTTCCGGTGAAATCATCCTCTGTGTAGTCGATCACCTCGTCGGCGCCGAGCGAGCGGACGAAATCGAGCTTTTCCGGGCTGGCGGTCGCGACGACGTAAGCACCGCGCGCCTTGGCGATCTGCACCGCCAGATGGCCGACGCCGCCGGCTCCGGCGTGGATCAGCACGCGCTGGCCAGGATTGAGCCGGCCATGGCGGACAAGGCCTTGCCAGGCCGTCAGGCCGGCCAGCGGCAGCGCGGCGGCTTGGGCGTGGTCTATGCCTTCAGGTTTCGGCGCAAGCTCATCAGCCGGGACAGTGGCGAGTTCGGCGTAAGCTGCCGCCTGTTTGGGAAAGCGCGACATGCCAAAGACGGCATCGCCGACCTTAAGGCCGGACAGGCCGGAGCCCAGCGCCTCGACAGTTCCCGAAACGTCCCAACCAAGGATGAAGGGCGGCTCGCCAAGCAGCGGATAGTGGCCGCCGCGCACTGCGCCGTCGACCGGATTGATGCCGGCCGCCTCGATGCGGACCAGCACTTCGCCGGCCTCGGGTGATGGCGCGGGACGATCGGCAATGACGAGGACGTTGGGTGCGCCGAAGGAATTCTGGATAATGGCACGCATGGGAGGCTCTCTCCTGCTGGTTTGATATGCCACTATCATTTGGATAGTAATATTCTCTTGTCTAGTATGTACCTTTTTGATATATACGCACCTCATGGATAGCGAAGATTGTTTCCCTTCCGGTTATGACGCGTTCCGACGGACGTGCCCCTCGCACGCGGTGCTTGAGACGCTCGCCAGCAAATGGGTCCACCTGGTGATTTGTGCGTTGCGCCGGGGCCGGCTCCGCAACGGCGAATTGGCGCGCAAGCTCGAAGGCATCACCCCGAAAATGCTGACGCAGACGCTGCGTATCCTGGAACGCGACGGCCTGGTGCGGCGCGAGGTGTTCCCGGTCATTCCCCCGCGGGTCGAATACGAGCTGACCGAACTTGGCCAGAACCTGGCAGGACTGCTCAATCAGATCAGGGCCTGGTCGGAGCAGCATGTGCCCGACATCAAGGACGCCCGCGCGCGGGCGGCCGAACAGCAAGAAGATCTGGATGCCTGAGGCCGGCACCGTTCGGTGCACAGCAATAGCGCTCAAGCGCGACGCGCGTTAAAGCCTTGTTTTCAGCCGATCATGGCGCTGCGGCCGCCGGCTTCCGTGTCGCGCGCCTTGGTGTCGCGCGATTCGAGCATCTCGGCCTTGGAAAGCTCCGCTTCGGCTTCGCTCAGCAATGATTCGGCGACATTTCGCTGCTGGGCGAGGTCGCTTTGCGAATTTCTGAGGTTGTCGCGGCGCAGGCGTGCCGCCTTGGCGAAGGTCGGATAGGCAAAATGATTGATGTCGGTGATGCCGGCCTTCTTCTCTTCGGCCGCGATCTGAAGTTCCAGCTCGACGGCCATGCGCTCGAACTCGGCGATCATCATGTCGAGCTGCAGCAGCTGCCGCCGCTTCTCGCTCACCTGAAATTGCTTCAGCCGAACGAGGTTTTCACGTGACTTCATGATTCGGTACTCCCGGAAACGCACACCTGCACATATCGTCCAATTCACCCGGCAAGGCCCAGGCTTCACCCGTTTCCACCGGCTTTCCCGGAACTATGGGAAACAAACTCCTAAAGTTTTTTGCCGGCGGTAACCATTCGTTTACGGGCATTGTTAATCATACGGCTCAGGACTTAAGGGCGGGTAAAAATTCTGCTACTCGTCGCGAAACCCGGCCAACGAGTCCGAAGAGTCACTTAGTCTGGCTTATTAATGTGCTGCATTAATGGTTTGGGTCTGTGATTCATTATTGGATTCAACAAGGTGTAGAAAGGGGTTAAAAAATCTGATACCGTCATGGACGGGGAATTAGGTTTTATTAACCATTCGATGGCAGCCTCTGCTCAGGCAATCACTGCTCCGGTCCTGGACGGGTCGTGAAATGGTCCGGCAGCAGAAAAGGGGAATGAAATGCGCGTTCTGCTGATAGAAGACGACAGTGCAACCGCACAAAGCATCGAGCTGATGCTGAAATCGGAAAGTTTCAATGTCTATACGACCGACCTTGGTGAAGAGGGTGTCGATCTAGGCAAGCTTTACGATTACGACATCATTCTCCTCGACCTCAATCTCCCCGACATGTCGGGTTATGAAGTTTTGAGGACACTTCGCCTGTCCAAGGTGAAGACGCCGATCCTCATCCTCTCCGGCATGGCCGGTATCGAGGACAAGGTGCGCGGCCTCGGCTTCGGCGCCGACGATTACATGACCAAGCCCTTCCACAAGGACGAACTGGTCGCCCGCATCCATGCCATCGTGCGGCGTTCCAAGGGCCATGCCCAGTCGGTCATCACCACCGGCGACCTGGTGGTCAATCTCGATGCCAAGACCGTTGAAGTCGGTGGCCAGCGCGTGCATCTGACCGGCAAGGAATATCAGATGCTGGAGCTGCTCTCGCTGCGCAAGGGTACCACGCTGACCAAGGAAATGTTCCTCAACCATCTCTATGGCGGCATGGACGAACCGGAGCTGAAGATCATCGACGTCTTCATCTGCAAGCTGCGCAAGAAGCTCGACGCCGCGTCGGGCGGGCAGAATTACATCGAGACCGTCTGGGGCCGCGGCTATGTGCTGCGTGAGCCGGAAGATATCCGCGTCAGCGCCTGATCCCGAAAAGTGGATGCCGGTTTTCGGAAAAGAACACAGTAAAACAATAAGATAGAGCCTCATCCCGATTTCATCGGAATGGAACGACCCCTGGTCAGGCGGCAATCTTCAAGGCGCGGAAGCACTCGAGCAATTGCGGCCGGTTGAACGGCTTCAGCAGGTAACCCTGGGCGCCGGCGCGTTTTGCCCGCATGATCGCCCCGACGTCGACCTCGACCAGCGAAATCAGAACTTGCGGCAATACCGGGCTTTCCATGGAGCGCACGCGGCGGATGAGGTCCTGCGCCTGCATGTCCGGCAAGGCGCCGTCGACGACGATGATGTCCGGCATGTCGGCACTGCACATCTCGATCGCCTCATGGCCGCTGGCGGCTTCGATCACCATCATGCCGGAGCCGCCCAGGATACGCTTTGCAACCTTCCTGATGACGCTCGAATTGTCGACGAACATGCAGCGTTTCATTCCCGGACCCTCTTTGCCATGCGGCGAACCGGCAGCGTCGTGGCATCTGCAGGGGAACATAGGCCGATCTGGTAAAGAAGCCGAAAAGCCGTTAGGTAAAATTTTCCTGAAGGTGTTGTAAGCGAAATCTTCTTTCGCAATGCTTCATCCAATCAATCTGCAAGCCCGTCTGACAGATGTTAGGACGGCGCCGCAAATATGACCTGGAGAAATACTTCGCGCTCTTTTGGAGAACTTCAGGCTACGGAAAGGACGATCTCGTCGGCGGTCGCATGGATCGATATCGTCATGTTGGCTTCGCGGGCCAAAAGCAGCGTGTAATAGGGTTGCACCGAATGCGCGTCGATCGGCTCTTCCGGTCTGTGGCCGGAATGCAATTCCAGGAATTTGGGCGGCACGCGCAGCATCGGGCCGCTCGCCGCGAGCGCAAAGCGCGGCTCGGTCTCGAGGTTCTCCAGCGTGACCACCAGCCTGCCGCCGCGCGGAATGGCGGCGTTGGCGACGAGGATGAGGTTGAGCAGCAGCTTGACCTTGTTCTTGGGCAATAGGGCGCGGGTTCCGTTCCAGACCAGTTCCGGCTTCTCGTTCTTCAGGAAGGCGATGGCCACGGCCTCGGCGTCCCCGGTGTCGATCAGCATGCCGGCCGAACCGGCGGCGCCGAAGGCGATGCGGGCGAATTGCAGGCGGGCGGAGGCGTTTTTGGCGCTTTGGCGGATCAGCTTCATGGCGTCTTCGTCGGCGCCGCCTTCGTCGAGCAGCTCAAGCCCGTTGTTTATGGCGCCGACCGGCGAAATGATGTCGTGGCAGACCCGGCTGCACAGCAGCGCTGCCAGGTCGGGTGCGGAAAGGGTGAAAAGCTCGGCCATCGGCAAAAATCCCTGCAAATTTCACAACAAAATGACCGGGCGATCATGATCACGCCTGTCCACACGAATCACCCTCTCTCCCAAGCATTGTGAATACACAGCGCTTGTGCGTGCAGCAACAAATCCAAAATTATCATTGTCGAAAATGGTGTGTTCACGCAGCCTGGGTGCTGCGCGGGCATGCGAAAACAGCCTTCGAACCGCCATGTTCATGTGAGAGTTTAATGGTTGAAAAAGGATTA
Organism: Mesorhizobium sp. M0778; assembly: GCF_040320105.1. Taxonomy (NCBI): domain Bacteria; kingdom Pseudomonadati; phylum Pseudomonadota; class Alphaproteobacteria; order Hyphomicrobiales; family Phyllobacteriaceae; genus Mesorhizobium; species Mesorhizobium sp. M0778. The sequence continues at coordinate 45,301 of NZ_JAMYPA010000004.1, read as the reverse complement.
CGGCATAGTTTGCCCCTAACAGTCATCCTTAACGGCCGCCAAAGAGCCGTACGGGTGCGAGGCGTCGGCGAAAGTGCTCCCTGACGGAGATTGGAAGCATGGTTTCCCGATTCTACGACCGGACTTTTTTCCGTGTCATCTCAATGACGATCGCGCTCATCGGCCTTGTCGCCTTTTCGACATCGGCCGCGCGGGCGCAAGAGTACACCGCCCAGGAGATCGTTGATTCCGGTCATAAATTCTTCGGCGCGACATCGGGTGGGCTGGCCACGGTCGTCGAGAAGATTTTCGCCACCTATGGCCTGCCGAACGGCTATCTGCTCGGCGAAGAGGGGTCCGGGGCGCTGATCGGTGGCCTGACCTATGGCGAAGGCACGCTCTACACCAAGAATGCCGGCGATCACAAAGTGTTCTGGCAAGGCCCGTCGCTCGGCTGGGATTTCGGCGGCGAGGGCTCGCGCGTGATGATGCTGGTCTACAATCTCGACGATGTGAGCAGCCTCTATAACCGCTTTGGCGGCGTCGCCGGCTCTGCCTATGTCATCGCCGGCGTCGGTTTCAACGTGCTGAAGAACAACAATGTGCTGCTCGTGCCGATCCGTACCGGCGTCGGCGCCCGTCTTGGCGTCAATCTCGGCTACCTCAAGCTCACCCAACGCGCGACCTGGAATCCGTTCTGACCTGCACGATGGCGCCACTGCGGTTGGCCCTGTGATCCCACGGTCTGAGCTTTGCCGCGGCAGACCCTTGCCGCGGCGCCGGATTTCCGTCATGCGAAGATGGCAAAGTCGAACTTTGACCATTGCCTGCCGCCCATAACGGCCGGCCATGCATAACGGATAGTCATCTTGGTCCAGTCGATCCTGTTCTTTGTCCTCGGCTTTCTCTGCGCGGGCTTTCTGGCGCTGATGATTGCCCCGGCCGTCTGGCGGCGGGCGGTGGCGCTGACGCGCAGGCGCGTCGAGGGTTCGATGCCGCTGACGCTGGCCGAGATCCAGGCGGACAAGGATCGCGTCCGCGCCGAGTTCGCCGTTTCGGCGCGCCGGCTCGAAATGACCATCAAGTCATTGCGCGAGAAAGCCGCCGAACAGCTGGTCGAGATCGGCCGCGACCGCGAAGCCCTGAAGGAATTGGCGGCCGAGCGGCAGGACAAGAACCGGGTCGTCGCCGACCTCACAACCAGGAGCGAGGAGCTTCGCAAGCGCGATGGGCAGCTGCAGCAGCTGTCGGAGAGGCTTGCGGAGACCGAGCGCGCGCTCGAAAAGCGCGGGCTCGAACTGCGAAAACTGGAGCACATGTATGACGACGCCAGTTTTTCGTCCAGCAGCCGGCAGATCGAGTTGGTGGCGCGCGAATCCGAGCTGCAGAAGCTGGCAAGCGACATTTCGCTGCTGCGCGGCCAGCGCAAGGAGGCGGACAGGCGCAGCCAGGAATTGACAGCCGAAAGCAAGGTTTTGCGGGACGCGCTGAAGGCCGAGAAGAAAAGAACCGGCGACTTGGAAAAGAAGGTCGAACGCCTGCTCGCCACGTTGGCCGATCGCGAGGACAGGCTGGAGCGCCGCGAAAAGGAACTGGTGCGCCTTCGCGAAAGGGCGAAAGGCGCTGAAAGCCCGCCTGCGGCGGCCCTTGCCGGCATGCCAGGAAGCCAGGTCAATGCGACCGCCAACGGCGACATCGAAAAGGCAAGCGCCAAGCTCGATGCCGACCGCGAGCGGCTGGAGGCCAGGCTGACATCGCTGGCACGCGAGAACAGGAGGCTGAAGACAGATCTTGCTGCCGTCGAAACATCGAAATCACACGCCGGAGACGATACCGGCAGCGCCAGCGCGGCATTGCGCGAAGAGATGAACGATCTGGCAGCGCAAGTCGTCGCCTTGACGGCCAAGCTCGACGGCCCGGATTCGCCGATCGCCCAGGCGCTTGCAGCGCCTGAGGATGCGCGGCCGGAGAGCGGCGGACGCAGCCTTGCCGATCGCGTGCGGGCGCTGCAGAAGGCCGCATCGACCAACTGAGACGCCGCAAGCGCAAGAGCGAGACGCCCGGCTCTAAAGCGCGTCGTGTTCGACCGGCCTCATGCGACGCGCTTTATGTTCTTGTTTTGATGCATGTCGTTACCGCAAAACCGCTGCACACTTTTGCGCGACATGCATCAGGCCCCGGAAAAATGATGAAGTGCGATGGCTGACGCCGCTGCGACATTCAGGCTGTCGAAATCCTGCGCCATACCGATCCGCAGCGTCTGCAGGCGAGCAAGCAGGCTTTCCGGCAGGCCTTCGCCCTCGGTGCCGAGATAGAGAGCCAGCCGCTCGTTTCTCTTGGCATCGCGAATGTCGATTTGCCCGTGCGGCGACAACGCGAATTGGCTGAAGCCTTGCTGGTCGAGTATGGCGATGCAGCCGGCGGCGTCGGCAAAGGAGGCGAAGGGGACTTTCAAGGCGGCGCCCACCGAGACGCGGATTGCCTTGCGGTACAGCGGATCGCAGCAGGTCGGATCGAGAAGCACGGCATCCGCGCCAAAGGCGGCGGCATTGCGGAAGATCGAGCCCATATTGTCATGATTGGCGATGCCGACCAGCACAACGATCAGCGCGCGGGCGGGCAGCGCGCCGAGCAAGGCCTCAGCGGAGATGGCCGCACCTTTGCGGCCGATCGCCAATATGCCGCGATGCATGTGGAATCCGGCGATCCTGTCCATGATTTCGCTGGATGCGACATAGATCGGGAGCCCGGCAGGCGCCTTGCGCAGGACGTCATCGAGGCCGGCCAGCCGGTTTTCGAGTACCAGCACCGATTCTGCCTCGAAGCGCCGGGCGGCGAGCAGCGTGTCGAGCACCACCTTGCCTTCGGCGACGAAACGGCCTTGCCGGCCGGCAAGATCTCGCTCCCGGATGTCGAGATAGGCGGCGACGCGGGGATCCTGCGGGTCGTCTATGCGGATCGGATTCATGGCTTCCTCGGCCGACCATGGCATCGGCCGCGAATCGGGATTCGGTTTCGGAAGGCATGATGCCGGATCCGAAGCTCGGACCGTATCTCAGCGTCCAAATGGATGCACGCCGTTCGAACGGTCAAGCCCAATCACTGGACGCCGGGCCGAGGCCCCCTGGCGACGAGAAATACTTGATTCCCGCGGCACGGCCCTTCGGCCAAGCCGCTTCAATTCAGAATTTCGATCGGGCGAAGGAACCACACAGGGCCATGCCGCGTCATAGAAGCGGGCTCCTGCTGCAGTCCTGGGAGGACATCGATGATCAGGCTCCTCCTCGTCTTCGCCGCCACGCTTGCCCTCGCATGCGGCGTGGCTCGCGCAGCCAAGCTCGATCCAGCCACCGTCAATCAGGCCCAATTCACTATCGGCGAACCGAAGGGTGTCGATCCGATGCTGCTGAAGGCGCAGATCCTTCTGGATCGCGCCCGCTTCTCGCCGGGCCTGATCGACGGTCGTCTTTCCCAGAACTTCGCCAAGGCCGTCGCCGCGTTTCAGGCGGCAAACGGACTTCCGCCCGACGGCAAGCTCGATCCACAGACCTGGAGCAAACTCATCGCAACCTCCGCCAGGCCGGTGCTGGTGACCTATGAGGTGATGCGCAAGGACGTGCGCGGACCTTTCACCAAGCGTATTCCGGCCCGCTTGGAGAGGATGGCCCGCTTGCGGCGGCTCGGTTACCGCAATGCGGTGGAGAAGTTGGCCGAGCGCTTCCATATCAGCGAACAATTGTTGAGAATGCTTAATCCTGGCACCAGTCTCAGGAAACCAGGCAGGACGTTGGTGGTGCCTGATGTCGGCAGGGGCGACCCTGCCGCCGGGGTTGCCGCCGTCGAGATCGACAAGGGCGCTCGCCTGGTGCGTGTGCTCGACCGTGCCGGCAAATGGCTGGCGGTCTACCCCGCCTCGATTGGGAGCGACCAGAAACCGGCGCCAAGCGGCACGGCAGAGGTCAAGCGCGTGGTGCACAACCCTACCTATCACTATGATCCGGACTTCGCTTTCAAGGGGGTCAAGACCAAGCGGCCCTTCACTATCGCTGCCGGGCCGAATAATCCGGTGGGATCGGTCTGGATCGATCTTTCCATCGAAAGCTACGGCATCCACGGCACGCCGGAACCGGGCAAGATCGGCACGACCTTTTCCCATGGCTGCATCCGGTTGACCAATTGGGATGCCGAAGACCTCGCCTCCATGGTGCAGCCTGGCACGAAGGTCGAGTTCAAGGACGAGATTGCGCAGGCCGCCGAAGAGCGCGCTCAGTAGCAGGCGGACTTGGCAGCAAAGCGGACTTGCCGGCCAAACGGACTTGCCGGCCAAACGGACTTGCCGGCCAAACGGACTTGGCGACCAAACGGACTTGGCGGGGCGTTCTCCGCCCCGGCCAATCAGGTCCCGGCGCGACGCAGCCGGTGAGCCATCTGCGACAGTTCACCTTCGCCGAAAATGCCGTCCAGCATGTGCAGCAGTTCGCGTACCGCGCCGGATTTGCAGGAATAATAGATCATTTGCCGGTCGCGACGGGTCTCGACAAGGTCGGAAGCCCTGAGCTTGGCCAGATGCTGCGACAAAGCGGATTGGCTGAGCGACACTTTCTCGGCTATGGCGCCGACCGACATTTCGCCCTCGGCCAGATAGCTCATGATCAACAAACGTTTTTCGTTGCCCATCAGCGTCAGAAACGCGGCCGCGGCTCCGGCGTTGGCGACTAGCTTGTTCGAGACCATAGATCCCCCATGCCTTCCTGCTCATCCGCCGCTATGGGGGCAATAGCGTCGGATTCCATAGACTTTCCCTATAGATGCACGCCAGCGATTCAGCGTCACTCGCAAAGGTAGAACATTTCGCTCAAATCTCAAGGCTTGCTTTCCATGCAAGCCGATTAACTGTGCGGCTGTGATCAATTTGCCGATCGGGCAGCCTTTGCCATGTCGACCAGGACAGGCCTGAGGTCGCGTGCCGCCTGCAGCGGATTGGGAAAAAAGACCCGGCAGACATTGTCGCCGGATACGAGATCCATCCCGTCGGCGTCGAAGCCGGTGACGATCCAGCCGTCGCGCTCGGCCCCGCCGAAATGACTTGCGTAGAGGGCAATCGCATCGAGATGGTCGGCGTTCATGTGGTCGAGTGCCGATTGCTCGCCGGCGGCAAGCTCTTCAACGATTGCTCCCGTCGCGACCAGATCGGCGCGTTCGAGCAGATAGGCCTTGCCGAAGCCGCCGTTCAGGCTGGCGCGCTCCGGTTCGAGCCGGAAGATCGAGAAGTCGCCGAGCCCGGCATAGAGCTTCGCCTTGGGATTGCGGTTGAGGTAGCGCCGCTCGGCGCGGGCGTGTTCGTTCGATCCGCGTTCGAGCCGTACGGCGCGGCAGACGAGCGTCAATCGCGGATGCGCCAGCGGATCGCCCTTGCCGGGTTCGCCGACGAGCAGCGAGCAGCGCGGGTCGGCAAGGATAGCGCCGGTATGGGCGGACAGCATCGACACCAGGATCAATGGCGTGCCGTCGATGTCGGTGGCGACACCGACCCTGCTGGCCAGCGGCGAACCGGTTCCTGGCTCGAGCACTGCCAGCGCGCCGAAACGGGCGCTGCGGATCAGCGTCTTTGCCAGCCTGATCGCCTCGGCGTCGGTCGCGCGGATCACGTCTTTCCTGGGTTCGTCCAAAGCACCACCGTCGCGTTTACTTCGGCGCCATGCGGATGGCGCCATCGAGGCGAATGGTCTCGCCGTTGAGCATCTGGTTCTCGATGATGTGCAAGGCAAGTGCGGCATATTCCGAAGGCTCGCCCAAACGGGAAGGGAAGGGCACTGCCGCACCGAGCGAATCCTGCACCTCCTGCGGCATGCCGGCCATCATCGGCGTCCTGAAGATGCCGGGCGCGATGGTGCAGACGCGAATGCCGGAGCGGGCGAGATCGCGCGCCACCGGCAGCGTCATGCCGACGACGCCGCTTTTGGATGCCGAATAGGCCGCCTGGCCGATCTGGCCGTCATAGGCGGCGACCGATGCGGTGTTGACGATGACGCCGCGCTCGCCGCCCTGCAGCGGCTCGAGCTTCGCGGTCCGGTCGGCAACCAGGCGGATCATGTTGAAGGTGCCGATCAGATTGACCTCGATCACCTTGCGGTATTGGTCGAGCGGATGTGGTCCGTCCTTGCCGATCGTCTTCATGCCGATAACGATGCCGGCGCAATTGACCAGGATGCGCGGCTCGCCGAGCGTCTCAGCCACTTCCGCGACAGCAGCGGCACCGCTTTCCGCGTCGCTCACATCACATCGGACGGCGATGCCGCCGATGTCGGCCGCCACCTTGGCCGCCCGCTCGATGCCGAGATCGAGGACGGCAACCCTGGCGCCGCCGGCGGCAAGTGCGCGCGCCGTCGCCTCGCCAAGGCCGGAGCCGCCACCGGTGACGATCGCAATCTGGCCGTTCGGGTTCATCTCGACATCCTCCTCCGTGCCCAGACTATGCTGCCAAGCCACCGTGCGACAGCACCGGCATGGTCACGCCATCGCCACGATGTGCCCGCCAATCCTTGCCTGGTCGGCGTGGCAAACCTCGCCCACCAGCCTTGCCACTGCGCCCGGCACGATCTCGTGCGCCAAAAGCCGGTCGGGGTCGACCGGACGCGGCATCGAGATCTGCCCGCGCGGCAGCCTCTTGAAGCCGAGCGGGCCGTAATAGGGTTCGTCGCCGACCAGCATCACGGCCGGCGCGCCGGCGCTGGCGGCGGCTTCCAGCGCGATTGCCACCAGCCGGCGGCCGATGCCGAGGTTCTTGAAGGCCGGCTGCACGGCGAGCGGCCCGAGCATCAGCGCGCGGCCGGCGCCCGCGGCGATGCGTGTCATCCGTACCGAGGCGACGACGGTTGCGCCGTCGACGGCCACGAAGGACAAAGCCCGTTCATGCGGGCCACCTTGGCGGATCCTGTAGGCAGCAAGCACGAAACGGCCCGGCCCGAAGGCTTCGTCATTGATGGCTTCGATTTCAGGATCATGCGCCGGAGTTTCCGGCAGGTATTTCACGTCGGCAAGGCTCATGGTCTTTGCGTTCCGGTATGCGAGGAAAGGTTTGCTGCAAGCGGCAGCGTTCGCCAGTCAGCGCTTCATCAAGCGCGGGCGCTCTTTCGTCGTCGGTCGAACCGGATCAGGGCAAAGTCGAACATGCGGATTGTCCGCTAGCACCAATTTTCAGCCGCCGCAATCGGCCGGTTGCGCTCGACGACGCAGCTGTTGACGATCTGTTCAGCGCTGGCGATTTCGGCAGGTCCATTTCATGCCCTACATCAGGCAGGAACGCGAAAGGACATTTCATGGGATTGCTAGTCGAAGGCCAATGGCAGGACCGCTGGTACGATACCGGGGAGAGCGGCGGCAAATTCGTGCGGGCGCGGTCGCAGTGGCGCGACTGGGTGACCCGCCACGGCTTCCCGGCCGAAGGGCGAAAACGTGGCTTCAAGGCCGAGCCCGGCCGCTACCACCTCTATGTCTCGCTCGCCTGCCCGTGGGCGCATCGGACGTTGATCTTTCGCGTGCTCAAAAAACTCGAGGACGTGATTTCCGTCGCGGTCGTCCATCATTTCATGGGAACCGACGGCTGGACGTTCCTGGCCGAGGACGGCGCCACCGGCGACACGCTCTACGGCCTCGATTTCCTGCACCAGATCTACACCAGGGCCGATCCCGGCTATTCGGGCCGGGTCACCGTTCCCGTGCTGTGGGACAAACGCGAGCAGACCATCGTTTCCAACGAATCCTCCGAGATTATCCGCATGCTCAATTCGGCCTTCGACGAATGGGGCGATGCCAAGCTCGATTTCTATCCGCAACCGTTGCGCGGCGAGATCGATGCGGTCAATGCGCTGGTCTATCCCGCGGTCAACAACGGCGTTTACCGTGCCGGCTTCGCCACCACGCAGGCAGCCTACGAGGAGGCGTTCGGCGAATTGTTCTCGACCCTCGACATGCTGGAGGACCGTCTGTCAAGGCAGCGCTATCTCGTCGGCGGCCGCATCACCGAGGCGGATTGGCGGCTGTTCACGACATTGGTCCGCTTCGACCCGGTCTATGTCGGCCATTTCAAGTGCAATCTGCGCCGCATCGCCGACTATCCGAACCTGTCGAATTATCTGCGCGACCTCTACCAGGTGCCAGGCGTCGCCGGCACGGTGAATTTGCACCACATCAAGTCGCACTATTACGGCAGCCACGAGACCATCAACCCGACACGCATCGTGCCGGTCGGGCCTGAGCTCGACTATGGCGCGCTGCACGACCGCGACAGGTTCAGGAAGGCGGCGTGAGACCGGCGCCCTAGCGGGAGGTTTCTGAGTCCATCTTTGCCCTTCTGACGAGATCAGCTTTCAATGTGGTATTTCCAAATCGATTGGAGTAGCCGAGCGACGTTGCCAGGAACGCCACGATGCCGCCGATCATGACGATCTGGACCGACATCTGGAGCGGGATTGCGCGAAACGATCCCGACAGCAGAAGCACGGCCATTCCCAAACCCATTTCTATCAGGCTTGAGAAGCCGACCATTTTCCAGAATTCAGTGCGAGTAAAAAGCCGAGCATGTCGCTTTATAAAAACGAAATATGTCACGAATGCCGCAAAAAGTTGTATTGCGAACTGGATGCCTCTTCCACTTTTTTCCAACCTTGATGGATCTATCCCAAGGACCATTGTCGAAATTAAGGCTGTAGCAAGAATTGTTGTCACAGTAATTACCGTGTAAAGTGAGATATATAGTACGATTCTAAACCTGTCGTTTTGGCTATGTTTCATTTTTCTCTTATCGCCTAATATATATATTTCTCTCGGAGAACAATGGATGTTGCCGGCCTAAACCGAAGCAGCCAAAGCTGTTGGAGAGATGATCTACCAGTAAGGCGATGCCGAATTCCCCTCAAAAACTTCGGCAATCCGCCGCAGCGTCGCCGGTGTCGTGCCTTCCGGCAAGCGGTCGAGCGGAAAGAAGCCGGCTTCGGCGATCTCGCGGTCGGGCAGCTTGGGTGCTGGCTGGTCGAACTCCTCGACCAGATAAAGGCCGACATGATCGCGGCGGCTGGCGCGGCGGTTGAAATGCAGCGATTTCAGCACCGGCGGTCCGGTCAGCGCGATGTTGCCTTCCTCGAAGACTTCGCGCGTCAGCGCCTCGATCATCGTCTCGCCCAACTCGACGCCACCGCCGGGCAGGTGCCAGCCAGGGACATAGGTGTGGCGGATGAGGAAGACGGAATTGGAAGGGCGGTCGTGGATCAAGCCGCGCACGCCGAGCGTCATCGGCCGCCGCAGTACGAAGTACAGGTGAAACAGCCTTGCCCTGAAGCCCGGCCAGCCGGTCTGGCGCAGGGCTTGCTCCGGATCCGGCGTCATCGTCCGCGAAACCGTGAGTGGAAAGCCGCGCGCGCCTCGCCTATGAAGAAAAGATGTTCAGGCTCGCGCATATTTCCGATGTCCACCTGGGGCCGCTTCCCGATGTAACCTATCGCGATCTCGCCTCCAAGCGCGTGGTCGGTTACGTCAATTGGCAGCGTAACCGCCGCCGCCACATGCACGACGCCGTCATCGACACGATCGTCGCCGACATGAAGGCCAGCGGGCCGGACCATCTCGCCATCACCGGCGACCTGGTCAATCTGGCGCTCGACGGAGAGATCGAGATGGCCAAGCACTGGCTGGAGACGCTGGGCTCGCCCAATGACGTGTCGGTCGTGCCGGGAAATCATGATGCCTATGTGCCGGGCGCCTTCGACAAGACCTGCCGGTCCTGGGCAGCATGGATGACCGGCGACGGCGTCAATACGCCGGTCGACCGCAACACCTTTCCCTATCTGCGCGTGCGCGGCGATGCTGCGCTGATCGGCGTCTCCACGGCGCGCGCCACGGCTCCGTTCATGGCCAACGGCTTCTTTCTGGAAGGCCAGGCGGAAAGGCTGCGCGACATGCTCGACGCCACAGGCAAGCGCGGCCTGTTCCGGGTGATCATGATCCACCACCCGCCGGTGCGCGGCGCCGTTTCGCAGAACAAGCGGCTGTTTGGCATCTCGCGCTTCCACAAGGTTCTTCACCGGCACGGCGCCGAGCTTGTGCTGCACGGCCATTCGCATGTGCCGTCGCTCTTCTTCATCGGCGCCCGCAAGGCCAAAATCCCGGTGGTCGGGGTCGCCGCCGCCGGGCAGGCCCCCGGCAGTTCGCATGCGCCGGCGCAATACAATCTGCTCGACATCGACGGTGAAAAGGACAATTGGCGGATCAAGCTGACGCGCCGCGGCCTGACCGGGCCGGCATTGCCGCCCAGCGACCTGCAGACAATGGAGCTTGGCGTCGAGGCCGAGGCGTCGATGGCTAGAGTAATTCCAGGAAAAGTGTGAAACGGTTTTCCGTCCGGAATTGCGTCAAAACAAAGAGATAGAGCCGTTCAGCGTTTCCGTGAAACGCTGAACGGCTCTAGAAGCTGATTTTCATTGCGACGATGCGGTCCCAGAACAGCACGAGCGAAATCGCCAGGCCGACCAGGGCGCCGGCGGCGATCAGGCCCAGGCCCGAGAAGAAGGCCGACCAGCCGTTGCTGCGCGCAGGGACATGCAGCGGCGGCTCGGCCTCCGCCACCAGGGCGCGTTTCAGGCCGGCGACGGCCTGCTCGATGCCGCCTTCCATCATCCTCTGGCGTTCGACGACGCGCTCGGCGACATAGCGCGTCACCTGATCGGCAACGACCTTCATCTCGGTCGACTCGGCGAGCACGACGCGGCCGATGCGCGTGTCCTTGAGAAAGCGGTAGGTGCGGCGGTCGCGTCCCATGGCGACATGGCTGACGGCGTCGATCCACAGCCTTGGCTGCAGGCCGGACGAGACGGCGAAGTCGAAACTGTCCATGTCGGTGGGTACGTCGCCGAACACCGGGGCGAGTTCGGCGGCAAGCAAATCGAGCCGCATGCGATGCGCTTCGCGCATGTCGACGACGACGTCGTCGCGGTCGGCGAAGGCGTTCTTGACGTCGCGAATGGCATCGGACAGTTTTCGCGACTGATCGATCTGAGTGATGTTCTCGCCTGCATCCTTCATCGGCGTTGCCTCGCGGGTTTGGTTAACACCGAATTAACACAGCCGCCGGCAAAATGCACTTGCGAGATCGATGGGTGGGCAAGGGTTCGCTGGAGCAGCACCAGCGCCGCCGCCGTGCCTGTGCGAAGACCGATCAGCTCGCCGCAGCGGCGAATCCCGGACGAAGCCGCCTGCTGCGGCGTCGCATATTGCGACGGATGGCCTCGGCGATCAGGCCGGGCGCTTCCTCGACCAGCATATGGCCGGCTTCCAGCACGTGGTGCAGATGAAAACGCTTCGGCAGGCCGTCCGCTTGGCTGACAGGCAGCACCGCGTCGTCCGTCCCCCAAACCACCATCACCGGCATGTTCAGCGTTTCAAGCCGCTCGCTCGGGATGACACCTTGCCGATCATCCCTGGTCATTGCAGCTGCGAGCTCGACAAGTGTCCCCAACTGGCCGGGACGCTGGCGCATCTCGTTGAGGAGATCGACCCGGTGCTGCGGGGGGTGGCTTTGCGGTCCCGACATGGCGGCAAGGCAGGCGCGGATTTCGTCGGTGCCGGCAGCGGCGGCGTAGCGGCGCAGCAGCGGGCCATTGATCTCAGGACCAAGACCGCCCGGTGCCAACAGCGTCAGCGAGGCCATTCTTTCGGGCTCGCTCAATGCCATCAGGGCGGCCACGGCGCCGCCCATCGAATGGCCGACGAGATGGGCCCGCTTTATCCCGCGTGCGGAAAGGTCCGCAAGGACGGCACTGGCTGCGATCCTGGCCGGACCGCTGTCCGGAAAATCGAGCGACAGCCCGTGAGCCGGCAGATCATAGGCCAAGGTCCGCGCGCCGGGCGCCAGGGACGCGACCACATCGCGCCAGTCGTCGTGGCAGCCACCGAAGCCATGCAGGAAGACAATCGTCGTCGGGCCGGTGCCCCGTTCGGCAGCGTAAAGGGATCGGGTCATGCAAACTTAATGGGTTTGTGCCGGGATCAGTCCGGATGCCGGGGGGATCAGTCTTTGTGCCGCGATTGGTCTTTATGCCGCGATGGGTTTGGGCCGGTTCAATCGTGTCTGAATTGCGCTTTGGCCGTGCGGATGGCCAGTAAAATTTTCGCGATCAGCTGACGTCGTTCGCGCGCCGGAAGACGTCAGCTGGCACCGCCAAGCCCGGCGGCGCGCAGGGCCTCTACCAGCCGGTTGGTCAGATCGGCGGGATATCTTCGCTCGACGAACGTTGCACGCGGATCGGCTGCGAATTTCGGGAATTTGGTCGTCAGTTCCTGCAGCAGCCTGCTTGCCAGCTTTTCGCGGCCGGCAGCGTTGGCACCGATCAGCCGCGCCGCCAGATAATGCGATTTCATTTCCGTCGTTCGCAAGCCGTCGCTGGCAAGCGTCGCCTTGTTCATGTCGCCCATCATGAACTCTCCTGCGAACAGCCCGTAATCCCACCATGTCGGATGGGCGCTGGCGATATCCACCGCGTGAGCAAGGATCGGGGTGCCCTCGCTGTACCTGCCGGCGAAAACGAGCCCGTAGCCATAGGCGGCGGCCATTGCGAGATCGTAAGGATTGAGTTCGTAGGCCTTGCGCATCCAGCGGATCGATTCCTCGGAATTGCCGATGCGCGAATTGAGATAACCAAGGGCGCGGTGCGCATAGGGGCTGGTGGGGCCCATCTGGATGGCGCGATGGGCAAACATCATCGCCTTTTCCATTGTCGCGTCGGCGGGGTAGGGGTAATGGTCGGTGACCGCCTCCAGATGCAAGGACGCGAGTTCCGAATAGACGAGCGACGACTTCGCCTCCCGGTTGGCAAGATCTTCGAGGCAGCGGTAGGCGGCTTCGTGCGTCTGCGCGTTCTGGTCGAGATAATATTTGCCGTTGAGCACCAGACACGCCGTCAGCCCGGTCTGGATGCCGCTCTGCTCGATGTAATTGTAGATCGTGCCCGAGGCGGGAAGAGCCGAGCTCAAAATGCCGGAGATTTGGTCCTCGATAGCGGTGTTTGCGCTGTCGCCGGCGGTCAGGTTGCGTGACAGCAGCACGCGGCCGGTCGCCACGCTCTGCAGCTCGAGCATAGTGTCGCCGCTGCGCGGCCCGGGCAGGACATCGAACACGAAGCTGGCGGCGTCGGTAAGTGGATCGGGCGGGCTGTCGGCATCACGACCGATGAAGTTGATGGTATCGAAGCCGCTAAGGCCGGCGCGCAGCGATGCGGCAACGCGGCGAGCCAGGTCGCTGTCGGCCTTGATGGTGATGTAGATTTGGGGGAGGTTTTCAACTGGAGGGGCCGCTATGCTGCCGGTCGCCACCGCGGTCTCGACCGCCGTGTCGCCGCCGGTCAGCAATACCACGCTGCCCTGGCGAAGGATCAGCACACCCAGCATGAGGATGACCAGCGCGATCGCCAGCCAGAAGAACTGCAAATGGCGCTGCAGTGACGGTGCGGCGGGGGTGAGCGCTGGAACGCTCAGCAACGCAGCCGGATGTGCCCGGTTGCGGGCATCCTCGAGCGATCCGGGCGGGGCGGTTGTCGCCGCGTCCTCTGTCGCCGGCTGCGGCTTGCTCTCTGCCTCGGCCTCCGCCGGCAAGCGAATGGCATTGAGTTCGTAGGATGGAACATAGCCGCCGCGCGGAATGGCGATGCGAACCGGTTCGGCAACGCCCTCGTTGGCGAAGTACTGCTGCAGCAGCTCGCGCAGCCTGCCGGCCTGCACCCGCACCACCGCATCGGTCGACGGATCGAAATCGCCGTCCTTGCCGAAGACGTCCATCGCTATAGAGAAGCCCTTGAGCCTATCGGCTTCGCCTGCCTGCTCGCGCTCGACCAGGTAGCGGAGCAGCTTGCGCGCGCGCTCGGATCGTCCGAACGTTTCGCTGGCAAGCAATCGCTCCAACGTTTCGCGCACTGCGGGGGCGGCAGGCGTGGTATGCTGCAAGTGTCGATCCCTTCGAATTCGGCACAGGTTGAGGTACGATCATATAGCGCTGGCGCCGCCTTACAAGCATGTGCTTATGGTGCGATAGCGTACCCACCGGATAAATATCCGGTGGCTGATGGCGCGGGCCTGGCAGTTTCGGCTAGCCGCCCTTCCGGCCGACGATGCGGTTGGCGGCCGAAACCACGGCTTCGAGCGAGGCGGCGACGATATTGGTGTTGATGCCGGCGCCGAACAGCTTGCCGCCCGGATGTTCCATCTCGACATAGGAAATGGCCGAGGCATTCGAGCCGCGCTGCATGGAATGCTCGGAATAATCGAGCACCGACATCGGCACCCCGACGTGGCGCGACAGCGCATCGACGAAGCCGTCGATCGGGCCAGTACCGGTGCCGGATATGGTCACCTCCTTGCCCCCGTCGAGGATCACCGCTTCGACCACACGCCGGCCCTTGACCTCGGTGTCGGGGTAGGTGTGGTGGTCGAGGAACTTCAGCCGCGCGCCGGGCTGGTCGACATAGGTGTCGAGAAAGCGCTCGTAGATGCGCTTGGCCGGCACCTCCTTGCCTTCGGCGTCGGTGATCGCCTGGATGGCCTGGCTGAACTCGATCTGCAGGTTGCGCGGCAGGTTGAGGCCGTAATCCGCATGCAGCACATAGGCGATACCGCCCTTGCCGGACTGCGAGTTGATGCGGATGATGGCTTCGTAGCTGCGGCCGACATCGGCCGGGTCGATCGGCAGGTAGGGCACCTCCCAGTGCGGCGTGTTGGCCTTGCGCAGCGCCTTCATGCCCTTGTTGATGGCGTCCTGGTGCGAGCCGGAAAAGGCGGTGTAGACGAGCTCGCCGACATAGGGATGGCGCTCGGGGATCTTCAGCTGGTTGGAGTATTCGTAGACGTCCTTCATGCGGTTGATGTCAGAGCAGTCGAGCCCGGGATCGACGCCTTGCGTGTACATGTTGAGCGCCAGCGTGACGATGTCGACATTGCCGGTGCGCTCGCCATTGCCGAACAGCGTGCCTTCGACGCGGTCGGCGCCCGCCATCAGGCCGAGTTCGGTGGTGGCGATGCCGGTGCCGCGGTCGTTGTGCGGATGCAGCGAGATCAACAGGTTCTCGCGGTTGTCGAGATTGCGGCACATCCATTCGATGCGGTCGGCATAGATGTTGGGCGTCGACATCTCGACCGTGGAGGGCAGGTTGATGATCAGCTTGTTTTCCGCCGTCGGCTGGACGATTTCGGTGACGGCGTTGCAGATCTCCAGCGCCACTTCGAGCTCGGTGCCGGTAAAACTCTCCGGCGAATATTCAAAACGATAGCCGCCGCCGGCCTTCGCCGCCATGTCGGTGATCATCTTGGCCGCATCGGTGGCGATCCGCTTGATGCCGGCGACGTCTTTCTCGAAGACGACGCGGCGCTGCAGCTCGCTGGTCGAATTGTAGAAATGGACGATCGGGTTGGTGGCACCCTTGAGCGCCTCGAAAGTGCGGGTGATCAGTTCCGGCCGGCACTGCACCAGCACCTGCAGCGAGACGTCGGTGGGCACGTTGCCTTGTTCGATGCACCAGCGGGCGAAATCGAAGTCGGTCTGCGAGGCCGACGGGAAGCCGATCTCGATCTCCTTGAAGCCCATGTCGAGCAGCAGGGCGAACATGCGCGCCTTGCGTTCCTGGCCCATCGGATCGATCAGCGCCTGGTTGCCGTCGCGCAGGTCGACCGAGCACCAGATCGGCGCCTTGTCGATCACTCTCGAAGGCCAGGTGCGATCGGCAAGGCCGACGGTCGGATAGGGCTGGTATTTGCGGGCGGCGTCCGGCATGCCCTTTACCGCAGGCTTGCTGATTTCCTCTACATTCAGGCGGATATCTTCTCGTGCGTTCATCGTCGTTTCTCCCGGCGGCTCGCGGATCCAGCTTCAGGCGGATTGGTGGCGAGCGGCGCCTTTACCAGAATTTCGTTCGCTTGATGTGACGTGCCAATTTGTGACTGGCCAAGGAGCGTGCGCGTGAGCGGCAATTCGACCGCCGGGCGCTCCTTCAGCGAACCCGGCGATCGCCGATAAGGCCGAGAAGCAGCAGGGTGGAGGCAAGCGCGCGAACGGTCTGGCCGGCAATGCCGGTCGGGCGGGACGCAAAAGAGGTGGCGCGCGGGCTCATGGCGGATTTCATACAGGAGCGGGCAAAGCGAGGCAAGTGGGAGCCTCGCCGTCGCAGAAGCTGCCGATCTCCCCCCGCAAGGGGGAGATTGGATGTCGCCTTGGTTTTCGCCAACATTCAAAGTTGAGGGTGGGGCAACTTTGTTCTTGCTTTGTGCCGGCAGCTATGCTACTAATCTGGCTATGGTGCTGATTGGCGCCGAGGACCCGCCGTCGAGGCGGGTTTTTTATTTCCGGCACCTCCCAGGAGGAAACATGACCACACCCGATCCGATCCGCCGCTTTGTCGAAGCCACCAATGCCGGCGATAGCGAAGCCTTCCTGGACAGTTTCACGCCCGACGCCTTCCTGAGCGACTGGGGCCGGTCGTTCAAGGGCCGCGAGCAGATTGCGCGCTGGAACCAGTCGGACAATATCGGCGTGCAGTCCAGGCTCAGCATCGTTCGCGTTGCTCCGGCGGGCGAGAGCTATCACGTGCGCATTGCCGTCACAGGCAACGGCTTCAACGGCGAGGGCGACATGGCGTTCACCCTGGACGGCGAGCGCATCTCCAGCCTGGTGATCAGCTGACGCGCTGCCCGGCTGGTCTTTACTCCCGAAGGCTTCTCGCCACCAGCCGCGCCACGCTTGGGCCGACCAGAAGCACAATCAGGAAGCGTGCCGATTGCAGCGCCATGACGAAGGAGATGTCGACATGCTGCGCGGCGGCGGCGATGATAGCGACGCTGTCCATGCCGCCGGGGCTGGTCGCCAGATAGGCGGTCAGCGGATCGATGCCGAGCAGGCGGCTGATCAGGAAGGCGAGGCCGCCGCAAAAGACGATCAGGGCAATGATCGAGCCGACGATCTGCGGCAGCGCGCGGGCCGCGTGGCGCAAGATGGCTCTGGTGAAATTCAGGCCGATGCTCCAGCCGATTATCGTATAGCTCAAGGCGAGCAGCCAGGGCGGCAGCTGCATGGTCACGCCGAGCCCGAGATGGATCACGGTGCCGAAAATGAAGGTGCCGAGGAAAAACGGCGACGGCAGCCGGAAAAGCTTTCCGGCGAGGCCGCCGACCAGCGCCACGCCGAATGTTGCGGCCAAGCCCTGCGGGTCGACCGGCGGGAACCAGACGATGGCCGGCACCTCGATGCCTGAGGTGTCGACCCAAAGCTTGGCCACCAGGGCTGCCGTCATCGAGACGCAGATGACGCGCAGATAGAGCATGAAGGCGACGAGGCGCTGGTCGGCGTCGAAGGCACCGGCCATCAGCACCATGGCGGTGGCGGCGCCCGGCGACGAGCCCCAGACCGCGGTGGTGCCGGGCAGGATGCGCCAGCGGCTGATCAGCCAGCCGAGCAGGCTGGATGCCGCGACGGTCGCCATCACGACGCCGAGGAATAGCGGCCATTCCTTGTAGAAGACGGGAAAGATATCGGCCGAGATGGAACTGGCGATCAGGCAGCCGACGACCGCCTGGGCGGAGCCGAACAGAACCCGCGGCACGCGCACCGTGGCGCCGTTGGTGCCGGCAGCGATGGCAGCCAGCATCGGCCCGATCAGCAGTGCGGCGGGCAGGTTGGCGAGTTCCAGCGCGCCGGCAAACAGCACCGAGACCACCACCAGGACCGGCCACTGCCAGCCCTTGTGGATCCGCGCCAGATGCTCGATGGCCGGCGGGTTCGGGGAAGAATCCATAGATCGGCTCTTAGACCGGTCGCGAAAAAATGCGAACCCTTTTTGCGGGGGGAAAAGGGCTTGGGTGGTAATAGGACCACGAAGGCCGAAGTGACATTCAATCTCCCACTTGAGGGGGAGATGGCCGGCAGGCCAGAGGGGGGCGCTGTCCCGCCGGCCTCTCCCTCTATTCCGCCTTCGCCGGCAACCCAAACCCACCAACAGGATGCGTCTCCACCTGGAACTCGAACCCGGCGATGATCGGCCGTGCCTTGGCGATTGCCGCCTGGACTTCGGGCAGCTGCAGCGAAGCCTTGTGGCTTTCGGCGTCGGTCCACACTTCGGTCACCCAGATCGCGTCGGCGTCGGCCGGGTCGGTGGCGATGATGTAGTTCAGGCAGCCGGGCATGGCGCCGGTGCTGGCGAGCAGGACCTCCATGACCGCGTCGCGCTGGCCGCGCGTCGCCCGCATCTTGCCGATCAGTCCGTACATTCGCTTTGCTCCGTTGAGATTACGCAACCAGGAGTATGCAGTTCGCCGTCTACGGCATCAACTGGCCGCCATTCACCTCGATCACCTGGCCGGTGATGTAGCCGCTCAACAGATCGGAGGAGAGGAACAGATAGGCGCCAACGCAGTCCTCGGCGGTGCCGGCGCGGCCCTGCGGGATGGTGGCGATCATGCCTTTCATCTGGTCGTCGGTCGAGTAGCGCTCGTGGAAAGGTGTCGCGATCGTGCCGGGCGCCACCGCGTTGACGCGGATGTTGAAACCGATCAGCTCCTTGGCCATGCCGCGCGTGACGTTGGAGACGAAGGCCTTGGCGGAGCCGTAAAGGCCGGCGCCGCCACCGGCGCCGTTGCGCGCGGCGATCGACGAGGTGTTGACGATGAAGCCGCCCTGCCGCTTCAGCCATGGGATTGCCTTGCGCGAAGCTGTCAGCACGGAACGCGCGTTGAGGTCCATCACCGCGTCGTAATGCGCCTCGGTCTGCTCGGCATAGGGCACGCGGCCGAGCATGCCGCCGGCATTGTTGACGAGGCCGTCGAGCCGGCCGAAATGTTGCGCACTGTCCTCGACGACGCGCTCGACATCGGCGGGGATCGAGAAATCGCCCTGGGTCAGGAACACGTCGCCGCCACCGTTGCGAATGGTCGCCGCCAGGTTTTCGGCAGCCACCCGGCTCGAATTGTAGTGCAGTGCGACGCGACATTTCTGCGCGGCGTAGGCAAGTGCAAGCGCCGCGCCGATGCCGGTCGACGCGCCGGTGACCAGCACCGCCTTTCCGGCAAGGTCGGGGATGACCAGAGAGGGGCTGACAAGGGTGGTGGTGGCTGGCACGTCTATTCCTCCGGGGGACTCGGCCTGCTCTTCGTAGGCCCTCGCAGTCCTCGCGTTCAAGTCCGTAAAAGCCTATGGCCTGAGATAGGCGTAGCCCTGGCGCTGCAATTCGGCGAGCTTGACGACACCGCCTCTGTCGGCGGCATGGAAGCCGTCGAGCAGGTCGGCCAGGCCGATATCCATGCCGTGCATGGTGTTGGCGCAAGCGTGCGGGCTGAGCCCATCCTGGACAAGGCCGGCGAAACGCCCGGAAATGGCGGCGGATATGCCCTTCGACTTGAAGGCGGCAAGTGCTGGGCCGTGCACGACAAGCGCGATGTCGACCTTGCCGTCGGTGCCTTCGAAGTGGTTCTTGATGTTGCCGAGCACGAAATTGACCTTGTCGAGATCGCTGAGGTGATAGGCGACCTTTTGCCTTTCCTCTTCGACGGGCTTGACTTCAATGGCTGCCGCCTTGGTGGGGCGCAGCCCAAAAAGCCCGGCGGCCCCGGCAAGACCGACGCGGAAAATATCGCGGCGTCGCATGGCTTCATCTCCCATTTAGCCGGCCCGCGCAAATTGCGTGGCCTCGGCCTCGATCCTAGCATAAATTGAAGCCACGTCTTGTCGGGGCAATGGAGGGGTAGCATGACGTCGAGAACCATAATGGGGACCATTGTGGGCGCCGGGCTTGGGGTTGCCTTGCTTGCCGCCGTCGCCGGCACTGCTTTCGCCGACGACACGCTCAAACTCACCGAGCTCAGCCCCGACGGCAAGGACGCCTGTTTCGGCCGCGTCTACGACGCCGCGCATCTCAAGTCGCATCCGCACCAGAAGGTGGCGCGCATCTTCTTCTATTACGGCCGCGATCCGGTCAGCCGGCCAAACGAGGAGCCAAGCACCGGCATCGATTCCTCCTACAATGGCTTCATGGCGACGACGGTACGCGGCGCCGAGGCGCCGGAATGGCTCGGCGGCTGGTGCAGTCATGAGTCGGAGGACGGCAAGACCGGCCCGATCCGCTGCGGCATGGACTGCGATCGCACCATGGCTTCGCTGAAGGTCGACGACAAGGGCCGGCTGATCGTCTCGGACGTGCAGCCCGACCTCTATCTCGACGCCGGATCGGAAGACGAGCTCGGGGAGGCGGAGTACGAACGGCAGGCGTTGGGCAAGGACGACAACGGCTTCAGGCTCGATCCGATGCCGGCCGCGACCTGCAAGGCGGAGTTCGCCCGCATCGACCCGATCGATCCGGCACTTGGCCCGCCATTGCGCGAGCGGCTGAAGCCGGACCAGGCCTTCTGCTACGGGCGTGACTACGATGCCGCGCATCTCGGCTCGCATCCCGATCAGCTGACCCAGACGATCCGGGTTTTCCGCGGACCGGTCGAGCTGGCATCCTTCGCCAAGGGCGGCGACCTCGCCAATTGGCCGAGCGGCGCAGACATCGCCGTTTCGGTTACCACGCGGCAGAAATCGGCCAAGGTCACGCAGGTCTATAACTGCCAGGGCGAGGGCGACCAGTGGCGCTGCGCGGCGAGCGCGAAGACGGGTGGTGCCTCCTGCGATATCGCGCAAAAGGAGATTTTCCTCCGCCGCGGCGCCAACGGCACGATGATGCTGGCCAACCCAAACAGCGGCCTGCCGATCGTCGATCTGTGCTCGAAGGCGGCGGAAGGCGACACCAGCTCCGACGACAAGGTCTACCGGCTGGAGCCGATGCCGCAGGCCGCCTGCGGGCCTTGATCATGTGACGAGGAGGTGGATGCCATGCGCAAGACAAGGGTGTTTTGGTCCGGCCGCTCGCAGGCGGTGCGCTTGCCAAAGGAGTACCGTTTCGACACCAAAGAGGTTTTCATCAGCCGCCACGGCCAGAGCGTCATTATCGAGCCTCTTGCGCAGGATTGGGCTTGGCTGGACAGAGTGATCGGTCCGCTTGATGACGATTTCGCGGAGGCGGCTCTGGAAAGTCCGTCGGATCAGATCCTCGAATCCATGGCGCGCAGCGGCTCGGAATGAGGGCTACAGCGATCCTTCGCGCCCCCCTCTGTCCTGCCGGACATCTCCCCCACTTGGGGGGAGATCGGTAGCTTCCTCGCGTCACTCACTCCTGCGACTATGGCTATTGGCAAAAGCCGCGGTGACGGCCAATCTCCCCACTTGTGGGGGAGATGTCCGGCAGGACAGAGGGGGCGCGAAGGATCACGACTGAGCGATTTTTCTGCGCGAATTGCTTCACGCGAACGGCACGGCCGTCGTGCCCTTGGGCAGTTTCGCTTCGTCGTCGGGCTCGACATGGATGATGACGCGAAGGGAAGGGATCTCTGCCCGCAGCGCGTCCTCGATGCGGTCGCAGATGACGTGGCTGGCGCCGACCGACATGTCGGCGTCGACGACCAGATGGAACTCGATGAAGGTGGCGCGGCCGGCGATGCGCGTCTTCAGGTCGTGGACCTCGAGCGCGCCCTTGCAATTGGCAGAGATGATGTCGCGGATACGGATATGTTCCTGGGTGTCGACGGCGCGGTCCATCAGCCCGTTCATCGACGAGCCGATGACGTGCCAGCCCTGCCACAGGATGTTCAGCGCCACGATCACCGCAAGAGCCGGATCGAGAACCTGCCAGCCGGTCAGCACGGCGCCGACCAGGCCAATGAACACACCGACCGAGGTCGCTACGTCGGTCATGATATGCCTGCCGTCGGCAACCAGCGCCGGTGATTTTTCACTCCGTCCGGTGCGGATCAGCGTCAAGGCCCAGACGGCGTTGATGACGGTTGCGACGCCGTTGACGGCAAGGCCGGTCCATGGCTGTTCGAGCGGGGCCGGATGCTGCCACGACCACCAGACCTCGTTGAGGATGAGCAGGGCGGCAAGCACGATCAGCACGCCTTCCAGGACGGCCGAGAAATACTCGGCCTTGTGGTGGCCGAACGGATGGTCCTGGTCGGCTGGCTTGTAGCTGACCTGGATCGCCCAATAGGCGGCGGCCGAGGCAATGACGTTGACGATCGATTCCAGCGCGTCCGAATAAAGCGCAACCGAACCGGTGACGTACCAGGCCACCAGCTTGAGGCCGAGCACGACGAAGGCGACGACGATCGACCAGAAAGCGAGGCTGGCGACCTTCTGCCTGGCGGCTGCTTTGATTTCTGCCGCGGTCACTGGGGAAGAAATCCCAACACTGAGCCCTCGAATTAAGCGGCCTTTTCCTTGGCCTTGCGCGGCAGGTGCGCGACGATGTTCTCGATGATGCGCATGCCGGCATTGTGGCCGAGCGTCATGATCGATTCCGGGTGGAACTGCACAGCGGCGATCGGCTCCTTGCGGTGCTCGAAGGCCATGATGATGCCGTCCTCGGTCTCGGCGGTAACGACAAAACCATCGGGCAGCCGCACCGGATCGGCGAAGATAGAATGATAGCGGCCGACCGTCACCTCCTTGGGCAGGCCGGAGAAGATGATGCCCGGCTTCGACACGCGGATGCGCGACGGCTTGCCATGCATCGGGATGTGCAATTGCCGCAGCTCGCCGCCATAGGCCTCGGCCAGCGCCTGCAGCCCGAGGCAGACGCCGAAGATCGGCAGGTCGCGCGCACGGGCTCGCTTGATGGTGGCGGCGCAGTCGAAGTCCTTCGGCGTGCCGGGGCCGGGCGACAGCACGACCAGGTTTGGCTTCAGCCGGTCGAAGACCTCGTCCGGCACCGGCGTGCGCACCGTCGAGACATTGGCGCCGGTCTGGCGGAAATAGTTGGCCAGCGTATGGACGAAGGAGTCCTCGTGGTCGACCAGCAGGATGTTGACGCCATCGCCGACCCGCGCGGTGCTGCGTTCGGTGCTGGCGGCATTGCCTGACTTGGCGTCGCGGATGGCGGAGATCATGGCGGATGCCTTCAGTTCGGTTTCGGCTTCTTCTTCTTCGGGTATGCTGTCGAAGAGCAGCGTGGCGCCGGCGCGCACCTCGGCAATGCCGTCCTTGATGCGGATGGTGCGAAGCGTCAGGCCAGTGTTCATGTCACCGTTGAAATTGACCATGCCGATCGCCCCGCCATACCAGGCGCGCGGGCTCTTCTCGTTCTGCTCGATGAAGCGCATGGCCCATAATTTCGGCGCGCCGGTGACGGTGACGGCCCAGGCATGCGACAGGAAGGCGTCGAAGGCGTCCATGCCTTCGCGCAGCCGTCCCTCAATGTGGTCGACGGTGTGGATCAGGCGCGAATACATCTCGATCTGGCGACGGCCGATGACGCGCACCGAGCCCGGCTCGCAGACCCTCGACTTGTCGTTGCGGTCGACATCCGAGCACATGGTGAGTTCGGACTCGTCCTTCTTGGAATTGAGCAGCTTGAGGATCTGCTCGCTATCGGAAATGGCATCGTCGCCGCGCTTGATAGTGCCGGAGATCGGGCAGGTCTCGACGCGGCGGCCGTTGACGCGAACGAACATTTCCGGCGAGGCGCCGATCAGATATTCGCCCTCGCCGAGATTGATGAAGAAGGAATAGGGCGAGGGATTGATGCTCTTCAGCTTGCGGGAAATCTCGGAGGGCTGGGTTTCGCAGCGTTCGTAGAACATCTGCCCCGGCACCACTTCGAACAGGTCGCCGCGCTCAAAGCTCTTCATCGCCTTGCGCACCAGCTTGGCATATTCGCCGGGCTCGTGGTCGCCGCGCGGCGGGATCCGGTCGGCGGTCCTGAACGGCTCGACGATTTCGTCGCGCGGCAGGCCTTCGGTCGAAAAGCCGTCGCCGGAATAGTCGTAGCGGTCGGTCCAGGCCTTGGTGGAATAGTGGTCGACGACGAGGATCTCGTCGGGCAGGAACAGCACGAGATCGCGCTGGCTTGGCTTGCGCTCGAGCTTGTAGTCGACCGGATCGAACTGGAAGGCGAGGTCGTAGCCGAAGGCGCCATAGAGGCCGAGATTGGCGTCTTCCTCGGTCTTGAACAAAGCAGTGATGGCGCGCAGCACGGTGAACACGGAGGGAACGCGGCTGCGTTCCTCTTCGGTGAAGACACGGCCGGGCTTGGCGACCTCGAGGCGGATGAGTTTGTTCGACGTCTCGGCGATCGTGACATCGTCAAGGCCGGCAAGCACCGTACCGATCACCGGCAAAAGCACCTCGCCACGGCGGTTCAGCGCCTCGATGCGCATGGCGCGGCCGCGTGCCGAGATCACCAGCGGCGGATCGATGATGGCGGTATCCCAGCGCGTATAACGGCCGGGATATTCGTAATTCGAGGAAAACACGGCGCCGCGGCGCGAATTCAGGCCATCGACATAGCCGTCGATCGCGCCCTCATATGGCCGGTCATGGCGCTGGCGGGTAATCGCCACGCCACCCGCGGTGACGAAGCGCTCGGCGCCATTCTCCAGAATTTTCGTCGTCATTGCCGTCTCCATCAGCGTCTTTGGGGCAACGGACCCGGGAATGGCTTGAAAAAACAAATGGCCGCCCGGACATTCCGCTGCGGCCACCTTCTATTGTCACGCGAACGCGTTCGAACAGGCCGCTGTCAGCGAGCCCACCACCAAATGGTCTTGATCGAACGCATATTCATGGCGAAATCCATAGCCGCGAAAAGCGGTATGCGCAACAGGTTTGAAAGTCTGTGGGGTGGCTGCTGCTTTCGCAACCCATGGCACATGGCCAAGACCGGCAGTCCTGCCTAGACTCTGCATCAAACAGCAGGAAGACGGGAAAACATCGATGACCGAGCAGATCGACCGCGCACGGACGTTCCATTCCCTCCATGTCAAGGGCAACCCGATTGTCCTCTACAATGCCTGGGACCCAGGCTCCGCCAAGATCATCGCGCAAGCAGGGGCCAAGGCCATCGCCACCGGAAGCTGGCCGGTCGCGGCCGCTTTCGGATTCGCCGATGGCGAGAAAATCCCGTTGGAACTGGCGCTCGAAAACATCAAACGCATCGTTGCGGCGGTGGATCTGCCGGTAACCATGGACCTCGAGGGCGGTTACGGGGTCGCTCCGGAGGTTGTCGCCCGCAGCGTAGGGCTCGCCGTGCAGGCTGGAGCCGTCGGCTTTAATTTCGAGGATCAGATTGTCGGCGGCAGTGGGCTGCACGACATCGCCATACAGGTGAGGCGGATCGAAGCCGCCGCGGCGGCCGTGAAGACCTCGGGTATTCCGGCCTTCATTAACGCCCGAACCGACATTTTCCTGAAGGCGAAACCGGATGCGCACGACAAGGCTCTCCTCGATCAGGCGATCGAGCGGGCGCACGCCTACGAAAGGGCCGGAGCGCATGGCTTCTTTGCGCCGGGGCTTGCCGATGAAGGCCTGATCGAGGCGCTCTGCCAGGCAACGGCATTGCCGGTCAACATCATTGCACTGGCGCATGTGCCGCCGCGCCAGAGGCTTGCCGAACTCGGCGTCGCCCGCGTGAGCCATGGTCCGGTGCCTTACCGGCAGATGGCCGAATGGCTGGAGTCCAAGGCGCGACAGGCGATTTCGGGGTAGCCTGGCGGGTTGCGTCAGTCCTCCAGCGTCCCCGACCTTGCATCGGCACTCTTCCTGTCGCCGACCAGCTTCAAGAGGTCCTCGCCGGCGCGAATTATGCGGCGCGAGCGGCGTGTCAGGATGAGGCCGGCCTGGGGCGCCAACACTTCCGTGCGGCCGTCGGGCTCACCCGGCGCGTGGACGATGGTGGCAAGGCGCGCACCCTTGGTGACGCGGTCGCTCGGCTTCACGTGGTAGAGGATCGCGCCCGAACGGGGCGCCGGCATCATCTCGATATTTTCGATCGGCGCGACGAGTCCTCCGAAGCTGCCAGACGCGGGCAGCGCCTGATCCCGGATGACGCCGCGCGCCACCAGCAGCCGGTAGAGCCCTTCGGCGTCGGCGCTGGCGAGGGCGCCGTCGACGTCGAGTATGCCGCGATATTCGACGGTGGTGGCGACGCGCCGATCGAGGCGCGCGACGTCGGCGGGAACGTTCTGATACGGCATGATCGAGGCGCCTTCGAAGGTGCCGTCGGGATCTTCGTGCCACAGCATCACCGCATCGACGCCCATAGCCGCCGCACAATCCGCCATGGCCGGCCACAGGCTGGTGTGGACGTAGAGGTAGGCGAGGCCTTCATCGTCGCAGTGCAGGTCGAGCACGATGTCGTGGCCGATGGAGAGCTGCAGCAGCCGCGTCTTCAGCCGCTGATCGACCGTGCCGTGCGCCGGCAGGAGCGTGAGGTCGGGCGCGGCGAGCCGCGGAAAGCCGCGATTGAAATTGGTGCGCGTCCCCAGATGGAAGCGGCCCTGATGGTCGCCATAGAGATATTGCGCGCGGCCGATCGGATTGGCCCAGGGCACGATGGTCATATTGCCGCTGATGCGGCCTTCGGCTTCCGCCCTGCTGAGCATCGGCATCAGCGCATCGATGGCAACGACGCCCGGCAATTCGCCGGCATGAAGTGCCGCCTGCAGATAGGCCGAAGGCGCTGTCTTGTCCGTTCCGGTGAAGCGGAAGACGGGGAATTCGTAGGAAACGCCCTCGCTGTCGCCGGCGATGCGTTCGATGGATTTCTGCATGGACTGTCTCCAGGAAACGAGACCGAACACATGCCCTTTCGCCAATACACTGTCGATTGGTCCAGCTTTTCGCGCTATGGGCGCACGGCTCTATCCGGGCTTGGCGCTCAAAGGATCGCGAGATAACGCCTGCGCCCGGCCTATGCCAGCGGCTTCAATTCCTGGGCGATGGTCGGCAGAAGCTCCGAGACGTTCGGGTGGATGTGCACCGCGCGCGCCAGCGTACTGACTGGCGCCTTGGCATACATCAGATCGAGCACGCAGTGCACTGCCTCGTCGCCACCCGGGCCGAGCACCGAACAGCCGAGGATTTCCTTGGTGTCGGCATCGACCAGGATCTTCATGAAGCCTTGCGTCTCACCTTTTTCGACGGCACGGCTGACGCGGGTCATTGGCCGCTGGCCGACAAGGGCGCGGCGGCCGGATTTCCTTACCGCGGCTTCGGTCATGCCGCAGCGGCCGAGTGGTGGGTCGATATAGAGCGCATAGGCCTCGATGCGGTCGCTGACCTTGCGCGGATCGTTGTCGAGCAGGTTGGCGGCGACAATCTCGTAGTCATTGTACGAGGTGTGGGTGAAGGCGCCCTTGCCGTTGCAGTCGCCCATCGCCCAGATGCCGGGCACGCTGGTGCGCAGCTGGTCGTCGACGACGATGAAGCCGCGTTTGTCGACCTCGACGCCGGCTTTGTCGAGGCCGAGATCGTCGGTGTTTGGCGTGCGGCCCAGGGCCAGCAGCACATGCGAGCCGACCGCAGCCGCCTTGCCTGGCGAGAAGGTCACGGCGATTTCGTTGCCTCGCCTGGCGAAGCGGATATCGTCGGCGCCGAGATGGACGGCAATGGCTTCGTTTTCGAGGATCGACAAAATGGCGTCCGAGACGTCATCGTCCTCGCGGCCGATCAGGCGCGGGCTCTTTTCGATGACCGTGACTTCGGAACCGAAGCGGCGGAACATCTGCGCGAATTCGAGCGAGACATAGCTGCCGCCGACGACGATGAGATGGCGCGGCAGCACGTCGAGATCCATCATCGACGAATTGGTCAGGTAAGAAATGCCGTCGATGCCGGGCAGGTCGGGCACCGAGGCGCGGCCGCCGGTGTTGAGGAAGATCTTTTCGGCGCTCAGCAGATCGTCGCCGACGCGCACCGTATTGGCGGTCACGAAGCGCGCATGGCCGCGATAGAGCGTGCATTTGTCCATGCCGGCAATCCAGTCTTCGAGATTGCCGCGGGCATCGTTCGAGACTTTGTCCTTGCGCGCCTTGATCGCCTTGTAGTTGACGCCGATGGGACCGGAGAGCGTCACACCGTAGTCCGCGGCGCAGCGGGCGAGATGCGCGGCATAGGCGCTTGCCACCATCGTTTTGGTCGGCGTGCAGCCGGTATTGACGCAAGTGCCGCCGACCAGCTTTCGCTCGATCAGCGCCACGCTCATGCCGGCCGCATTCAGCCGGCCGGCGAGCGGTGGGCCGGCCTGCCCGGCACCGACGATGATGGCGTCGAATGTCTTTGCCGTCATGCCACCGCCGCCACGATCAGAAGCCCGCCGACGATCGCCACCGCGTCCTCGATGAAGGCGGCGGGCGGGTCCTTGCCGAAGGCGGTGGCCAGGCGTTTACGCGCCTCGGCGCCGCCCAACGTGCCGATCACCGCGCCGACGGCGCCGGCGATCAGGCCGCCGATGGTGGCGCCGCCGGTGGCGCCGATCACCGCGCCGGTGAAAGCGCCCAAGACGATGCGCGTGCCGAATTGCTGCGGCACCTTGCGGCTCGGCGCCGATGGCAGCTGGTCGGTGACCAGTTCGGCGATGGCCAGGATGGTGAAGATGCCGACGGCGATCCAGTGACCCATGAAACTCGCCCAGGTGCCGGTGACCGGCAACCAGCCTAGCCAGGCGCCCCAGGCGACCGCGGCGGGCGCAGTCATGGCGCGAAGCCCGGCAACGATGCCAATCAGGAGTGCAAGAATGTACAGCATGATTGATCCCTCGATGGCCGGCTTGGGACAGGTCCGAGAGAGCAAGCTACCATAGGTCCGGTATTTGACCAGAGGTGGTGTCGCCGCCGGCGCTTCCGTATTTTCACCAGTTGTGCTTGGCAAAGATTGAGACTGGAGTTGCGGCCATGACGGGGAGCGAACGCACGAAAATGGCGGCGGGCGAGTGGTATTGCTGCCTCGACCCGGAACTGGAGGCGCTGCGGATCACGGCACGCGACGCGGTGTTCGAGCACAACAGCCTGCCACCACGACAGCGCGGCGATATCGGCCTGCCTTGCGGGCGCTGCTCGGCGCTGCAGGCGAGGGCGCCCGGATCGAAGCGCCGTCCCACTGCGCTTATGGCTTCAACATCTTTCTCGGCGACCGCGTCTTCCTCAATGCCGGCTGCACCATTCTCGATACGGCGCAAGTCCGCATCGGCAAGGGAACGCTGCTCGGCCCGAATGTGCAGATCTATTGCGCCGAGCACCACAAGCAGGCTGCCGGGCGGCGGGCAGGGCTGGAGATCGCCAGGCCGGTCGAGATCGGCGACAATGTCAGGATCGGCGGCAGTGCCATCATCCTCGGCGGGGTCAGGATCGGTGATGGCGCCATCGTCGGCGCCGGTGCCGTGGTGACGCGCGACGTGGCGGCGAACACCACGGTGGTCGGCAATCCGGCACGGGTAATCAGGAGCGGGTGAGCCGGATCAGCGTGAAGCGCCGCGTCTATCCAAATCGACACTCCTCGAGAATTCGCGCCGGTATTGCACGGGCGAGGTTCTGAGCCGCGCTGCGAAATGCTGGCGCAGCGAGGTGGCGCTGCCGAAGCCGGCCTCGAAGGCAACCGTATCCATCGATTTTTCCGTTGCTTCCAGCAGCCGCTGCGCCAGTTGCACACGCTGGTCGGTCAGCCAGTCGCCGAAACTGGTGCCGATCGTTTTCTGGAAACGGCGCGTGAACGTCCGGCGAGTGAGGCCGGCGAGACCGGCAACGCTGTCCAGACTGTGCGGATCACTCAGGGTTTTGCGCACCGTTTCGAGAGCCTGGGTGAAGCGGTCCGCATTGCCGGTCCTGGCGATGGGACGTTCGATGAATTGCGCCTGCCCGCCCTGCCGATGCGGAGAAAGCACGATCTGCCGGGCAAGGCGAAGCGCTGCCTCCGCGCCGTAACGAGCCCGTACGACGTGCAGGCAGCAGTCAAGCCCGGCGGCTACGCCGGCGGATGTCACGACATCGCCATCGTCGATGTAGAGCACTTCTGGTTCGACGAGAATGTCGGGATAGAGTTCCTGCAGCTGATCCGCGTAGGCCCAGTGCGTCGCGGCTCGCCGCCCCGAAAGCAATCCGGTCGCCGCGACAGCGAACGTTCCCAAGCACAGTCCGACAATCAGCGCGCCGCGCTCGTGCGCGCCAAGCAACGCCTCGATCAGTGTCGTCGGCGGTGAGATCCCGAGATTCTTCCAACTCGGCACGATGACGATGTCGGCATCATCGAGCGCTGAAAGCCCGTGCGGGACGCTGATGGTCAGCCCGGCATCAGTGCGGATCGGCCCGTTCTCAATCGCGCAGACCCGGAAGTCGAAGCGCGGCAGGCCGAGCGTCGTGCGATCCGCGCCGAACACGAGACACGGCACGGAGAGATGAAACGGGCTGATGCCATCGAAGGCGATGGCGGCAACGACAGGATCGGCCATGGGAGCTCCAGCAAAGGGTGACACCGATTGTCCCAATTCTTTCGAACAATGTCAATCGGGACACTTTTTGCGATCCGGCGCCGCGCTTATCGTCCACCCATCAATGCCAAACGGGAAAGGAAAACCCCATGTCGGACCCAGCCAAAGGCAAAGCTCCACGCCGCGCCCTCATCGTCATCGATGTTCAGAACGACTATGACGGCGGCAACCTCGCCATCCAGCATCCGCCGTTCCGCGAGAGCGTCGTCAATGTTGCGCGAGCGATGGACGCGGCCACCGAGGCAGGCGTCAAGGTGGTGGTCATCAAGCAGTTGGCACCGGAAACCTCATCGGTCTTCGCCAAGGGCAGCCATGGCGCCGAGTTGCACCCGGAAATCGCCAGGCGAAACCGCGACCACTACATCGAAAAGAACTTGCCCAGCGCCTTCACCGGCACGGATTTAGAGGAGTGGCTGCGCGCCAACTCTATCGATACGATCACGGTAATCGGCTACATGACGCATAATTGCGATCTGTCCACGGTCATCAATGCCGTGCATATGGGTTTTGAGGTCGAGTTCCTGTCGGACGCGACGGGGTCGTTGCCCTACGCCAACAGCGCCGGCTACGCTTCGGGCGAGGAAATCCATCGCGTCGTGACGATCGTATTGCAGTCGCGCTTCGCGGCCGTTCTCAAAACCGCCGAATGGATCGATTGCCTGAAGACCGGCGTGGTCCCCCAGCACGACACACCCTATGCCTCCAACCAGCGCGCGCTGGCGCGAAGCGCGGCGTAGGAGACTATTGCGAGCAGGCAGAAGGGCGCCGCAGCGTTGCGGCGCCCTTTGCCGTTCGAGCGTTGATATCCTTAGAACAGGCCCTCGATCTGGCCCATTTCGTTCAGGAAGATCTTTTCCGAGGATGGCGCTTTGGGCAGACCGGGCATGGTCATCACCTCGCCGCAGATGATGACGACGAAGCCGGCGCCGGCAGACAGCCTGACCTCGCGCACCGGCACGGTGTGGCCGGTCGGCGCGCCGCGCAGATTCGGATCGGTGGAGAAGGAATATTGCGTCTTGGCCATGCAGACCGGCAAATGACCGTAGCCGGCGTGCTCCCAGGCGTGGAGCTGGTCGCGCACCGATTTGTCGGCGATCGCTTCGGAACCGCGATAGATGCGCTGGACGATGGTGTTGATCTTCTCGAACAGCGGCATGGCGTCGGGATAGAGCGGGGCAAATTGCGACGCGCCGGATTCGGCCAACGCCACGACTCTTTTGGCCAGTTCCTCGATGCCGGCCGATCCCTGAGCCCAGTGCTTGCACAGGATCGCCTCTTCGCCCATCGAGGCGACATAATCCTTCATCGCCTGGATCTCTGCCTCGGTGTCGGAGTAGAAATGGTTGATGGCGACCACGGCCGGCACACCGAACTGGCGGATGTTCTCGATGTGGCGGCCGAGATTCGCACATCCCTTCTTGACCGCCTCGACGTTCTCCTTGCCGAGTTCCTCCTTCTTGACGCCGCCATTCATCTTCATGGCGCGAACCGTGGCGACGATGACCGCCGCTGCCGGCCTCAGGCCGGCCTTGCGGCATTTGATGTCGAAGAACTTTTCGGCACCGAGGTCGGCGCCGAAACCGGCTTCGGTGACGACGTAATCGGCAAGCTTCAGCGCCGTCGTGGTGGCAACGACGGAGTTGCAGCCATGCGCGATGTTGGCGAAGGGGCCGCCATGGACGAAAGCCGGGTTGTTCTCCAGCGTCTGCACGAGATTGGGCTGCATGGCGTCCTTCAAGAGTACGGCCATCGCGCCGTCGGCCTTGAGGTCGCGGGCATAGACGGCCGACTTGTCGCGACGATAGGCGACGATGATGTCGCCGAGGCGCTTTTCCAGGTCCTTCAGGTCGGTCGACAGGCACAGGATGGCCATGACTTCCGAGGCGACTGTGATGTCGAAACCGGCCTCGCGCGGGAAACCGTTGGCGACGCCGCCGAGCGAACAGATGATCTCGCGCAGCGACCGGTCGTTCATGTCCATGACGCGGCGCCAGACGACACGGCGGGTGTCGATGCCGAGCTCGTTGCCCCAATAGATGTGGTTGTCGATCAGCGCCGACAGCAAGTTATGGGCGGTGGTGATGGCATGGAAATCGCCGGTGAAGTGGAGGTTCATGTCCTCCATCGGCACGACCTGCGCGTAGCCGCCGCCGGCGGCACCGCCCTTGACGCCGAAATTCGGTCCGAGCGAAGCCTCGCGGATGCAGACGATGGCCTTCTTGCCGATGCGGTTGAGGCCATCGCCCAAGCCCACCGTCGTCGTCGTCTTGCCTTCGCCGGCCGGTGTCGGGTTGATGGCGGTCACGAGGATCAGCTTGCCGTCCTTGTTGCCCTTCACCGACTTGATGAACTCGGCCGAGATCTTCGCCTTGTCGTGGCCGTAGGGCAGAAGATGTTCGCTCGGAATGCCGATCTTCTGGCCGATCTCCTGGATCTGCTTCTTCCTGGCGCCGCGCGCGATCTCGATGTCGGACTTCACTTCGGCCATGACGGCTTCCCTCTGAATTGAACGGATTCGATTACTGTGGTCGCAAGCCCGGCACTGCAGGCGCGGGCATGTTCTACCCCTGTCGCTGCCGCGGCGTCAACTTTCATGCAACTATGTTTCCTACGAAGAAAGTGCCTCTGCGGTCGGCTGCCCTGCTACAGGTTCTTTTTTCGCGCCGGTCGCCGCGCCGTATAGAAGCCAGAGCAGGCGCGGTTCCGCCGTCTCAAAACAGCCGCGTAATACGCGAAAAGCGACAGAAGCAACGGCGCAAATTCACCAGCGCCGGCTGCGCGGAACAATCCGCTACTGCGTCAGCACGTTGCTGATCTCGACCATGTTCGAGCGGACCCTGAGTATGTAAAACCCCATCGTCGTCAGATGTGTCGGCAACAGCCAGCCGTCCTCGCGGCCATTGGCGATGATGAAGGGCTGGATGCGCAGCGCCGAGACGAATTGCGCGTCCATCGTATCCCACAGGTTCTGCAGGTGCTTTTCCTTGATGACGTCCTCGAAGTCGGCCTGCGCGCCCTTCATCAGCCCGTAATAGGCATAAAGCTGGCCATAGGCGAACCAGAAGCGGTCGTCGGCACGGGTGTCGAACCAGCCATTGTTGTGGTTTTCGGCACGCTCCTTGAGGATCGCCGAGGTCGAGCCGATGTCGGACGAGATGCGGTCGATATACTGCTTGAGATTGTCGGCGCGGGCATCGAACGTGGCCTGGCAGGCTGCCAGACGGGCGTTGAAGGAACGCAGCTTGCGCACCGCGTCGCGATAATAGCTCGGCGTCGGCGTCTTGGGACCAAACGGGTTCAAGCCGAAGTACCAGGTTTCCTCATCGAACTGCAGATTGCCGCGGGCGTCCTGCAGGTCGGCGTCGATCTGCGAGGTGGTGCGGACGCGGCCGAGATTGTCGGCAAGCTCGGTCGCCGTGCGCCGCACCGCCTGGTTGATGCCGCGCTGGAACGAAGCCTTGTTGTCCATGAACGGCGTGTGGTCCCAGTCGATGCCGAACAGGCCGAGCTTGTAGAGGATCATCGACGACACCCAGGCATTCTGGTTGACGTTGAAGTCGGTCAGGTCGGCCGCAACCTGGGCAATGGCTGAATTTCCGCAGGTCTTGGCCGTGTCGGTGCCGGCGCCTGCAGAGACCTGTTCACCGGCGGAGCTGTTGCGCTTTTCGAACGTGTATTTGTCGACGTAATTCGGGTCGAAATTGTTCCACCACTGGGTGGCGTAGAAGAAATTAATGTAGAGGCCGATCAGCACGACGACAGCCAGGCCGAGCACCGCCTTCAGGATCCAGCCGCGTTGCGTGTACCAGCGCCCCGCCCATAGGAACGGCCACAGGATCGCGCCGATGAGCAAGCCGATGCCGCGGCCAATCCACTGGAAAATCCGGGTGAAGAAATTCACGATCGGATCAAGCATGGCGATGTCACCCCCTCAGTCAGTCAAGCCGTAGAGGCGTGTGCGAAACGCCACCTTGTCCTTCAAATATGTGGTTTTCAGAACGTCCACAACATGCGATCGCCAAGCGTCGCTGAAGCCGTCATAATCCCTGTAGAAGCCCGGCTTGTTGAAGACGTAACGCGAGACGAAGTCCTGCGGCACGAAGTCCGAGATCAGCTGGTTGGTCAGCCAGGCGTCTTGATGGTCCGGCTTGGCGCGGATCACCAGGAAGCGCTGCTGCGGGAACACATCCTCTATCTTGAGATGGCCAAGTTGGGCGATCTCGCGCTTGGCGGCGTTGAGGAAGGGAAAATTGCCGTCCCTGGTGATCAGATCGGCGTGGCCGTGGATCCAGGTCTGCAGCCAGACCTTATCGACGTCGGTCAGATTGCGGTCGGGCTCGGCGTCGCGGATCAGGGCGCGCACCACCATTTCGGCGCGATGCTCGAGATAGCCGGAGGTTTCGATCCATGAGGCGCGAGGCAGCTCGATGCGGCCGGTCGAAGCGAGGAACTTGAACACCTTGTCGGCGTCATGGATCGAGAGATAGCTCACCTGCCACGGCCGCGAGCGGCGGAAGCCGGGCGCTGCCGGGTCGCTGATCACCGTCGTCACGTCGGGATCGACGAACACATAGAGCCCGCCGAAATGGCTGGTCCAATAGGCGTTGTGGCGGAAGATCACCTGGTCCGGCACCAGCGCATTCTCGCGGATGTCGCCGCAGACCTTCGCCAGCTCGACCATGTGTGCAAGCATGGCATTGTCGCGCCAGGCATCCGGTTCCTGCTTCAGCCGGTCGACCAGCTTGCCGAGCTCGGCGGCCTTGCCCAGCACGTCCTCGGCCGACAGCACCTTGAACTCGACCTGATTGATCGACAGCAGATCCTCGATGTCGTCGACCTTGGGGACTGAATCCTCGATCTCGCCGTAGATGACGTCCTTGATTGTCAGCGCATCGATGGCGCGCTGGTTCTTCGACATGAACTCGTACATCAGCAGCGAGGTGTTGGAGAAAGCCGTGTGCACCACCGGCAGGTCGATCTGCGACGGCGTCAGGATGATGAAGCGGCGGTTGACCTCGTTCGGATCGAGGTAGCTGTAGTCGCCGCATTCCTCGGCGACCTGCGGCGAAAAGCCGGTACGGTCGATCTCGAAGCTTTTCAGCTTGGTCGGCTTCAGCCCGAAGGCGACCATCGCCTTGTTGTAGCGCTGGATCAGATGCGGCTCGTCGACCGTCAGCAGCCGGCCGTAGATCAGCTCGTTGTCGCGTAGCAGGTCGGGTTTCTTGGCAGGGCTCATGCGCGTAGTCCCAACGGATCTTGCGCTGGATGACCGAGCTCCAACGCTGACGCCCCCCTCTCCCCGTTCTTCACGGGGAGAGGGTAAGGGTGAGGGGCAGCGCAAACGGTCAAGGACATGTCTCTCCATAGCCTTTGGCGGCGACAAATCGAAGATCACGCGTTTCGATATGGCGTTCGAGGCGCCCTTCGATCGCAGCCACCACTGTTTCAAGGACTGCTTCCCGCTCCTTCAATACGTCTACGTTCCAAAAGCGAAGGATAGACCAGCCATCGGAGACGATGAAGCGATCTCGGATTCGATCATATTGGCTGCCGACATGCTGACTGCCATCGACTTCGACGACGAGCTGGCAGTCTCTGCAGGCGAAATCGACGAAGTAAGAGCCTATCGGCAACTGCCGTACGAATTTATGGCCGTTCAGTCTGCGGTCGCGCAACTCCAGCCAGAGCGCGGTTTCTGCATCGTTGTCGGATTGACGCAGGCGCCTTGCGCGCTTGGTTGTGTCTATTTCTGGCCCACGCATGCGCTGCCCCTCACCCTTACCCTCTCCCCGTGAAGAACGGGGAGAGGGGGGCGTCAGCGTTTGAGCCACGTCTTTCAGCGTTGCTGTGGGAGCTTATGCATCGCACCGGAAACAGTGCTATCCGGTGAGAAGGAAGATCACGCATTCCACATTCCCTTCTTCTTCAACTCCTCGATCTCGCGGACGGCACGCTCCCGCAGACGGGTGTCGCGGATCATCTTGGTCACCGCCGCATCGTCCGACTTGTCGGAATAGCGGAATTCGGAATCCGCATAGCGGTTGATCTCCTGCATGACCATGTCCATCGAGAACGGCCCGCGCAGTTCCTCGATCATCGCCTTCTTGTCGTCGTAGCTTTTGTGCATGAAGGCTTCCGGCTTTTCGAACCACTCGTCGGGCAATTCGATGTCCATGGCGCGCATCTTGATCGCGTCGGTGACGTTCTTGATGGCGCGGCCGGTGAAACGCGGCTCGGCATCCTTGATCAAGTGCAGATAGGTGCCGATATCGGCCATCGACTTCGGCGCGCCGTTCTCCTTCATGTAGCGCTCATAGACCTTCATCAGCCCGTCTTCCTGCGGCTTCTCATGCTCCTCGTAAGCCTCCATCACCGCGCGCTGGATTTCCTGAGCGGCATAGAGCTTGTGGTCGCCGAGCGGGATCTTGTGGTTCTTGCCGGCGAGCAGGACGAAGATGTCGATGTAGTCGTCGCGGCTCTGCGGGCCGTCGACCAGCCAGCGGGCGCCGGCGCGCTGGCGCAATGCGTCGTCAACGTTTTCGGGATAGTTGGAAAACATGCCGAACGAGCAATTGCCGCGCACCACGGTTGCCGCGCCGGCAAATGCGTCCATCAGCACACCGGTGATTTCCTGCTGGCCGGCCGAGGCGCGGTCGTCTGAGCGGCGTGCGGCGACCTGGTCGATATCGTCGATGGTGCCGAAGCCGATGACGCGCGGGTTCAGCACATTGTTGATGAACTGGCGGCAGTTCTGGCCGGACTTGCCCTGGTAGGAGGAGATCTGGTCGACGCCGAAATTTTCGTAGGCGAAGGGATAGCCGGCGACTTGGCAGTAGCCGTTGAGAAGGCCGGCGATCATCTGGATCAGCGTCGTCTTGCCGGTGCCGGGCGCGCCGTCGCCGATAAACGTGAACAGGAAGCCGCCAAGCTCGACGAATGGGTTCAGCTCGCGCTCGAAGTCGTACGCCATCAGCATCTTGGCGAGCTTTACCGACTGGTACTTGGCGATGTGGTTGCCGACGACCTCTTCCGGTTTCTTGAAGGTCATCACCAGCGGTTTTGCCCGCTTGCCAGGGGCGACGTCGAAACCATCGAGGGTAAAATCGTCGACGTCGATGCGGATATGGGCGTTCTCGAACGGGCCGATGCCGTCGAAGCGGCCCTTTCGCGCCAACAGCCCGTCGATGGCTACGCGGGCAAAGGCGCGGGCCCGGGTCATCAGGTCGGCGTCGTCCTTCGAACCTGCTATCGCCCTGTCGAGCCCGGCCACGATCGACTTCACCGCATCCTGCGGGGTGTCGAACAGAAAGTCCGGCTCGGGCGTGTCGTTCGGCGCCTCGCCGTCGCTGTCGATCAGCTGGAACAAATAGGAGGCGAGGCTGAAGGCGGAGATGTAGGCAGAGGCCGACAGCAGCTTCTTGAAGGTGGCAGCTTCGTCGCCTTCGAGCGGCGCGCGGGCGTTTTTCGCCTGCAGGCTTTCGAGGTCCGAGCCTTCGGCGAAGACATCCGATATGGCTAGCGCTATTGCCGCCCCGCGCCGAGCGCGAAACAACAGCATGTGCTGCGGTATGGTCAGCAAT
The DNA here is from genome assembly GCF_040320105.1 of Mesorhizobium sp. M0778. NCBI lineage: Bacteria > Pseudomonadati > Pseudomonadota > Alphaproteobacteria > Hyphomicrobiales > Phyllobacteriaceae > Mesorhizobium > Mesorhizobium sp. M0778. The sequence goes on along the minus strand of NZ_JAMYPA010000004.1, from coordinate 7,368 downwards.
TGGTCGTCGGGATGGACGGCGGCGACGGTTTTGGCGAGCTCGACCTCGCGCGTGCGGCGAACCGAGCCGACCGAGACGGTCGAGACGAAGCGGCGGTTGGTGCCGGCAAGCGCTGTGCCGGACTCGCGCGATGGGTCTTCCAGCACGACGATGCGGGTGATGAAACTTTGCGCAGTGGCGCGGTGCTTTTCAATTGCCGCTTCCGGGATGGTGGTCAGGCCGGTGTCCATGGAAGATGCTCCGCGATTTGACGGTCAGACGTCGCTGATGACCTGCCCTTTGGACAGGATGTGGACCTTGTAGCCCGAAAAGATCTTCTGCGCCTCGCCGGCGGCATAGAGCGCCTGATAGGCCTCGTGCGGGATCAGCGCATGGTTCTCATAGCTCGACACGCCCTGGCGCGCGGCCTCGAGATCGTCGGTATTGATGAAGAATTCCTGCGTCGTCTTTTCGCTCGAGAACAGCCCCTTGCGGCCTGGCTTCTCGGCCTTGGAAAAGACCTCCTGGATGGTCCAGGTCAGCAGCCAGGCGTTTTCCGGCTTGCGCACCTTGGCCAGCACTTCGCTTACCGTCGAATTGTTGTCGGTAATCCCTGCAGAATAGAACGGGCCGAGCACGACGCGACGCAGCTGCTTGGGATGCAGCGGTTCGAAATCCTTGTCGAGGTTGACCGCGATGGTCGCCGGCGACAGCGTGTAGGCGGAATTCTTCTCGGTGAAATCGTCGAAACGGTGGGCGAGCTCGGGATTGAGCAAGCCGTCGACCGGCAGCGGAATGTCGACCCTCTCATTAAGCTTGCCGCCGGAGTCGACCAGCTGCCGGATCATGTCGTCGGAGGAATCCTCGACCGTCAGCATATAGACCAGCGGCAGGTTGGCGCTGCCGTCGAAGCAGGCCCAGTGGACCAGATAATAGGGCCGCAACGTCTTCGGATTGACCGAAACCTTGGCCGTCTGGGCCAGCGTGAACGGGCCAAAGGTGGTCTCGCTCTTGACGTCTTCGAGGTAGAGCCGCTCGGCCATCGACTTCTGCAGCGCTTCGGGGAATTCCTTGTGGCGCAGGATGAAGTCCGCCATTTCCTCGCGCAGCTCGTCGGCCAACGGGAGGTTGGCGAGGCGCGCATCGGCCTGGCGGCGGTCGTTTTCCAGCTCGAGCAGGTTCTGGAAGACCGGAAAACCGCTTTCGGCGCGCGAGATGCGGAACGTCTCGGTGAAGCCCAGCCGGTTGCGCCAACACGAGAACGACTTGTCGAGCCGCGCGATGTATTCGGCGACGATCTTGGCGACGATGCCATGCCGGTAGAGCGGCGAGCGATCGTCGCGCATGAACACTTCGAGGCCGCCAAGTGCCGCCGCGATCGCCGAGAAATAGCGCGCCGCCGCTTCGTTTTCGGGGGTCATGCTGCCAGCCCTTGGGAGCAGTGCACGTGCAGCAATTACGACTGCACGTAATTTGCCGAATTGTGCTTCTTCATCACGTCGTCGAAGCGGCGGGCGAAGGCATCGTCGGCGAGCTTCTTGCGGCGCTGGATGTCGGCGGTGGCGACCATGTTCTTCTCGTGCATTTCAAGCAGATCGCCAATGTGCTTCTGCGAGGCAGCACCAATGCCGGCCATCGTCTCTTCGGCGGTGTTGTCGACCTGGCTGCCCAGCGTGTTGATCTTGTGGGCGACATCCTGTTGGGCGGCGGTCTTCAGCGAATCTTCCAGCGCCTTGTACAGCACGATGCGCTGCTCGGTATCGATGGTCAGCTTGTTGATCAGCGTCGATTGCGCCGCGATCTGGTTGTTGAGCGAATCGACGAAGGTCTGGAACATCGAGGTGTAGCGCTCCAGCGTCTGGCTTTCGGCCAGCAATTCTTGCTCCTTGGCCTGCTTCTCGTTGTATTCCGTGGCCAGTTTCGAACGCTCGCCTTCAAGCTGCGTGCGCTCCTTCTGGCTGGTCGAGGCGGCGATCTTGTTCTCGATGTCGAGCAGCATCGGGTTGAGCTCCTCGATGCGCTTCTGCACGGTCTCGAGATTGGACATCGTGGTCTTGCGGCGCTCGATCACCTGCGACAGGCTGGCCTCGGAGGTTTTGTAGCGCGTGTCGAGAACCTGCTTCTGCGCCTTGAGGATGCCGACGATGGTGTCGGACTTCGCCAGCAGTTCCTGCAAATTGCCGGCCAGCGACATGTTGCGGACGCGGTCGGTGCGCATGCGCTGCTTGCGCTGGCTGGAGAAGACGCCGACGAAACTTTCCCAGCCGGTGTAGTTCTTCATGCTCTCGAATTCGGCGCCGAAGACGTTGGTGGCGTCCTCGAGGCCGATGATCAGGTCGGCGATATTGCCTTCCATCACCTTCTGCTGCTTCAGCACATCCTCGATGCGGGCATTCTCGATGTCGAAATTGGCGTCGCCGATCCTCTTGTCGGCGGTGGCGAGCGTGTCGAGCACGGCACCGGACTGCTCAATCTTGGTGCGCATGTCCTGCACGACCTGCTTGGTCTTGGCAATCTCGGCATCGAAATTCTGCAATGTCGCCATTGGGGCCTCCCGCTTCGGCATCGGTTTCGTTTCGCAAACCGCCGCGAATATATGTGCCGGGTTTGGCGAATGAAAGACGGAAGACATGGGATTACAGGAAAACAAAGAATTTCAGGAGGCGACTGCAGGATAATCAAGCCATGATTACGCTGTAACTGCCGGCCGGTCAGGCACCGCTTCGACCTCGGCTGGACTTTTGCGCGGGAGCGACGCTCAGGGCTTGGGATCGGCTTTGAGGTAGGCGATGACGTTGGCGATGTCATCGTCGCTGGTCAGGCCGGAGAAGGCCATTTTGTTGCCGGGGATCTTCTGCCGGGGTGCGCGCAGGTATTCGGCAAGGTTTGCTTGGTCCCAGACCAAACCGGCGGCGCCGGCATCCTTCATCGCCTGCGAGTAACGGCTGAGATAACTGTCCGCGGTGCCGGCGGTGCGGCCGACGACACCCAGCAGATGCGGGCCGACCTTGTCGCGGTCGCTCGTTGCCTCGTGACAGACCATGCATCTGTTGAAGACCTTTTTGCCGAGAGCAGCATCGCCGTCGGCATGCGCGGCAACAACGCCGGCGATGAGGAAAGCAGTTGCAGACGAAATTACTCGAAGCATGGGAACTCCCGACGGCTCTGGCAGTGGATCAAAATAGGCGGCACGCTCAACAAAGGCTGCAATGGCGCGATTGCGGAACGAATGTCAGCCGGGAGGTCGGATGAAAGCAATAGCGCTGGTTTAGGCTTTGGTGAAGCCGATGAAATCGTCTGGGGCGGCGCGGCCCATTTCCTCTTCCCAATGGCGGCGGCAGAGCGAGACATAGACGTCCTTGCCGATCGCCACCTGTTCGCCCTGTTTGGCCACCTTGCCGTCGGCGCCGAGGCGCACCACCATCGTCGCCTTGCGGCCGCAGCGGCAGATGGTGCGCACCTCGCGCAGGTCGTCGGCGATCGCCAGCAGGGCGCGCGAGCCGGAAAACAGCTTGCCTTGGAAATCGGTGCGCAGGCCGTAGCACATGACCGGGATGTTCAGCCGGTCGGCGATGCGGGCGAGTTGCCAGACCTGCTCCTCTTCGAGGAACTGCGCCTCATCGATAAAGACACAATGGACCGTGGCGTGGTCATGATGCTCGGCGACCCGGGCGAATAGGTCGTCGCCGTCGCGGAACATCTCGGCTTCCGTCTCCAGGCCGATACGCGACGAGATCAGCCCGGTATCGCCCTTGCGATAGTGGCCGGCGATGAACAGCATCGTCGTCATGCCGCGCTCGCGGTAATTATACGAGGCCTGCAACAACATCGTCGTCTTGCCGGCATTCATCGTCGCATAGTGGAAGTACAGCTTGGCCATGCCGTCCTTTTAAGCCGAGTTGCAACAAAGCGGGGAGGGGGAGCGCCTACATTCCACCGGGAAAAGACGACTTCCATCCGGAAAGCGGCGGGCGTGTCGTTGATCGACCAGCCTGCGCCGTTGATCGTGGTTGCCTTAGTGCTTGAAACCGCAGCAGAATGGTGTTTGGCTGACGGAACAAAGGTGGAGATAAAACCGCCACTTCGCTTCACCGAGAACTGAAATGGGAGAATTTCTATGTCGCGCATGAATTCATTCGTCGCCGGTCTCGGCCTGGCGGCTTTTCTATCCACGACTGCGGCCTTCGCCGGCGATCCGGAAAGCTGCAAGGCGGTTCGTCTGTCGGATGTCGGCTGGACCGACATCCAGGCGACAACCGGTATAGCCTCGGTGCTGCTCACCGCGCTCGGCTACGAGCCGCAGGTAATCCAGCTTTCGGTGCCGGTGACGATGGCGTCGCTGAAGAACAAGGACCTCGATGTCTTCCTCGGCAACTGGATGCCGTCGATGACCAACGACATCAAGGACTACACCGCAGAAGGCTCCATCGAGACCGTGAGCGAGAATTTGAGCGGTGCCGGCTACGGCATCGTCGTGCCGACCTATGTCGCCGACGCCGGCGTCAAGACGCTGACCGATCTCGGCAAGTTCAAGGACAAGTTCGACGGCAAGATCTACGGCATCGAGGCCGGCAATGACGGCAATCGTATCATCCTCGACATGATCAAGAACCCGGCCGACAATCTCGAAGGCTTCGAGCTGGTCGAATCGTCCGAAGCCGGCATGCTCACCCAGGCCGAGCAGTCGATCAAAAACAATGAATGGATCGCCTTCCTCGGCTGGACGCCGCATCCGGTGATGGGCGCCATGAAGATCACCTATCTCGACGGCATGGGCGACACTGGCTTCGGCGCCGCCACCGTGCATACGATCGTGCGCAAGGGCTATACGACCGAGTGCCCGAACGCCGGCAAGTTCATCACCAACCTGAAGTTCAACCTGGACATGGAAGGCGAGATGATGGACGCGATCCTGAAGGGTGGCGACGCCAATACGGTCGCGACCGACTGGCTGAAGAAGCACCCGGACGCGGTTGCTCCCTGGATCGCCGGCGTCACCACCTTCGACGGCGGCGACGCGGCGGCAGCGGTGAAAACAGCGCTCGGAAGCTGACCTGACCGCTTGCACGACAAGACGAGGGGCAGCCACGGTAGAAATGGCTGCCCTTTTTCATATCCTGTGACAAGATGACCGTCCGGCAAAGGACGGCGCCGGCAGAAGAGGGGCTAGATGGATCCGATCTCCAAATTCCTGGTCAGCTACAAGATCCCCGTTGGCGCGTGGGGGAAGGCGTTTTTCGGCTTTCTCACCGACAATTTCGACACCGTCTTCAGGGCTTTCTCCAACAGCCTCAACTTCCTGCTCGACGGCATCGTCGACGGGCTGCTGTTGCTGCCGCCGGTTCTGCTGATCGCCCTGATCGCTTTGCTCGCCTATTTCCTGCAGCGTTCGAAAGGCCTGGCCCTAGCGGTGTTCATCGGATTGCTGTTCATCCTCAACCAGAACCTGTGGAAGCAGACGGTGGAGACGCTGGTGCTGGTCGTTGCCGCCGCCGCCGTCTCGATGGCTATCGGCGTGCCGCTCGGCATCTGGGCCGCGCACAAGCCGAAGATCTATCGCGTCATGCTGCCGGTACTTGACCTGATGCAGACGCTGCCGACCTTCGTCTACCTGATCCCGGTGCTGACCCTGTTCGGCCTCGGCAACGCGCCCGGCCTGATCGTCACCATCATCTTCGTCATCCCGACCTCGGTTCGGCTCACCCATCTCGGCGTCACCTCGGTGCCGAAATCGATCGTCGAGGCGGGCGAAGCGTTCGGCGCCACCAAGCGCCAGCTGCTGTGGAAGGTCGAGCTGCCTTCGGCACTGCCGACCATCATGGCTGGGCTGACCCAATCGATCATGTTGTCGCTGTCGATGGTGGTGTTCGCCGCCCTGATCGGCGCCGGCGGCCTCGGCACAGAGATCAACCGGGCGCTCGGGTCGCGCCGGATCGACCTCGGGCTTGAGGCAGGTCTGGCCATCGTCGTGCTCGCCATCGTGCTTGATCGAATGACGCGCATCGGCGTGGGAGGCAAGAAATGACCGTCGCCGTCGATTTCAGGAATGTCGACATCGTCTTTGGCGCCGACCAGGCCGGTTCGCTGGCGCTGATCGACAGCGGCGCCACCCGTGCCGAGATCCTCGAACAGACCGGTAACGTGCTGGGCTGTGCCGGTGCCAGCCTCACCGTGCACGAGGGTGAGATTTCGGTGCTGATGGGCCTGTCCGGCTCCGGCAAGTCGACGCTGCTCAGGGCCGTCAACCGGCTGAACGTCGTCTCGCGCGGCCAGGTGCTGGTCAAGGACGGCGATGGTACGGTCGACGTCGTCACCTGCGACGAGGCGACGCTTCGGCGGTTGCGGCAAAAGCAGGTGGCAATGGTGTTCCAGCAGTTCGGCCTGCTGCCTTGGCGCACAGTGGAGGAAAATGTCGGCCTTGGCCTCGAGCTCGCCGGCGTACCGGAAGCCGAGCGCAAGGAGCGGGTGAGCAAACAGCTGAAGCTGGTTCATCTCGACCAGTGGTCGAAGAAATACGCGCATGAGCTTTCCGGCGGCATGCAGCAGCGCGTCGGCCTGGCGCGCGCCTTCGCCACCGAGGCGCCGATCCTGCTGATGGACGAGCCGTTCTCGGCGCTCGATCCGCTGATCCGGACCAAGCTGCAGGACGAGCTGCTGCAGCTTCAGGCCGAACTGAAGAAGACCATCATCTTCGTCAGCCACGACCTCGAGGAGGCGCTGAAGATCGGCACCCACATCACCATCATGGAGGGCGGGCGCATCGTGCAGACCGGCGCGCCGGAAGACATCGTGCTGCGGCCTGCCAACGACTATGTCCGCGACTTCATCGCCAATGTGAACCCGCTCTCGGTGCTGACCGCCTGGAACGTCATGCGCGACCGCCGCGACCTCGAACATGGCGAAAACGGCTGGGTGTGGCTCGACCGCCGCAAGACGACGCGCTTCAAGATCGACGAGCATGGGCTGGTGGCGGCGGCCGAGCGCGACGGCAAGCCGGCGGTGTGGGTCTCCTGCGCCGACGTCGAGGCTCAGCCGGAGGAGACGGCGCAGGTGTTCTGGGCCAATCCCGGCACCTCGCTGAAGACGGTGATGCTGGCCATGCATCGCTCACAGACAGCACCCGTGGCGCTATTCGACGACCAATCGCGCTTCGTCGGCGCCATCGGCGTCAGGGATGTGCTGAGCGCGGTGTTGCGGCGGTAGTTTTTCTCCTTGGGGAGAGAACCAAGACCAACGCCGAGTTCTGTCGCGCCCCCCTCTGTCCTGCCGGACATCTCCCCCACTTGGGCAGGGCTATCGCATATGAGTGATGGCATTGATGAGATAGTCGTCGTTCCAGGCGCATTTCTTGATGCGATGGCTGATGGGAACTTTGGCAGCATCGGCGGC